>NZ_JAAIVC010000049.1 GCF_010975005.1 Caulobacter sp. 17J65-9 | reverse complement strand
GGGCAGCGGCGTGCCGTCGGCGGCCGGCAGGGCCGGGCCGCCCAGCGCCTCGATGCGGGTGGCCAGGACCTGGGCGGCGAGGCCCGCGCCAATCGCGTCTAGGTCGGCGCGGTTGGCCGGCAGCTCGCCGCCGGCGAAGGTGCGCACGCCCAGGATCAGCTCGCGCCACCAGAACACGGCGTAGACCGGTCGTCCGTCCGGCGGCGCGGACAACGTCTGGGGGCGATGGGACAGGTCGACGTGGCGGATCGCCCAGGGGGCTTCGGTGCGGTTCGGGCTCAAGACACGCCCTCCCGGATGCGGCGCACGCGCTTGAGCGAGCGGTCGTATTCGCCGGCGACGCCCAGCACGCCGCCCCACAGCTCGGCCGCGGCGAAGGCGGTCTCGCGCTTGCGCCCGCGCCGGAGCGCGCTGAGAAGCTCGGTGGTGGCGGTGGCGAACCACCAGCGCAGCATGCCGGCGTGGCGCGCCTTCAGCGGCGGATCGTGGCGCTTCGCCTTGGCCAGGAAGGCCATGAAGCCCAGCCCCCAGGTCCAGTACTGGCGGCGCAGCTGGGGAATGGTCTCGCGGTGCTGGTGATAGACCGCATAGGCCGGCTCGTAGACCAGGGTCCGGCCCGAGCGCACCACCCGGTAGAAGGCGTCCAGATCGCCGCCGCCGGGCAGCGGCGCGCCGGTGTCCAGCGCCTCGTCGAAACCGCCGAGGCCGACCAGCCACTTGCGGTCGAAGGCCATGTTGCAGCCGGCCCCGAAGGCGCCGGCGTCCACGGGATAGAGGCGGCTGTCCAGCCGGTCGGCGCGATAGGCGCGCGGGCTGAAGCCGCGGCCGAAGCCGCCGCGCCGCTCGAACTGGATCTGCGCCTCGGTGCGCAGCTCGAAGGGCAGCACCAGGCCGGTCCAGGCGCCCGCCTCCGGATGGCTGCGCCAGGCGTCGTAGAGGCCCTTCAGCCAGCCGCGGTCGACCACCACGTCGTCGTCGAGATAGGCGATCAGGTCGCCGGTCCCGGCCGTCAGCGCGCGGTTGCGAGCGAAGTCGAGGCCCGCGCGCGGCTCGCGCACGTAGCGGAAGCCGGGCGAGCGGGCGACGGCCTCGCGCGTGCTCTCGTCGGAGGGCGCATTGTCGACCACCACGACCTCGACCGAGGCGAAGCCGGCCGGCGCGGACACCACCGGGGCCAGCGTGCCCAGCAGCCGCTCCAGGCGCTGGGCGCGGTCCTTGGTGCAGATGGCGACGGTCAGGCTCGGCGCGGGCGGCACGGGCTCGGGCCGGGCGCGGCGGAGGTCGTCGGCCAGCCGCTCGGTCAGGGCGTTGATCCCGAACTTGGCGTCGGCGATCCCGGCCAGGTCCTCGGACGACAGGGTCGCGCCCGGTCCGGCGTGCCAGAGGGTGAAGCCGACCAGCCGGTCCTTGAAGCGGGCGATCAGGCCCACCCCGTCTTCGTCAGGCGAGAGAGTCACGGGCGCGAGCGGGCGCGTCAGCTCCAGCTCGACCAATCGGTAAGCCATTACTCTCCCCCGGCGGCGGCGGCCACGCGGCCGGTCTGGATGGCGTGCATGTCGGCGAACAAACCCTTGATGGACAACAATTCCTGGGGCGTGCCGCGCTCGATGACCTCGCCCTCTTCCATGACGATGACCTGGTCGGCGCGCTCGATGGTCGACAGCCGGTGGGCGATCACCACCACCGTGCGGCCCTTGGCCCAGCGCTCCAGCGCGGTCTGGAAGGCGCGCTCGGCGAAGCTGTCGAGCGCGTTGGTGGCCTCGTCGAGCAGCAGCACGTCCGGATCGCGCAGGATGGTGCGGGCGAGCGCGATGCGCTGGCGCTGGCCGCCGGACAGGCGCACGCCGCGGTCGCCCAGCGGGGTGTCGTAGCCGCGCGGCAGGGCGGCGATGAAGTCGTGGGCGCCGGCGATGCGGGCGGCTTCCTCGATCTCGGCGTCGCTCGCCCCCAGCTTGCCGTAGGCGATGTTGGCGCGGGCGGTCTCGTTGAACAGGTGGACGTCCTGGGACATCACCGACAGCCGGCCGCGCCAGCTGTCCAGGCGCAGGCGGTCCAGCGGCTCGCCGTCCACCAGGATGCGGCCGGCGACCGGGTCGCGGAACCGGAACAACAGGTCGATCAAGGTTGACTTGCCCGCCCCCGAGCGGCCGACGATGGCGGTGGTGGTGCCCTTGCGCAGGACGAAGGAGACGTCGTGGACGGCGGGGCGGTCGGCCTTCGGATAGTTGAACGACACGGTCTCGAAGGCGACCTCGTTCTGCAGGCCGACGAAGCGTCGCGTGCCGTCCTTCACGGCCGGGACCTCGGTCAGGTCGAGGTAGCCGAACACGTCCATCAGCGAGCTCTTGATGCCGTCGAAGCCCACCTTGCTGCCGACCAGCTCGCGGGCCGGGCCCTGCAGGCGGTAGAGCACCGCCAGGAAGGCCGCGAGCGAGGCCACGCCGGTGCCGCCCACCTGGCCGGCGGCCAGGATCAGCGCGCCGATCAGCATGACCCCGAAGGTCTCGCCGATCGGGCCGGGGATGGCCCACAGCATGTCCAACCTCAGCAGCCGGCGGCGGATGTCTTCGGAGCGGTCCTCGAAGCGGGCGCGCTCGTAGGGTTCGCGGGTGAAGCTGCGGATCAGCCGCAACGCGTCGACGCTCTCCCACATGCGCAGGCCGAACTTGCGGTTGGCCTCGACCACGTCGGCCCCGTAGGCCTCGGCCTTGCGGGTCACCGCCTGGGTGACCAGGGCGCCGACGAGCAGGACGCCCACGGCCAGGAAGGTCAGCTTCACCGAGATCAGCAGCAGCAGGGTGACGAAGACCACACAGGTGCAGACGACGACCGCCACCCGCATGCCGATGCCGAGCGCCGAGCCGACCCGCCAGGATTCGCCGGTCAGGGTGTTGATGATGTCGGTCTTGTTCAGGCCCGCGGCGTAGTCCGCGCCGGACCACAGGGTGCGCTCGAATATGCGCAGGCGCATGCGGTGGGCCACGCGTCCGTCGACCACCCGGGCCACCCAGTAGGCGACGTAGCCGACCACGTTCTTGAGCAGGATGGCCAAGCAGAGCGCGCCCACCAGCGACGCCAGCCGGTACTTCTCCGGCAGCCAGTCGGTCACCCGGTGGAAGAAGTGGGCCACGCCGCCCGTGTCCTGCCCGCCCATGCTCTGGACCAGCGGGATGAACAGGTAGAGGCCGAGCCCCTCCAGGGCGGCGCAGATCAGCCCCAGGAATATGATGACCGGCGCGGCCCAGGGCATGGGCCGCAGCTCCGCGGTGAGTCGGCGCGCGAGCTCCGAAAAGCGCATTCTCAGACCATCCCCCGTACGTAAGCTCTGCTGGGACGGACAACTCCGGCTGGGCGTAAATTGTTGCGACCGATCCGTGAAACCTTGTCGCCGGCTGAACGGTTGGACGAGCGGAGGGGAGGCTCGCCCATGCCTTTCAGGCGAGCTCAGGACACGAATGGCTCAAACACGCTTGAGGAAGCCCGCCGCTGAAGCGGTCGCGCCGGCGACCGCGCGTCCGCTGGTGTCGGTGGTGGTGCCCGCCTACAACGCCGCCTGGTCGATCGATCAGACGCTGGCGTCGGTCTGCGCTCAGACCTATCCGAACTTCGAAGTGCTGGTGGTCGACGACGGCTCGACCGACGCGACCGCCGAGGCGGTCGGCGCCTGGACCGTGCGGGATCCGCGCGTGCGCCTGCTGCGCAAGCCCAACGGCGGCGTCGCCTCGGCCCGTAACCTGGGCGTGCGCGAGGCCCGCGGCGCCTATGTGGCGCCGATCGATTCCGACGACCTGTGGGCGCCGGACAACCTGGACCGCCAGGTCTCAGCCCTCGAGGCGGCTGGCCCCGGCGCCTACCTGTCGTTCGCGCGCACGGTCTATGTCGATCCCGACGGCGTGCCCATGCCGTCCGATCCGCCCAAGCCGCCGCAGGTCGACTTCCGCGGCCTGCTGCTGCGCAACTCCGTCGCCAACGGCAGCGCCGCCGTGTTCCGCCGCGACCGGCTGATCGAGGCGGGCGGCTACGACGAGGGCCTGCGCGCCGCCGGCGGCCAGGGCGCCGAAGACTGGAAGCTGATCCTCACCCTCGCCGCGCGCGGTCAGGTCGTGCACGTGCCGGTCCCGACCGTGCACTACCGCATCTGCCGGGACAGCATGTCCCACGCGGTGCCGATCATGCGGCGCGGCGCGCTGATGGTGATCGCCCACGTGCGCCGCCACGGCCCGCGCATGGCGCCGTGGACCTACTGGCACGCGCGCACGCTGATGATGACCTGGATGCTGCCGCGCGCCCTGCAGGCGCACGACTGGCGCGAAGCCGCGGGCCTGGCGGCGCGCGCCTACCTGCTCAATCCGTTCTGGTGGGTGAACCCCGAGCCGCGCGGACTGATCAGGCGGATCCTGTGGGCCGGCCTGCGCAAGGGCGCCCGACGGCTGAGCGGCCGGCGGACGGCGGCGGGTGCGGAAGCAAAGGCGGCCTAGGCGATCACCAGTCCGGCTTGATCGACAGCTGGAAGGCGAGCACCTCTTCCTGGGCCTTCTCGTCGTAGGCCTTGATCTCGCGGTGGACGTAGCCGAACGAGGCCTGGATGTCGCCGCGCCGCCAGGCGAGGCCGGCCTGGGCGTCGCCGATGAACGAGCCCTCGTCCGTGGACACGCCCGACGGGGTCAGGCCGGAGCCGTCGTTCAGGAAGTTGTAGCCGACCGCGCGCCCCGAGGCGGCGGCGAACAGGTACCAGCGCGGCTTGTCGCCGAAGCTCTTGCCGTCCTTGACGATGTTCTCCAGCGCGTCGTCGAGGTCGGCGCCCAGGCGCACGGTGGCCCCGGCCTCGGCCGCCCCGCCCTGGTTGGTCATGCCGACGCCGGCGTGCGGCGTGACGTCCAGCGCATAGTCGCCGGCGTTGAACCGCACCGCGCCGGGCCAGCCGCGGGTGTAGCTGATGTCGTAGGCGTCCGGCTCGCCATAAGCGTCGGGGCGCAGGATGGTCATGGGATCGGCGCCGCGCACCTGCGAGCCAGTGGTGTAGCGGTACCGGCCGACCGACCCGTGGGCCTCCGGCACCCAGACCTCGTTCTCCTGGTAGTTGGCCAGGCCCCGGGACACCAGGTGGCCGGCGCGGCCGTCGCTGTCGATCGGCGCCAGCGTAAGGCCGCCGTAGAGCGGCGCCTCGGCCTCGGAGACCGGGGCCGGCTCGCCGCTGGATCGGGGGAAGAAGGCCGGAGCGGGCGCGAAGCCCGCCGCAGCGGAAGCACTCGTCTGTTGCGCGACCGCCGTCGAAGCCGCCGCCGACACGAGTACAGAGAACGCGAACGCAGACAGACCACGCACCGCCAAGCCCTCCCGCGACCGCACGAGCCGAAGCGTGGCGGCCTGCTCCTACTGGGTCGGTAACGACTCCAGCGGTTTGCAAGTTCCGCGCCTGAGGCGCGGTACCCGAGGTGTTACAAGAGCTTGAGCGGACCCGAGGGCCTCACTGGCAGGCGAGGCACTCTTCGTAATCGGTCTTGGCCGCGGCCTGAACGGCCTGTTCCAGCTTGCTGTCGGCGCCGGCGAAGGCGGCCCGCTGCACCGACTTGGAACGCAGGTAGTAGAGGCTCTTGCAGCCCCGCTCCCAGGCGCTCCAGTGCAGCATGTGCAGGTCCCACTTGTCGACGTCGCCCGGCAGGAAGACGTTCAGCGACTGGGACTGGCAGATCTCCGGCGTGCGGTCGGCGGCCAGTTCGATGACCCAGCGCTGGTCGATCTCGAAGGCGGTCTTGAAGATGTCCTTCTCGTCCTGGGACAGGATGTCCAGGTGCGAGACCGAGCCCTCGTTCTCCAGGATCGACGACCACACCGCGTCGGTGTTCTGGCCCTTCTCCTCGAGCACGCGCTCCAGGTAAGGGTTCTTCACCGCGAACGAGCCCGACAGGGTCTTGTGGGTGTAGATGTTGGCCGGGATCGGCTCGATGCCGGCGGAGGTGCCGCCGCAGATGATCGAGATCGAGGCGGTCGGGGCGATCGCCAGCTTGTGCGAGAAGCGCTCCATCACGCCGCGGTCGGCGGCGTCCTGGCAGGGCCCGCGCTCTTCGGCCAGCACGCGCGACGCCTTGTCGGCCTCACGGCGCAGGTGCTTGAAGATGCGCATGTTCCACGACTTGGCGAGCGCGCTTTCGAACGGGACGTTCTGCGCCTGCAGGAAGGTGTGGAAGCCCATCAGGCCGAGGCCCACCGAGCGCTCGCGCTTGGCCGAGTAGACCGCCGCGGTCATGGCGTCCGGCGCGCGGACGATGAAGTCCTCGAGCACGTTGTCGAGGAAGCGCATGACGTCCTCGATGAAGGTCGGGTGGTCGCGCCACTCGAGATAGGTCTCGGCGTTGACCGACGACAGGCAGCACACCGCGGTGCGGTCCACGCCCAGGTGGTCCGGGCCGGTGTGCAGCATGATTTCCGAGCACAGGTTCGACTGGGTCACCTTCAGGCCCAGGTCGCGCTGGTGCTGCGGCACCGCGCGGTTCACGGTGTCGGAGAAGATCAGGTACGGCTCGCCGGTCTGCAGGCGGATCTCGAGGATCTTCTGCCACAGGGCGCGGGCGTCGACGTAGCGCAGCGGCTCGTTGTCCTTGGGCGAGCGCAGGGCGAACTTCTCGCCGTCGCGCACCGCTTCCATGAACTCGTCGGTGATGTTGATGCCGTGGTGCAGGTTCAGCGACTTGCGGTTGAAGTCGCCGGCCGGCTTACGGATTTCGAGGAACTCCTCGATCTCCGGGTGGTGCACGTCGAGATAGACGGCGGCCGAGCCGCGGCGCAGCGAGCCCTGGCTGATGGCCAGGGTCAGCGAATCCATCACGCGGATGAACGGGATGATGCCGGAGGTCTGGCCGGCGCCCTTCACCTTCTCGCCGATCGAGCGGACACGGCCCCAGTAGGTGCCGATGCCGCCGCCGTTGGAGGCCAGGGCGACGTTCTCGTTCCAGGTGTCGGTGATGCCTTCCAGGCTGTCCGGAACGGCGTTCAGGAAGCAGGAGATCGGCAGGCCGCGGTCGGCGCCGCCGTTCGACAGCACCGGGGTGGCCGGCATGAACCACAGGCGCGAGACGTAGTCGTAGATTCGCTGGGCGTGCTCGGCGTCGTCGGCGTAGGCCGTCGCCACGCGGGCGAACATGTCCTGGTACGATTCGCCGGGCAGCAGATAGCGATCTTCCAGCGTGGTCTTGCCGAAATCGGTCAGCAGAGCGTCGCGGGTGCGGTCGACCTCGACCTTGCGCACCAGCTTCAACTCCGGACGCTCGACGGCCTTGGGCGCCTGCGAGGCGCGGCCCAGGAGTTCTTTTTTCGCCGCTTCACCGACAGCCATAGCGCCACACCACCCACGAATCCTGAAACTTGTCCGGGAGCGGAGCGATTCTCCTTCCCGGGGAAGCGCCGCCAACATCTTGTGTCGGTCGCGCCCCTCAGCCCGATATATGGGGCCACACGGCCTGAATCTGGTCAACGGGGTGAAGCGGCTCACGCCGAAGTTTTTCGTAAACAACCTGTGCATGAACCCGGGACAACTCGCTCCGCGTTCATCTCAGCTTAACGAACAGGGCTCGCCGATCACGGTTCCGTGAGGCCCGAGCCGGGGGAACCGGGACGAGGCGGCGCCGTTGCGGCAGGCATGCCCGCCTGGCCGTCTCCACCCTGGCCCGACCTGCTGGCCCGCGCCATGCGACTGGCCCGCACGGAGATCGGCGCCCTGGCCGCCGTCGCCGTGGTCGCGCTGGGCCTGTGGGCATTCGCCTCAGTGGCCGAGGAGATGGCGGAGGGCGAAACCCACGCCTTCGACCAGGCGGTGCTGAACGCTCTGCGAGTCGGCGGCGATCCGTCCGTGCCGGTCGGACCGCCCTGGCTGGAATCAGCCCTGACCGACCTGACCGCGCTCGGCGGCCCCTGGGTCCTGGTCACCTTCGCCGTGATGGCCGCCGGATTCGTGCTGATTCAGCGCCGGCCGGCCGCCGCCGCCCTGATCGTCGTGTCGCTGGGCGGCGGGGCGGTGCTGAGCCAGGCGCTGAAGGCCGCCTTCGGCCGCGACCGGCCCGCCCTGGCCTACCGCGCGGTGGAGGCGTTCAATCCCAGCTTTCCCAGCGGCCACGCCATGCTGTCGGCGGTGTTCTACCTGACGCTGGGCGCGATCATGGCCCGCGTGCTCGCCAAGCGGCGGCTCAAGGCCTACGTGCTGACCTGGGCCATCCTGCTGACCGTGACGATCGGCTTCAGCCGAATCTACCTGGGCGTCCACTGGGCCACCGACGTGCTGGCCGGCTGGAGCCTCGGGGCGGCGTGGGCCATGCTCTGCTGGCTGGCCGCCTATCTGCTCGAACGCCGCGCCGGCCGGAAGATCGAGACCACCTGACGCGGTTGCGTCGCGCGCCCTCAGCCTGTATCAGCCGCCCCGTCATTGGGGAGTAGCCGCCTTCGCGTATCAGAGGGTGGGCGCGTCGACATACTGGGCCTCACCGCCCCGGCGCGTCCTGCGGAAAGCACCGCACGGCGAGACCTTTGACGATCCGCGCGACCGGTGGGGCCGGCGCGTGCGGTTCGTCATTGGTCGTATGGTCGCCCGGCCCCCCGGACACGTTCTGAATGGAAGCCTTCCTCGTTTCGACCGGCCTGGTCGCCATCGCCGAGATCGGCGACAAGACCCAGTTGCTGGCCCTATGCCTGGCCGCCACCTGGCGGCGGCCCGTCCCCATCCTGCTGGGCATCCTGGTCGCCACCGTGCTGAACCACGCCCTGGCCGGCACGCTGGGCGCGGTCGCCGGGCACTTCCTGCAAGGCCCCTGGATGAAGTGGGTGCTGGGCCTGGCCTTCCTGGGCTTCGCGGCCTGGGCGCTGATTCCCGACAAGTTCGACGACTGCCCGCCCGACGCGGCCAAGAAGACCGCCTGGAGCGTGTTCGTCGCCACCGCCATCGCCTTCTTCTTCGTGGAGATGGGCGACAAGACCCAGGTGGCCACCGCCGCCCTGGGCGCGCGCTTCCAGCACGTGATCCCGGTGGTGCTGGGCACGACCCTGGGCATGATGATCGCCAACGCCCCGGCCGTGCTGATCGGCGAGGCGGCGGCCACCAAGCTGCCGCTCAAGTGGATTCGCCGCGGCGCGGCGGCCAGCTTCGCGGCGGTCGGCGTCTGGGTGCTGGTCGCCGGCTGATCCGGGCGGCCCGGGCCGGGACGAAAAGCGCCGCCGCAGAGGTCTGCGGCGGCGTTCTCGTTTGCGATTGTCGCCGGCGCCCGGCGCGCGTCAGCCGTCGACGTCCAGCGAATAGCCGGCCGAGCGCACGGTGCGGATGGGATCGGTCTCGCCGTCCTTCATCAGCGCCTTGCGCAGGCGCCCGACGTGCACGTCCACGGTGCGGGCTTCGACGTAGACGTCCGAGCCCCAGACCGCGTCCAGCAGCTGCTCGCGGCTGAACACCCGGCCCGGGTGCTGCATCAGGTGCGACAGCAGGCGGAACTCGGTCGGGCCCAGGTGGATCTCGCGGCCGTTGCGCTTCACCCGGTGGGCGACGCGGTCGATGGTCAGGTCGCCGCGGCGCAGGATGTCCTCGGCCAGGCCCGGACGGATGCGGCGCAGCACGGCGCGGATGCGCGCCGCCAGCTCCACCGTCGAGAACGGCTTGGTCAGGTAGTCGTCCGCCCCGGTGTCCAGCCCGCGGATCCGATCGGTCTCCTCGCCGCGGGCGGTGAGCATGATGATCGGCAGGTTGCGGGTCTCGACCCGACCGCGCAGGCGCCGGCAGACCTCGATGCCCGAGACCTTGGGCAGCATCCAGTCCAGCACGATCAGGTCCGGCTGGCGCTCGTCGACCTGGACCAGCGCCTCCTCCCCGTCCTGGGCGACGGCGACCTGGTAGCCTTCCTTCTCGAGATTGTACTGAAGCAAGGTGGCGAGGGCGTCCTCGTCCTCGACCACCAGGATGCTGGGAACGGTCACCGCCGGATCTCCGCTCAGGCCTCGACGCGGGGCCGGTTGTCGGCCAGTTCCTCGCCGGTGAGCTCGTAGTGGACGATCTCGGCGATGTTGGTGGCGTGGTCGCCGATCCGCTCCAGGTTCTTGGCCATGAACAGCAGGTGCGCGCCCGAATTGATCGTGCGCGGATCGCTCATCATGTAGGTCAGCAGCTCGCGGAACAGGCTGTTGTAGTGCTCGTCGATTTCGTCGTCGTGCGACCACACGTTCATCGCGCCGGTCAGCTCGCTGGCGGTGTAGGCGTCCAGCACCTCTTTCAGGCGCACGGTGACCAGCTTGCCCATCCGCTCCATCGAGCGGGTGATCGGGGTCACCGGCTCGGCCTCGCTCAGCACCAGGGCGCGTTTGCAGATGTTCTTGGCCAGGTCGCCGGTGCGCTCCAGCGACATGGAGATCTTCAGCGCGCCGACCGCGCGGCGCAGGTCCAGGGCCACCGGCTGGCGCAGGGCGATCAGCCTGATCGCCTTGCGTTCGATGTCCTTCTGCAGTTCGTCGAGCCGCTTGTCGCGCTCGATGACCGCCTGGGCCAGCGCCACGTCGCGGCGCCCGACCGCGGTGACCGCGTCGACGACCTGGGCTTCGGCCAGGCCGCCGAGGCGCGCGACCTCGGCCTTCAGTTGGTTCAGTTCGTCGCCGTAGGCCTTGACCGTATGCGGAGTCATGGATGCTGCCCGAAAAGCGTCAGCCGAAGCGGCCGGTGATGTAGTCGAGGGTCCGGCTTTCGCGCGGGTTGGTGAAGATCTCCTCGGTCGGGCCGAATTCGACCAGCTTGCCGAGGTGGAAGAAGGCGGTCTTCTGCGACACCCGCGCGGCCTGGGCCATCGAGTGGGTGACGATGACGATGCAGTACTGCTCGCGCAGCTCGTCGATCAGCTCCTCGATCTTGGCGGTGGCGATCGGGTCGAGGGCCGAGCAGGGCTCGTCCATCAGGATCACCTCGGGGCTGACGGCGATGGCGCGGGCGATCACCAGGCGCTGCTGCTGGCCGCCGGACAGGCTGGTGCCCGGGGCGTTGAGGCGGTCGGCCACCTCGTCCCACAGGCCGGCCTTCTTCAGCGCGTGCTCGACCACGCCCTCCAGCTCCGACTTGGTCGAAGCCAGCCCGTGAATCTTGGGGCCGTAGGCCACGTTTTCGAAGATCGACTTCGGGAACGGGTTCGGCTTCTGGAACACCATGCCGACGCGGGCGCGCAGGACGACCGGGTCGATCGAGCGGTCGTTGACGTCCTCGCCGTCCATCTCGATGCGGCCGGTCACCTTGGCCGTCGGGATGGTGTCGTTCATTCGGTTGATGCAGCGCAGGAAGGTGGACTTGCCGCAGCCCGACGGCCCGATGAAGGCGGTGACCGCCTTGTCGGGGATGTCCATGCTCACGTCGAACAGGGCCTGCTTGTCGCCGTAGAACACGCTGACGTCGCGCACGGCGATCTTGGCGTCGCCCACGGGGCCCGCGTGGGCCACCTGCGGGGGCTGCACGGAGGCGCCGCCCTGGGCGTCGTCGCGGTGTCGGAAGGTCTTGAACAGCATAGGGGTCACCAGCGGCGTTCGAACGCGCGGCGCAGCACGATGGCGGCGGCGTTCATGACGATCATGAAGACGAGAAGGACGATGATGGCGGCGGCGGTCAGCGGGTGGAACGCCCGCTCCGACGCGTTCTCCCAGATGAAGATCTGGGTCGGCAGGGTCGAGGCCGAGGACAGGAAGCTGTCCGGCGAACCCTGCACGAAGGCGATCATGCCGATCATCAGCAGGGGGGCGGTCTCGCCCAGCGCGTGGGCCAGGGCCAGGATGGCGCCGGTCATGACGCCGGGCATGGCCAGCGGCAGGACGTGGCCGAAGACGGCCTGGGTGCGCGAGGCGCCGACACCCAGCGCGGCCTCGCGAATCGACGGCGGCACCGCCTTCAGCGACGAGCGCGTGGCGATGATCACCGTCGGCAGAGCCATCAGCGCCAGCACCAGGCCGCCCACCAGCGGCGAGCCGCGCGGCAGGCCCATCCAGTGGATGAACACCGCCAGGCCCAGCAGGCCGTAGACGATCGACGGCACGGCGGCCAGGTTGTTGATGTTGACCTCGATGAAGGTCGTCAGCGGGTTCTTCGGCGCGAACTCCTCCAGGTAGACCGCGGCCAGCACGCCGATCGGCACGGCCAGCAGGGCGGTGACCAGCAGCATCATGGCCGAGCCGACCACGGCGCCCAGCAGGCCGGCCTGCTCGGGGTGGGTCGAGTCCCCGCGGGTGAACAGGCCCCAGTTGAAGTGCTGCTGGATCATGCCCGCAGCCTTCATCTGATCCAGCATGTCCAGCTGGGAGTCGTTCAGGGTGCGCTCGCCCTCGGGCGTCGAGCGACGCATCTCGCCCTTGAAGTACAGGTCCGCGTCCGCGCCGAGCGGCGCTGAGAGCGTCAGGGTCGAGCCCATCAGCTTGGGATCGGCGCGCAGCTTGTCGAGGGCCTGGAAGCCCAGGTCCGTCGACAGCAGGTCCTTCATCTCCATGCCCTTGTCGCCGGTCGGATCGGCGATGCCGAGCTTGGCGACCATCTGGTCGGCGATGATCAGGTCGTAGTTGGCGCCCTGGATGTCGGTCGCGTCGATGCGGGCCGGGTCCAGCCGGACCTGCATCTCCATGGAGTTGGCCATGAAGGCCCCGTGGCCCTGCACGACGATGCGGGTCAGCAGCACGCCCAGGAAGGCGATGGCGACGGCGATGGCGATCAGGCCGTAGGCGCGGAAGCGGCGCTCCGCGGCGTGGCGCTTCTTCAGCCGCCGCTCGACGGCGGCGCGGATGCCTTGCGGCGCGCCGGCGGCCGCGGCGGAGGCGGTCAGGGCGGCGTCAGTCATACTGTTCCCGATAAGCTTGGACGATGCGCAGGGCGACGATGTTGAGCAGCAGGGTGACCACGAACAGGGTCAGGCCCAGGCCGAAGGCCGACAGGGTCTTGGCGCTGTCGAACTCCTGGTCGCCGGTCAGCAGGGTGACGATCTGGACGGTCACGGTGGTCACCGTGTCCAGCGGGTTGGCGGTGATCTTGGCCTGAAGGCCGGCGGCCATGGTCACGATCATGGTCTCGCCGATGGCGCGCGAGACGGCCAGCAGCATGGCCGCGGCGATGCCCGGCAGGGCGGCCGGCAGCAGCACCTTCTTCACCGTCTCCGACTTGGTCGCGCCCATGGCGTAGGAGCCGTCGCGCAGCGACTGGGGCACCGAGTTCAGGATGTCGTCCGACAGCGACGAGACGAACGGGATCAGCATGATCCCCATCACCACGCCGGCCACCAGGGCCATCTGGTTCTGCACGCCCAGCAGGTACATGCCCAGGCCGTCCAGCGGACCGCCGACCAGGCCCTGGCCGATCATGTTGAAGAAGGCGCGGAAGGCCGGGCCCACGGTCAGGGCGGCGAAGAAGCCGTAGACCACGGTCGGCACGCCGGCGAGGATCTCGAGCACCGGCTTGACCCAGGCGCGGGCGAAGCGGCCGGCGTACTCCGACAGGTAGATGGCCGAGAACAGGCCGACCGGCGCCGCCACCAGCATGGCGATGATCATGACCAGGAAGGTGCCGACGAACAGCGGCACCGCGCCGAACCCGCCCGACGATCCGACCTGGTCGGCGCGCATGGCGATCTGCGGGCTCCAGTGGGTCCCGAACAGGAACTCCACCGGCGAAATTTCCGAGAAGAAGCGCAGGCTCTCGTAGAGCAGCGAGGCGACGATGCCGAGCGTGGTCAGGACCGCGACGGTCGAGCACAGCACCAGCAGGCCGCCGATCCAGCCTTCGACCCGGTTGCGGGCGCGGAACTGCGGCGCGATCCGCGGCAGGGCCAGCAGCGCGCCCAGCACCGCCAGCACGCCGGCCAGCGCCCAGCCGCTCCAGGTGATGATCTGGCTGAGCCGCGCGGACTCCGCGGCCTTGTCCTTCAGCGCCTGCTGCAGGGCCGGCTCGTAGACCGTGTCGCTGGGGTGGTCGCCCCGCGCCACCGCCTGGACGTCGTTGATGAACAGTTCGCGGTTCTGCACCGGCATCTGCTGAACCGCGGCCGGCAGATCGGCCGACAGCAGCGCGGTCTCCAGCCGGCCGCCGAAGGCGATCAGCAGGAACAGCAGCACCAGGGCCGGGACGGCCGACCACAGCGCCGCGTAGGCGCCGTGATAGCCGGCCAACGAGTGCGGGCGGCCTTGGCTCCCTTTCGCCCCCGCGACCGCCTTGCGGCGGGCGAGCACGTAGGTGCCGAAGGAGAACAGGAGCAGTCCGAGGAAGACGATCCAGACCATGGGCGGCGGGCGCTCGTAAGGGACACTGGGAACGCCGCACGCTCAGGCGCACGTCGCTGCGACGGTGTGTGCCGCCGACGGGTGCAGCCATTACGACGGTTGCGTGACGGTTTTGTTACGGCGGGCGTCCAGCGCCTGCGGCGCGACGTCCGCCCGTTCCGCCGGCTCAGGAACCGCCGCCGACGCCTCGGCCCGCGGGAAGTAGGCGGTGAAGGCCGCGCCGTCCCCGGCCGCGCTCTCAACCATCAGGCCGCCGCGGTGACGGTTCATCACGTGCTTGACGATGGCCAGGCCCAGGCCCGTGCCGGACCGCTCGCCGCTCTTCTGGCCTTCGACCCGGTAGAATCGCTCGGTCAGGCGCGGCAGGGCTTGGCGCGGAACGCCCGGGCCGTGGTCGCGCACCCGCACCAGGGCGTAGCGCACGCCTTCGGCCCGGTCCGGGGTCAGCAGGGTCATGCGCGACGCCCCCGGCTCGCGCGGCGCCTGGGCCCGGTCCAGGCTGACGTCGGTCAGCACCTCGACTTCCACGGCCGCGCCGGTCGGGGAGTATTTGAGCGCGTTGTCGACCAGGTTCTGGACGACCTGGATGATCTGGTCGCGGTCGCCGACCACCGGGGCCCGGCCGCCCTCGGGCAGCCGCAGGTCGATGCGCACGCCCTTCTCCTGGGCGATCGGGCACAGCGCGTCGGCCACGTCGGTGGCCGCCAGGGCGAGGTCGACGGCGCCCGAGGGCGGCACGTGCTCGTTCAGCTCGATGCGGCTCAGCGACAGCAGGTCGGCGATCAGCCGGCCCATCCGGTCGGCCTGGGAGGCCATGATGCTCAGGAACCGGTCGCGCGCCTTGGCGTCGTCGCGGGCGTGGCCGCGCAGGGTCTCGATGAAGCCGGCCAGCGACGCCAGCGGCGTGCGCAGCTCGTGGCTGGCGTTGGCCAGGAAGTCGGCCCGCATGCGCTCCATGCGCCGCGAATCGGTCTCGTCGCGCAGATACAGCAGCGCCTGGCGCCCGCCGTCCGGCGCCGGCGGCAGCGGCCGCGCCCAGGCGCGCCAGAACCGGTCCTGGGCGCCGCCGGTCTCGTAGGCCGCCGAGCGGTCGACGCCGCCGAACAGGGCCTCGTCCGTCGCCTCCAGCACCTCCGGGTCGCGCACCGCGGTGACCAGCAGGGCGCCGTCCCTTTGAATGCGGAACAGCTCGCGCGCGGCGGCGTTGGCGAAGGCGATGCGCCGGCCGACAATGTCGTCGGGCTCGTGCGCGCCGACGACCATGACCGGATCCGGCAGCGCCTCCAGCGCCTCCTGCAGCGGCGGGCCGAGCTCGGCCGGAACGGCCTGCGAGACCGAGGTCGGGATCGCGTCCCCAAGGCGCGCGAACCGGAAGGCCTGAACGCTCAGCACCAGGGTCATCACCGCGGCGACGAAGGCCGCGAACCGGGCGTGCTCCGCCTCAGGCGCGTGGCTCATGCCGAGCGCCAACAGCAGGCCGACGGCCACGGCTCCGGTGAGCGGAACGCCCCAGGGCCGGCGCACCCGGACGAGGGCTGGAGCGAGAGGCGACGGCGGCTGGCTGAAGGGCATCCACACGCGGGGGCTTCACACGCGAATCGCGTGTCCTTTCATCAGACCCCGAACATATGGCGCCCGCGTGACACCTCTCAAACCGGTGTCATCCGACCGTCGCGGGGGAACCCCCAGCGTCACCGTTTCGTTGTCAGGGCGAAGCTGGCCGGAGCCGTCCGGTCGCGGGCACGGAGAAAGTCCGATGGGCGTCGAACGCGACTCCGACCGAACCGTCTGGGTGATCGTCGGCCTGATCGCGATCGTCGCGATGGTGGCGCTGGTCTACCTGTTCTCGCAGAGCAACCGCGCCGACCTGAGCCGGCACGGCGACGCCGCGGCGATCGGCAAGTCCGTCGAAGCCGCCGGCGAAAAGGTCGAGACCGCCGCGGAGAAGGCGGGCGCGGCCGCTGAACGCGCGGCCGATCGTGCGGGGAACGCGATCGAGAACGCCGGCGACAAGGCCGACGCCGAGCGAACGGCGCCGCCGCCGGCAGAACAAAAGCACTGAATCAAAAAGGCGGCGCGGCGATCCCTCGCCGCGCCGCCTCCATGCCTAGATGGCGCGGTCAGCCTTCCGGCCGCTGACGGTCCTGCATGCGCCCACGGTCTTCCTGGCGCTGGCGCTCGTCGCGCTGGCCTTCCTGACGGCCCTGCTGCTGCTGCTGGCCCTGCTGGCTGGTGGTGCGGTCCTTGCCGCCGCCCTGACGCTGCCCGCCGCCGCGCTGATTCTGATTAGGCATGACTTTCACTCCGAGTTCGCCGGATCTCGCCGACGCCCACGCTAAATCCCTGGCGTCCCGACGCAGTTCCAACGCAAGTTCCTGTTTTCACTCAGGCTTTGCAGCAGGTCGGCCCGGTCAGACGCCGCGCGTCGCCTCGCCGCGCGCGGTCTCCCGGTCGCCGTCGGCCCGGCTCGGCCAGAGGGCCCGCACCTCGAACGGCAGGGCGTCGACCACCTTGTCCAGCTGGCCCGGCTCGACGTGGCGCTCCAGGGTCTGGAACACACCCAGTATGGCCAGGCGGGTGTCGACCGGCTTGGCGTCGCGCATCTGGGCGGCGACGCGCTCCTGGAACTCGCCGAGCGAGCGGTAGTCCTCCGGCCGTCGCGACGGCCGGTGCTGGTCGTAGAAGGCCCCGCGCACCAGCAGCGGCAGCTGCGCGCCCAGGTGGGCGGCCAGCTCCGCGGGGATGCGGTCGCGCATGGTGCGCAGCACCGCGCCCAGCGCGTGCCAGGCCAGCCGGCGGTCCGCGCCGGTCTCCTCCATCACGTCCATGAGCCAGGCGTTGGTGGTCTGGATCGTCTTGTCCCAGACGTCGAGGCCGGTCGAAGCCATGCGTTTCCTCTCGGCGAGGCCACGAGCAGCAAACCCGATACCCCCGCCGGGGTTGCATCCCTCAGGCGTCGTCCCGAGCCTCAGATCAGGCCGCGGGCCTCCAGTTCGGCGATCACGGCCGCGGCCGCGGCCTCCGGCGTCGCCTGGGCGGTGTCGAAGGCCATCTCCGGCGCCTGGGGCCGCTCGTAGGGGCTGTCCACGCCGGTGAAGTTCTTGATCTCGCCGCCCAGCGCCTTGGCGTAGAGGCCCTTCGGGTCGCGCGCGATGCAGGTCTCGATCGGCGCATCCATGAAGATTTCCAGGAACTCGCCCTCGGCGAACAGCTCGCGCACCATCCGCCGCTCGGCCCGGAACGGCGAGATGAACGAGCACAGCACCAGGACGCCGGCCTCCAGGAACAGCTTGGCGACCTCGCCGACCCGGCGGATGTTCTCGACCCGGTCCTCGACCGTGAAGCCGAGGTCGCGGTTCAGGCCGTGGCGCAGGTTGTCGCCGTCGAGGATGAAGGTGTGCACGCCGCGCGCATGCAGCTCGCGCTCGACCAGGTTGGCGACCGTCGACTTGCCCGAGCCCGACAGGCCGGTGAACCACAGCACGCCGCTGCGATGCCCCTTCAGCCGCTCGCGCGCCGGGCGGTCGACCAGCAGGGCCTGCTGGTGGACGTTGGTGGCGCGGCGCAGGCCGTGCAGCACGGTCCCCGCCCCGACCGTCGCGTTGGAATAGCGGTCAATCAGCACGAAGGCGCCGCCGACCGGGTCGTCGGCGAAGGCGTCGATCGGGATCGGCGCGGCGGTGGCCAGGTTGCACTCGGCGATATCGTTCAGCGCGAGGGTCTTGCCGGCCAGCCGCTCGAAGCTGTTCACGTCCAGCCGGTGCTTCAGCTCGGTGACCTGGCAGGGCACGTAGCGCGCGCCGATCTTCATCAGGTAGGGCCGGCCGGGCAGCATGGGCGCCTCGGCCATCCACAGCACCCGGGCCGCGAACTGGTCGATCACCTCGGGCCGCGCTTGGGGCGAAGCCAGCACGTCGCCGCGCGCGACGTCAACCTCGTCGGCCAGCACCAGGGTCACGGCGTCGCCGGCCTGGGCGGCGGCCAGGTCGCCGTCATAGGTCACGATCCGCGCCACGCGGCTTTCGCGCCCCGAGGCGGCGACCACGACCGGATCGCCCACCCGCACGCGGCCCGAGGCGAGCGTGCCCGAGAAGCCGCGGAAGCTCTGGTCCGGCCGGTTCACCCACTGCACCGGGAAGCGCAGCGGCCGTTCGGCCGGGGCGGCGTCCACGTCCACCGTCTCCAGCCGCTCGACCAGGGCCGGGCCGTCCCACCACGGCGTGCGCGCCGAGCGGGTGGTGACGTTGTCGCCGTAGCGGGCGGACAGCGGCACGGCGACCAGGCTGGCGAAGCCGAGCCGCTCGGCGAAGGCCTCGTAGTCGGCGACCACCGCCCGGAAGGTCGCCTCGTCGAAGTCGACCATGTCCATCTTGTTGACCGCCAGGATCACGTGGCGGACGCCGAACAGGGCGGCGATGTGGCTGTGCCGTCGGGTCTGGGGCAGCACGCCCTTGCGCACGTCGACCAGGATCACCGCCAGCTCGGAGTTCGAGGCGCCGGTGGCCATGTTGCGGGTGTACTGCTCGTGCCCGGGCGTGTCGGCGACGATGAAGCCGCGCCGCGGGGTGGAGAAGTAGCGGTAGGCGACGTCGATGGTGATGCCCTGCTGGCGCTCGGCCTCCAGGCCGTCGACCAGCAGCGCCAGGTCGATCTCCTCGCCGGTGGTGCCGTGGCGGCGGGAATCGCGCTCCAGGGCGGCCAGCTGGTCCTCGGGAATCTGCCCCGCCTCGTGGAGCAGGCGGCCGATCAGGGTCGATTTGCCGTCGTCGACCGAGCCGCAGGTGAGGAACCGCAACAGGCTCTTCGCGGGCGCCAGGGTCGCGGCGCCGCCTTCGGCCGGCATGGCGTCGGTGCGCATCAGAAGTACCCCTCGCGCTTCTTCTTCTCCATCGAGGCGGCCTCGTCGGAGTCGATCAGCCGGCCCTGACGCTCGGAGGTGCGGGCGACCCGCAGCTCGTCGATCAGGGCGTCCAGGGTCGCCGCTTCGGACGGCACGGCGGCGCTGAGCGGATAGCAGCCGAGCGAGCGGAAGCGGACCGTGCGGACCTGCTCGACCTCGCCCGGATTGAGCGGCAGGCGCTCGTCGTCGCGCACGATCAGCAGGCCCTCGCGCTCGACCACCGGCCGCGGCGCGGCCAGGTACAGCGGCACGATCGGGATGTTTTCGGCGCGCGTGTATTCCCAGATGTCCAGCTCGGTCCAGTTGGACAGGGGGAAGACCCGGATGGTCTCGCCCTTGGCGATGCGCGTGTTGTAGAGCCGCCAGAGCTCGGGGCGCTGGTTGCGCGGATCCCAGACGTGGCCGGCCGAGCGGAACGAGAACACCCGCTCCTTGGCGCGGCTCTTCTCCTCGTCGCGGCGCGCGCCGCCGAAGGCCGCGTCGAAGCCGTGCAGGTCCAGCGCCTGCTTCAGCGCCTCGGTCTTCATCACCTGGGTGTGCAGCGAGGAGCCCGAGCGGATCGGGTCGATCCCGCGCGCGGCGCCGTCGGGGTTCACGTGCACGATCAGGCGCACGCCGTAGCGCTCCACCACCGCGTCGCGGTGGCGGATCATGTCGGCGAACTTCCAGCGGGTGTCGACGTGCAGCAGCGGGAACGGCGGCTTGGACGGATAGAAGGCCTTGGCCGCGAGATGCAGCATCACCCCCGAGTCCTTGCCGATCGAATACAGCATGACCGGGTTGGCGAACTCGGCCGCCACCTCGCGGAGGATCTCGATCGACTCCGCCTCGAGGCGTTTCAGGTGCCCCGAAAGGAGCGGCTTTTCAGGCCGGACTGTCATGAACCGTCGTCACTGTCGTCGCCGCCCCCCGCGGCGCGAACGGCGAGCTTAGCGCAGGCCGCCCGCGCCCGGAACCGCGCGCGGCGTCACGTCCCAGGCGCCCCTCAGGCCGCCGCCGGCCGGGCCGCGGCGGGCGGGATGAGCGGGGCGAACTGCTTGTCGTAGGTGATGAAGCTGTGCATCTCGGGCGAGTTGGCCCCGATCGCCATCGGCAGAAGGGTCTCCGGGATCACCGCGACGTCGAACAGCTCCTTCACCTGGCCGTCCAGGCGGATGAACTCGACGATGTCGCCCGAGCTGAGATTGACGATCAGCACGCCGCACCAGGGCTCGCCGTCGCGCTTCTTCAACGCCGCGTCCAGCTCCAGCCCCTTGAAGGCGCCGTCGCGCGGCAGGGACACGGTGACGATGGCGAATCCGTTGTGCACGGTCATGCCGCGCAGGAAGCCCGGGCAGAAGGCGATGTCTTCCTTGGCGCCGGTCTGCGGATCGATGCGGATGATCCAGCCGCGGCCGGAATCCAGCGCGTAGATCTGCTTGCCGACCACGCGCGGGCTGTGCGGCATCGACAGCTGGTCGGTCACGATCCGGTCGTTCTGCACGTCGATCAGCACCCCGCCCTCGTGCCGGCGCTCGCGCCAGCCGTTGAGCACGTCCGACTGGCTGACCGCGGTGACGTAGCGCGGCAGGCCGTCTTCCATGGCCAGGCCGTTCATGTGGCAGCGGTCTTCCGCCGCCAGCTTGGAGATGAACATCGGCTTCCAGATCGGGCGAAAGCCGAACCGGGTCGAGGTGGTGGCCAGGCAGGAGTACTTGGTGTTGACGAAGATGATGCGGCCGGCCCGGTCGACCGAGACCTCGTGCACGTCCACGTCGCCCACCGTCTGGGCGTTGCGCGGCACGTAGAGGCGGTCGTGGTGCTGGTTGGCGCGCTCGTTGGGCGCCAGCGCGTTCTCAAGCCGCCAGATCTGGAACAGCGAGCCGACGTAGAGGCGGTCCTTCTGGGCGTGCACGCCCATGGCGCGCTGGTAGTTCTGCTGGTGGAACGACACCTTGCCGTCGGGCATGCGCCCGACCAGGAACAGCTTGCCGGTCTGGTAGGAGGTGAAGGCCAGGCTGCAGCGCTGGGCGCCCAGCCAGCCGGAGAAGCCGCGCGAGACCGAGATCTTGGTCTGCTCGGCCGCCTTGCGCCCCGGGGCCGGCGCGGTCGGCGCCTCCACGTCGGAGGGCGGCGTGAACTCGATGCCCGAACGGTCGGAGGACTTGGCGGCGGCGCGCGCCTTCGCAGGCTTGGCCGGCGAAGCGGCGGCGGCCGGCTCGGTCGGTTTGGCGGTCTTGCTCATAATCCCCCCGGACACACGCGACACCTCCGCGTCGCGTTCCCGCGACACGGGAGCCAAGTAACACCACTCGCCGAGCGCGTCACCAGCGCCAGCGCGCGCCCAGACGCGCGCTCCAGCCCCGGACGTCGCCGCCCGACAGCGCCTTCGCCTCGGCGAAGGCCTCGAGCCCGAACCAGGTCGCGCCCGATACGCCGACCTCCGCCTCGGCCCAGCTTCCACGGCCCTCGTCCACGAGCTGGTAGGTCTCCCCGTCGGTGACCCGCATCCGGTTCTCGCCGTCGAGCTCGCCGGCCGCATGCACGCCCACATAGGGGACGAAGACCGCGTTCCCGATCGTCGCCTCGCCGCCCACCCGCACGCCGGTGCGGCCGCGCAGGCTGGTCGCGTCGTCGTAGTCGAAGCCGGTCCCGCCGTCGGAGAAGCCGTCCAGGTCGGTCTCGACCCAGGCCAGGGCGGCGCTCGGCTCCAGGAACAGGCGCGCCGAGCCGAAGCGGTAGCCGACCTCGCCCCGCGCGCCCCAGCTCACGCCGTCGAAGGTCCGCCGCGACAGGGCGGTGAAGGCGGCCTCGGCGTCGATCCTGTCCGCCTTGACCAGGGCCGCCGCGTAGAAGCCGCCCCACTGGCCGCCGGCGTAGGCGCCCAGGTTCGCCCCGCGCAGCTCGAAGGCGTCGGGGCCGGCGTCCGCGTCGTAATCGGTGAAGCCGACGGTCGCCCCCCACCAGAGCGACCGCGCCCCTTGCGTCGAGCGCCGGTCGATCCCGGCCTGGACCCCGCGCCAGCTGGCCTTCAGCCCCGCGCCCTGGTCCAGGGTTTCGGCCCCGCCGTGCGCCTGGGCCCAGGCCTGCACCCCGTCCACGCCCGGCCCGTCACGCAGCGCCCGGGCGCGCGCCGACCAGGCGTCGGCGGACTGCCCCCAGAAGGTCTGCGCCGCCCCGGCGACGGAGAGCGCCGCGTAGGCTTCGGGCGCAATGGCGGCGCTCGGCGCCGCGGCGAAGTCCCTGTCGCTCGACGACGGGGCGCCGCGGGAATCGCTGGCGTCCGCGCTCGCGCCGCCGACGAGGATCTGCGG
>NZ_JAAIVC010000048.1 GCF_010975005.1 Caulobacter sp. 17J65-9 | reverse complement strand
CCACCGCCAGCACCTGCAGGCTGGTCCGGCCCCAGTCGCGACCTCGCGCCGCGCGCGCACGCGCGGCGGGCGAAGCGGAAGGTCTGGAAGCGCCGTTGTCGCTCAAGGCCGCGGGAGATCCTCAATTCGGGCGGAATGGTAACGCACGAACCGTTCAAGCGGCACCATATAGCCCCTGCGACGGCGTGTCCCGCGCGCCGTCGAGCGGTTTGGTCCATCAATGTAGCTGAAAGCAGGTGGCTCGCCCTTCACGCGAAAAGGCAGCAAACACCACCGTTAACTTCAAAAAAGCCTTGCGGTTAACGGTTCCTAAACGCCATGCTTCCATCCGACGGTAACCTGGACGGGATACCGTAGTCCGATTTTCAGTGAAGGCCGCCGCCGAGCGCGGGGCCGTTAGCCGACGGGGACCGATGGCTCAGTTCGATCCACGCCGCCGACCGCTGCGCTTTGCGCCCCACGTGCTCACGGCTGCGGCCGCGATCGCGGTGGCGGCCCTGACGTGGCGCGTGTTCCAGCCCTTCGACGTCGAAGAGCCGAAGCCGCCGCTGACCGCCGCCGCCCTGTCGGCGCTGGAAGCCCAGGCCTTCGCCTCGGCGGAGACGCGCCCCGGCCTCGACCGGCCGGAAAGCGTGCCGGTGAAGGTGCGCCGCGGCGAGACGCTCGAGGACGCGGTGCGCCGCACGGGCGTGCCGGCCGAGGACGCCAGCGCGGCCGTTCAGGCCTTGGCCAGCGCCGTCGACACCGTCAACGTCAAGGCGGGCCTCGCCTTCGAAGCCGCGATCGCCAAGCCGCGCGAAGGCCGCGGCGGCTCCGCGCGCCTGATCGGCCTGACCATGCGCACCGGCCCGGCCAAGTCGCTGACCCTGTCGCGCAGCTTCGACGGCGCGATGAAGCTGCGTGAGCTGGAAGAGAAGATCTCCGACGAGACCACGGTCGCCGACGGCGAGATCCACGGTTCGCTGTCCGCCTCGGCCGCGGCGCTGGGCGCCAACTCCAAGGTGGTCGGCCAGACGGTCAAGCTGTTCTCGCACAAGCTGGACTTCAGCCGCGACATCAAGGCTGGCGACGGCTTCACCATGGTGTTCGACCGCAAGGTCACCGAGAGCGGGCGCACCATCGAGACGGGCGACCTGCTGTTCGCCGAGATCGACGCCAAGGGCGGCCCGGCCCGCTTCTACCGCTTCACTCCGTCGGGCAGCTCGACGCCGCAGTACTTCGACGAGACCGGCAAGAACATCCGCGGCTTCCTGCTGCGCACGCCGGTCGACGGCGCGCGCATGAGCTCGGGCTTCGGCATGCGCCGCCACCCGATCCTGGGCTACGCCAAGATGCACCAGGGCATCGATTTCGCCGCCGGCACCGGCACCCCGATCCTGGCCGCCGGCGACGGCGTCGTGGTCGAGGCGCGCCGCTGGGGCGGCTACGGCAACTGGGTTCGCATCCGCCACTCCGGCGGCTGGGAGACCGGCTATGCGCACATGTCGCGCTTCGGCGCGGGCATCAAGGCCGGCACGCGGGTCCGCCAGGGCCAGCTGATCGGCTACGTCGGCACCACCGGCCGCTCGACCGGTCCGCACCTGCACCACGAGGTCTGGTTCCAGGGCAAGCGGGTCAACCCGAAGGGCGCCAAGGTGCCCCAGGGCACCATCCTGGGCGGCCGCGACCTGGCGGCGTTCAAGGTGCAGAAGTCGCGCATCGACGCCCTGGTCGCCAAGAAGCGCAACCACGTCGAAGAGGGCGGCGAGACCCTGAAGACCGCCGCCGCCGAGACCGAAGGCCTGCGCCCGGCCGAGCGCGCCTCGCGCCGCGGCTAATGCTCCCCTTCTCCCCCTGCGGGAGAAGGGAAGACGGCGATCACAAAGCTTTGCTGTCCTAGCGGGACCCAAACTCCGCGTAACGGCGTTATTCTCCTTCGGGACGGACCGGAGGAGCTTTCCCATGCGCATGACGCTGGCCGCCGCCACGGCGGCCCTGGGCTTGACTACGCTGGGCCTGACCGCGTTCGCCGCCGCCCCGGCGGCGGCGGGCGGCTATGTCGACCAGATCGAGACGGACGACTACGGCCACAGGTCCACGTGCGACTACTGGTCGACGCGCGGTCACTGCAAGGCGCGCGGCTACACCTACGACGACCGCAACGGCGCGTACGACTATGTCGGCGACGGGCGCTACGGCCGCGGCTACGGCTACGACCGCGGCGCCTATCGGCACGGCTATCGCGACGGCTATGCGGACGGCTGGGGCGACGGCTACGACTCCGGCTCGGGCGCCAACCGCTGGAAGGGCGTCGGCGACGGGGTCGGGGCCCGCCCCGACCCGCGGCATGTCGACTACTGCTACTCCCAGTACCGGGACTACGATCCGCGCACCGACACCTGGGTCGACCGCGACGGCCGCGTGCGGCCCTGCCGCTGAGGAGCGACGTCGGAACGCGAAAAGGCCGCGAGCGTCAGCCCGCGGCCTGTTCGATCCCGGTCACGCGCGCCGGAGCGCGCGAGCGATCTCAGCCTTGCTTGGCCTTGAAGCGCGGGTCGGTCTTGTTGATCACGTAGACGCGGCCCTTACGGCGCACGACCTTGCAGTCCCGGTGACGGGTTTTCAGCGACTTCAGGGAGCTGCGGACCTTCATCGTTCTCGCGCCTCAAAAAAACAGGAACCCGCCGTCGCCTTTGCAGCGCCGGGCGGGATGAGCGCGCGGGTATAGGGTCGGGCGGCGCGAGAGTCAACGACGGCGGGGCCGTGGCGCCGTTGCTGCAACCCCGCCTTTATGCCGCAACCGTTCGCAGCCTTGTGATTGAAGCGCCGCCGGATCAGCGGTTAGGGTCTTAACCATGCGTCGCCGCCTTCTTCTGCCGCTGCTGCTCAGCGCCTGCGCCCCCGCGGTCACCTCCACGACCCCGGTTCCGCCGCCGACTCCGGCCGCCCCGATTCCCTCGGCCGCCGAAGCCCCGGCCCCGGCCGCGCCCGCCGCCGCGCCCGCCTCCTTCCTGGCCTGGAAGGACGACTTCATCCGCCGGGCTGTGGCCAAGGGCTTCGACCGCGCCTTCCTGGAACGCGAGCTGGGCGGTCTCACGCCGAACGACCGCATCGTGTCGCTGGACCGCAAGCAGCCCGAATTCTCCAAGCCGATCGGCAGCTACGTGCAGACCGCGGTCAGCTCGGACCGCGT
The DNA here is from genome assembly GCF_010975005.1 of Caulobacter sp. 17J65-9. Taxonomy (GTDB): domain Bacteria; phylum Pseudomonadota; class Alphaproteobacteria; order Caulobacterales; family Caulobacteraceae; genus 17J80-11. The sequence goes on along the minus strand of NZ_JAAIVC010000048.1, from coordinate 19,435 downwards.
CGCCGAGGGCGTGCGCCGCCGCGACACCTCCGCCTGGGCCGGGCCGATCGAGCAGCGCTACGGCGTGCCCATCGAGATCCTCATCGGGATCTGGGCCCAGGAGAGCGCCTTCGGAAAAGTGCAGGGCGACTTCGACGTGGTGCGCGCCTTCGCCACCCTGGCCTGGGACGGCCGCCGCCGCGACTGGGCCGAGGGCCAGCTGCTGGACGCGCTCACCATCATCCGCGACCACGGCGTCCCGCGCTCGCGCCTGACCGGCTCCTGGGCCGGGGCGATGGGCCAGACCCAGTTCATTCCCGAGAACTATCTGAAGCTGGCCCAGGACTTCGACGGCGACGGTCGGCCGAACATCTGGACCTCCGACGCCGACGCCCTCGCCTCCGCCGCCAACCTGCTGGCCACCGCCGGCTGGCGTCCGGGCGAAAGCTGGGCTGTGGAAGTCAGCCTGCCGGCGGGCTTCGACTATTCGGTCGCCGAGAGCGACAAGCTGACCCCGTCCGAATGGGGTGCGCGCGGCGTGAAGCGCGCCGACGGCAGCTACTGGACCGCCAAGGACCAGGCCGCCCAGGCCACCCTGCTGCTGCCGGCCGGCGCGCAGGGACCGGCCTTCCTGCTGTTCCCGAACCACTTCGTGATCCGCAAGTACAACAACTCGGTGGCCTATGCGCTGGCCATCGGCCAGCTGGCCGACCGCATGCAGGGCAAGCCGGGCCTGAGCCGCGCCTGGCCGGCCGAGCAGCCGCTGTCGAAGGACGATCGCTACGCCGCTCAGCAGGCCCTGGCTCAGCTGGGCTACGATCCGGGCGGCGTGGACGGCGTGATCGGGGCTGGCACCCGCTCGGCCCTGCGCGCCTGGCAGAAGTCCAACGGCCTGATCGCCGACGGCTATCTCACCGCCGAACTGGTCGGCCGCCTGCGGGCCCAAGCCGCCCTGCCGGCGGCCGGCGCGCCTCAGTAGGGTCCCAGCGGGTTTTCCGGCCGCGTCGACTCGTAGGCCGGCGGCGAGTCCATGCCGTAGTCTTTGTCCTGACGCATCGGCGCGGTCACCGGATTGCCGTTGATCGGGTCCACTCGCGGCCATTCGCGCGGCTTCAGCAGCTCCTCGAACTCGCTGGTGGTGTAGCCGCGCGTGGACGGCGGCGTGACCTGCGGGACCGCCGGCTCGGCCGCAGGCGCCGGCGCGGGCGTCGGCTGAACCTTCCACTGCGGCTGGATGTTTGTCGCCTGAGGCTTCCTGACGGGCGCCGGCGCTGGAGCCGGCGTCTGGCTGTAGCTGGTCGCAGGTATGGCCAGCGGGAGAACCGCGGCGACGACGACGCCCAAAAGGGCCTTCCGTCGCATTTGGCGCCTCCTGAGCCCAACGGGCTCTGCGATGCGTCCGCCCCACAGAAGCGAACGCGGCGCCTACCCCGCCGTTCCCGGTTTTTCCGGACCTAAGGGCGTCGGATCGCCGGGCCTAAGGGCCTCAGTTCACCGTGCGCCGCAGGCCCGGCAGGTCCAGCGAAAAGGCCGGGATCGCGGCGTCGAACCAGCCGCCGTCAACCTCCATGCGGTAGGTCCCGACCATGACGCCCGAGGTGGTCTCCAGCGCGCAGCCGGAGGTGTAGCGGTAGGCCTCGCCCGGCTTCAGGATCGGCTGCTCGCCGACCACGCCCAGGCCCTCGACCTCCTCGACCTTGCCGCGCGCGTCGGTGATCACCCAGTGGCGGGAGATCAGCTGCACGACGTCCTCGCCGCGGTTCTCCAGCTCGATGGTGTAGGCCCAGAACCAGCGCCCGGCGTCGGGGTCTGAATGTTCCGGCAGGTACTCGGGGGCGACCCGGACCACCAGGCCGCGGGTCTGCGCTTCGTAGACGTTACTCATTCCCCTTTAGATCGAGAGACCCGCGGCGGCGGTCAAGTCGCCACGCGTTTTCCGAGGCTGGTCGTTACGAAGGGCGAGGCAAATAAACTTGTAGCAAAGCGATATATGGCACACGTTCAACGTGTGATGTGACTTCGTTTATGAGGGAACTATTCGATGTCCCACGTCGCCATGGAAGCTCATGCCAGGCCGGCAAGCCTGTTCCTTGCACTCTCATTATGCGCGACGGTTCTTGGCGGGTGTGAAGCCGAGCCGGGACGCATTGAGACGTCGGCGGATCACAAGCTGAACGCGTATTGGACTCTCAAGCTGAGCGGCGACGGGATTGCGACGCGAGGCGACGGCGGGGCCTGCCTCCTGCAGAGCAGGACTGATTTTCTGCCGGAGATTTCCTGCGTTCGGGACGACCAGTGTGACGTTTACGAGACCCTCGGGCACGCGAAAGTCAAAACTCAATCGGGCTACTGCAATCGCACCGAGCATACTTGCTGGGTGAAGCCGATCGACGACAGCGGCGTGTGCGACCGCAACGGCGCAGGCCCGCCGTGGTCGCTAGGGGAGCACAAGGTCAACCCGCAGCCGGTAGACCTCACCCAACACCCGAGCGAGACACACTGGCGCATTCTCACCTGCCTGAACGGCGTGACCCGCGCCAACGAGAATGACTTCAAGTGCAAGGTGAACGCCGGCACTTACCGATGGGGTGACCCAACCACCGTATTGACGGGGCTGCCCGACGCGCCAAGCAAGGCGGGGGATCGGACGGTCGCTCCTGCGCCGCTCCCGCCCCCCTGACGCCGATCTGCGCTTCGTCACGCAGCCGCACGCGAAGGCTTGCCGGAACGCCTCGCCTCGGCGAGGGTCCCCCCGATGACCGTTCACGCCCATTCGGCGGGGATTCTCCCCTGCCAATCCATCGAGGACCTGATCGCCCAGGGCGCGATCTCCTCCCAGACGCCGTTCGATTCCGACCAGGTGCAGCCGGCCAGCCTCGACCTGAGGCTCGGCGCGCGCGCCTGGCGCGTGCGCGCCTCCTTCCTGCCGGGCGCCCGGCGCGTGCTGGAGCGCGTGCCCGACGTGGCCATGCACGAGCTGGACCTGACCAAGGGCGCGGTGTTCGAGCGCGGCTGCGTCTACATCGCCGAACTGCAGGAGCGCGTCGCCCTGCCGCCGGGCGTGTGCGCCCGCGCCAACCCGAAGAGCTCCACCGGCCGGGTCGACGTGTTCGTGCGCCTGCTGACCGACCGCGGCCGCGCCTTCGACGACGTCGAGGCCGGCTACGAGGGCCCGCTCTACATGGAGATCGCGCCCCAGACCTTCTCGGTGCTGGCCCGCACCGGCACGCGCATGAACCAGCTGCGCCTGAAGGCCGGCAATCCGCCGCGCCTGTCGGTGCGCGACGTCGGCGTCGACCTGACCGGCGACCTGGTCGGCTTCCGCGCGCGGCGGCACGCGCCGGTCGTCGACCTCGACCACGAGGACGGCCACGACCCTGGCGACTACTGGCAACCGCTGGAGGCGCGCCGGGGCGAGCTGCTGCTGGATCCGGGCGAGTTCTACATCCTGGCCTCCAAGGACACGGTCGAGATCCCGGTCATGGAAGCGGCCGAAATGACCCCGATCGACCCGGCCGTGGGCGAGTTCCGCGTCCACTACGCCGGCTTCTTCGACCCGGGCTTCGGCACCGAGGAGGCGGCCGGCCAGGGCTCGCGCGGCGTGCTGGAAGTGCGCGGCCGCGAGACCCCCTTCATCCTGGAGGACGGCCAGACGGTGGCGCGGCTGGTCTACGAGCCGCTGACCGACCGGCCGACCCGCCTCTACGGCCAGGACGGCTCGCACTACCAGCGCCAGGGCCTGAAGCTGTCCAAGCACTTCCGGGGCTGGCGCTGAAACTTCTCCCTCCCCTTCATGGGGAGGGTGGTCCCGAAGGGACCGGGTGGGGGTCCCGAGCCGCTTCCCCACCCTGACGAGGCTGTCGCCTCGTCTTTCCCTCCCCATGAGGGGGAGGGAAACAGAAGGAGCGCGACATGTCCCGCACCCACCGCTACGCCGTGACCGTGGAATGGACCGGCGACCGCGGCGCCGGCACGTCGCGCTACGACGCCTACGATCGCGACCATCAGATCGCCGTCGCCGGCAAGCCGGCCATCCCCGGCTCCTCCGACCCGGCCTTCCGCGGCGACCCGGGCCGCTGGAACCCCGAGGAGCTGCTGGTCGGGGCGGTCAGCGCCTGCCACAAGCTCTGGTACCTGCACCTGTGCGCCGTGAACGGGGTGACGGTGACGGCCTATGTCGACCGCGCCGAGGGCGAGATGGTCGAGGACGCCGACGGCGGCGGCCGCTTCGAAGCCTTCGTGCTGCGCCCCGAGGTGACGATCCGCGCCGGCGATCCGGCCGTGGCCGAGGGCCTGCACGCGCAGGCCCACGAGAAGTGCTTCATCGCCAACTCGCTGACCGCGCCGGTCCGGGTCGAGCCGGTCGTGCGCGTCGAGGCCGGCTGAAGACAAGCATCCTGGTCATTGTGACAAGCTCGCTTGACACGCTCGCGCGCCAAGCTGTAAAGCGTCCTTGTCACGACGCCAAGGAACCTTGACATGATCGCCATGGGAAGTCGCCCGTGAACCGCAACGCGAACCTCGCCCTGACCCTGTCGCTGGGCCTCGCCGGCGTGGCCGGCGCGATCCTGGCCACCCAGCACCGCTCCACCGCGCCCGGCTTCGTCGACCTGGGCCTGGCCCTGGTGGCCGCCGGCGTCGCCGGCCTCTCGCTCAAGTACTGCGTGCAGTGGTGGCGAACCGTCGACGAGGCCGCCCGCGAGGCCCACAAGTTCGCCTGGTACTGGGGCGGATCGCTCGGCCTGGGCGTCGCCGGCGGCCTCGCCATCGTCCTGCAACGCACGCCGTCCACCCCCCTGCGCGACCTGGCGCCTTTGCACGGCGACGCCGGCCTGTTCGCCACCGGCGTCCTGGCCTGCATCGTCTGCCAGTCGGTCGGCTACGGCGTGGCCTGGGCCGGCTGGTGGCTGGCGCGCCGGTGAGCCGATGAAGAACCGCCTCAAGGTGCTGCGCGCCGAACGCGACTGGAGCCAGGCGGACCTCGCCGGGCGGCTCGGGGTCTCGCGCCAGACCGTCAACGCCATCGAGACCGGCAAGTATGATCCCAGCCTGCCGCTCGCCTTCAAGATCGCCCGCGTGTTCGGACTGGCCGTCGAGGCCGTGTTCGAAGACGAGGCCGCCTGATCCTCCCCCTCAACGCCTGAATTCCGTCCCCATCGCCTGGAAAGCTCACCCGACCATGCACGCCCTGCTCTCGAAAGTCCGCGCCGCCGCGGCCCCGATCGCCAACCGCACCGCCGGCCTGGCGCTCGGCGTCTTCGCTTCCGCCTCCCTGCTGGCGGGCGCCGCCAGCGCCGAACCGGCCGTCTGGGTCGTGAAGGACAAGGACTCCACCATCTACCTGGTCGGCACCGTCCACCTGCTGAAGTCCGACGCCGCCTGGCGCACGCCCAAGATCGAGAAGGCCATCGCCGACTCCACGGAGCTGTGGCTGGAGATGGTGGACGTCGACAATCCGGCCGCCATGGCCCCGCTGGTCCAGAAATACGGCATGGACCCGGCCAAGCCGCTGTCCGCCAAGCTGACGCCCGAACAGAACGCCAAGCTGGCCGCGGTCGCGGGCAAGTACGGCGTCGACCCCGCCAATCTCCAGCAGCTGCGCCCCTGGTACGTCGGCCTGCTGTTCACCGTCATCCCGCTGCACGCGGCCGGCTTCGATCCCAACAACGGCGTCGACAAGCTGATCAAGGCGCAGGCCGACAAGGAAGGCGACACGGTCAAGGGCTTCGAGACCATGGAGCAGCAGATCCGGCTGTTCGCCGACCTGCCCGAGGCCGACCAGGTCGACTTCCTAGTCCAGTCGCTGGACGACGCGTCCGACGGCGTCGAGGTCCTCGACAAGCTGGCCAAGGCCTGGGAGGCCGGCGACGTCGACACCATCGCCAAGGTGATGAACGCCGAGATGAAGGCCGACGCGCCGGAGCTCTACGACCGCCTGCTGACCCAGCGCAACATCCGCTGGGCCGACCAGATCCAGACCTTGCTGAAGGGCTCGGGCACCCAGCTGGTCGCCGTCGGCGGCGGCCACCTGGCCGGTCCCGACAGCGTCCAGGCCCAGCTGAAGAAGCGCGGCGTCAAGGCCAAGCGCCTCTGAGCCGAAAGCGCGGCCGGCGCGGCTTTTCCCGCGCCGGCCCGCTTGCAGCCGCCGCCCGATCCGCTAAGTTCGCGCCTCTCCGGACGCGGGTGTAGTTCAGAGGTAGAACGTCAGCTTCCCAAGCTGAATGTCAGGGGTTCGATTCCCCTCACCCGCTCCAAAATCCCCCGCTCCATCAGGTTTCGCCCCTAGGCGGCCCGGCTCCGGTTGCTCCGCGCGGCGGGGCGATCCATTTTCCGCATGCGTTTACGCCGCCCCTCGTGACGTCCGCCCGGCGGGAGGAAGGGGGCGAGCTCCCGCACGGGCCTGACGTCGGAGGATCCGAGGGATGGCCAGGCCGAACAGCTCCACCGCGCTCGCACTGGCGGCGCTCGTAACCCTGTCCGCAGGCGCCGCCGGGGCGCAGACCAGGCCCGCGCCGAAGCCGCCGGCCGCCGCGTCAGCCCAAACCGCGCCGGCCAAGATCGACCCCAAGGCCATGGCCGTGCTGAAGGCCAGTTGCGCGGCGCTGAAGAACGCCAAGACCCTGTCGTTCACGGCCGTGGACACTTACGAGCGCGCCGCCCGCAACGGCCAGCCGCTCTACTACACGGTCAAGAGCGACGTGACGCTCGAGCGGCCCAACAAGCTGAAGGTGGTCAAGGTCGGCGACGGCGTTCCGGACGAATTCTATTACGACGGCAAGACGGTGACGGCCTACGTGCCCTCCCAGGAGGTGGCCGCGGTCGCCGACGCGCCGCCGAACATCGACGACATGCTGGACGCGGCCTGGAGCTACGCGGCGATCCACTATCCGTTCGCCGACGTCATCGTCTCCGACCCGTGCGCGATCTTCGACGAGAGCCTGAAGTCGGCCTTCTATGTCGGCCAGTCGAACGTGGTCGGCGGCGTGCCGACGGACGTCATCGCCCTGACCACCGACAGGGTGCAGGGCCAGATCTGGGTCGGGGCCCAGGACCGGCTGCCGCGCATGATCCGCACCAACTATCCCAGCGAGCCGGGAGCGGCGGGCTACCAGACCGAGTACTCGAACTGGCGCGTCAACGCGCCCGTGGCCGCGGGGACATTCACCTCGCCCAAGGCCCAGGCGGCTCGGAAGATCGCCTTCCTGCCGCCCAGCGTGGGCGATCCACGCGCGAACGCTCCAGCCAAGCAAGGAGGCCGCCCATGAACCGTGCGATCATTCTGGCGGCCGGCGCGACGCTGGCCCTGGCCTGCGCCGCCCAGCCGGCGGCGGCCTTCCGCGGCGGCGGCTTCCACGGCTTCGGCGGCGGCGGATTCCACGGCGGCGGCGGATTCGGCGGCTTCCACGGCGGCGACTTCCACGGCTTCAACGACTTCCACGGCAACAGCAACTGGGGCCGCACCGCGGGCGGCGGCGTGTATCACACCGGCGACGCCGGCGGGTTCGAACACGGAACGGCGGTCGGACCGGAAGGCGTCGCCCACGCCGGCACCGGTGGCGGTTACGCCCACGGCTCGGCGGTCGGACCGGAAGGCGCGGCCCACGCCAGCGACGCCGGCGGCTACTGGCACGGCGGAGCCGAGGGCGGCGGATACGGCGACCGCTACTACGGCGGCGGCGCCTACTACGGCGGCTATTACGGCGCGCCGGTCGGCTATTACGGCGCAGGCGGGTGCTGGGACTGCTGGGGCGGCGCGGCGGTGGCGACCGACGTCGCGGTCGGCGCGGCCACCGGGGCGGCTGTGGCCACGGTGGCCGGCACCTCGTCCTACGAGGCCGGGGTCGCCGCCGGCGAGGCGACGGCGATCGGCGGCACCTACGCCGCCCTGCCGGCCGGCTGCACTCTGGTCCAGCGCGGGAGCTATCCGGCCTACTTCTGCAGCGCGGGCAACTTCTGGCTGGCCCCGGCCTACGGGGCGAACGGCGTCTACTACAAGGTGGTCCCCGCCCCGGCGGGCGGGTGAGCGCGGCCTACTTCAGGGATTGCACGAGCGTGGCGGCGTGCGCCTCGTGCTCCTTGAACAGCTTCTGGCCGGTGAGCAGCAGGGCCTTCAGCTCGGCGTTCTGAGCGGCCGGGATCAGGTTCTGGGCCAGGGCCGCGTTGACCGCCTTGTGGTAGGCCAGCTCGTTGGCGGCGTAGGCCTGGTCGAAGGCCATGCCGCTGAGCTGGGACATGTCCTTGGTCTTGGCCTGGGCGTGCTCCATCAGCTTCTTCGAGGTCGGGTTGTCCTCGGGCTTCATGTTCAGCGATTTGGCCAGGGCCAGGGCCTTCTCGTTCACCGCCGTGTGGTCGCGCACCATCTCCTGGGCGAAGGCGCGCACCTTCGGATTGGCCGACACCAGCAGGGCGTGGTTGGCCGCGTCGATGTCGATGGTGTCGGCGGTGTAGACGATGTGAGCGATCTGGGCGTCGTTCAGCTTGGCCGCCGGTGCCGCGGCCTTGGCCGCCGGCTTGGCGGCCGGAGCCGTCTGGGCCGCCGCGCCGCCCGCGGCCAGCGCCAGGGACAAGGCCGTCGCAACGAAGATGCGCGTCATGAGAAGGCTCCCGTGATCCGCGACCGGGGGCGGTCGCGCGCGATCAGCCGACGGCGGCCTCGGGAAGTTCCCCGTCAGAGCCGCAGGTTGGTGCGGGCCAGCTGCACCACCTCGTCGCCGCGGCCGCTGATCACCGCCTTCAGCAGGAACAGGCTGAAGCCGCGCGCCTGCTCCAGGCGGATCTTCGGCGGGATGACCAGCTCCTGCTTGGCGGTCTTCACGTCGACCAGGGCCGGGCCGTCGTGGGCGAAGGCGTCGCGCAGCGCGTCGTCGACCGCCTCGGGCGTCTCGACCCGTATGCCCTTCACCCCGACCGCGCGGGCCATGGCGGCGAAGTCGGGATTCTTCAGGTCGGTGCCGGCGTCGACATAGCCGGCCGCCTTCATCTCCATGGCCACGAAGGCCAGCGAGCCGTTGTCGTAGACCACCACCTTCACCGGCAGGTTCAGCTGGGTCAGGCTGAGGAAGTCGCCCATCAGCATGGAAAAGCCGCCGTCGCCGCTCAGCGCCACCACCTGCCGGCCCGGCGCGGCCGCCTGTATGCCGATGGCCTGGGCCATGGCGTTGGCCATGGAGCCGTGGCTGAAGGAGCCGATCAGCCGCCGCCGCCCGTTCATCTCCAGATAGCGTGCGGCCCAGACCGTGGGCGTGCCGACGTCGGCGGTGAAGACGGCGTCCTCGGCCGCCAGCGCGCTGATCCGCCGGGTCAGGTGCTGGGGATGGATCTGCGGGTCGCCGGGCGTGTGCCGCGCCAGGTCGTCGAGGCCGGCGCGCGCCTCGGCGTAGTGCTTGAGCGCCGAGGCCAGGAAGCGGCGGTCGCGTCCCCGGCGCAGGCGCGGCGTCAGCGCCCGCAGGGTCGGGCCGACGTCGCCCACCAGCGCCATGTCCAGCCGCGTGCGCCGGCCCAGCACCTCGGGCCGCAGGTCGATCTGCGCCACCACAGCCTTGGTCGGATAGAACTGGCGGTAGGGGAAGTCCGTGCCCAGCATCAGCAGGGCGTCGCAGGACTCCATGGCGTAGTAGCCCGAGCTGAAGCCGATCAGGCCGGTCATGCCCACGTCGAACGGGTTGTCCCATTCCACGTGCTCCTTGCCGCGCAGCGCGTGCACCACCGGCGCGGCCAGCAGGTCGGCCAGGGCCACGACCTCGTCGTGCGCGCCCGCGCAGCCGGCGCCGCACAGCAGGGTCACGGCCTCGGCCCCGTCCAGCAGGGCGGCCAGCCGGTCCAGCTCCTCTTCGCAGGGCACGACCAGCGGCGTCGCCGCCGGGGCCCAGCCGCTGTCGGCCCCCTCCGGCGCCGGCTTCATGGCCACGTCGCCCGGCAGCACCACCACCGCCACCCCGCGCTTCTGGACCGCCGCGCGCATGGCCGTCTGCAGCACGCGCGGCGCCTGCTCGGGCGAAGAGATCAGCTCGACATAGCTGCTGCATTCCTGGAACAGCGCCGTCGGGTGGGTCTCCTGGAAGTAGCCGAGGCCGATCTCGCTGGAGGGGATCTGGGCGGCGATCGCCAGCACCGGCACGCGGTTGCGGTGACAGTCGTAGAGGCCGTTGATCAGGTGCAGGTTGCCCGGCCCGCAGCTGCCGGCGCAGACCGCCAGGGCGCCGGTCATGGCCGCCTCGGCCCCGGCGGCGAAGGCGGCCACCTCCTCGTGACGGACCGCCATCCAGTCGATCATGCTCAGCCGCCGCAGGCTGTCGGTCAGGCCGTTCAGGCTGTCGCCGGTCACGCCCCAGATCCGGCGCACCCCGGCCTGGGCCAGGGTGCGGGCGAGCAGGTCGGCGATGGTGATGTGGGCCATGGCGCGTGCCTCGTCGGGGGTTCGCGCGAACAACCCGCGAGCCGGCGGCCGGGTCGCCGCCGGCGCACCCTCAGGGTTCTCCCCTCGGGGGCTCCTGCCTTCTCCGGATAGGCCGCCCCCGCCGCCCCGACCTAGCCTCGGCGGCTGGACGGGAGACGTGCATGGCGGCCCAGGCGGACGACACCGCGCGACGCGACAGCCGCTGGGGCGAGCTCCTGTACTGGCCACGCCGGCTGTGGCCGCTCGCGCTGGCGCTGGTCGCCCTGTTCGCCGTCGCCATGCTGCCCGGGTGCCGCAAGCCCGCGCCGGCCGCCCCGCCCCAGCCCTCGGTCGCCGTCGCCCGTCCGCTGGTGAAGGAGATCGTCGACTGGGACGAGTTCGTCGGCCGGTTCGAGGCGGTGGACGAGGTCGACGTCCGCCCGCAGGTGTCGGGCTACATCCAGTCGATCAATTTCCGCGACGGCCAGGTGGTCCGGAAGGGCCAGCTGCTGTTCGTCATCGACCCGCGCCCGTTCCAGGCCGCCCTGGCCCAGGCCAAGGCCGACGTGGCCCAGGCCCAGGCCGCGGCCGCCAACGCCAAGGTGGAGCTGGACCGGGCGCAGAGCTTGTTGAAAAACGGCTGGGTCAGCCGCTCGGTCTACGACGCCCGGATCGCCACGGCGCAATCGGCCGACGCGGCGGTGGAGGCGGCCAAGGCGACCGAACAGGCGCGCGCCCTGGACCTGGGCTTCACGCGGGTGACCTCGCCGATCGCCGGCCGGGTCTCGGACCGGCGGGTCTCCGTCGGCAACCTGGTCGGGGCCGAGCCCAGCCCGACCCTGCTGACCACGGTGGTGTCGCTGGATCCGATCCGGTTCGGCTTCACCGGCTCGGAGAGCGTCTATCTGAAGTACCAGCGCGCCAACCAGGCCGGCACGCGCATCAGCTCGCGCACGATCGCCAACCCGGTCGAGATCCGCCTGCAGGACGAGACGGTCTACCGCTGGCGCGGCCACATGGACTTCGTCGACAACGCCATCGACCTGGGCTCCGGCACGATCCGCGGACGGGCGGTCGTGAACAATCCCGACCTGTTCCTGACGCCGGGCATGTACGGCAGCCTGCGCCTGCTGGGCTCGGGGGCCTACCCGGCCCTGATGATCCCCGACACCGCCATCCAGACCGACCAGGCCGACAAGATCGCCCTGGTGGTCGAGCCTGACGGCAAGGTCGGCCAGCGCAAGCTCGAGCTGGGGCCGGTGATCGACGGCCTGCGGGTGGTGCGTTCGGGGCTGAGCGAAACCGACCGGGTGATCGTCGACGGGGCCCAGCGGGTTCGGCCCGGCCAGACCGCCAAGACCACGGCCGGCGTGATCAAGCCGGCGCCGCAGGCCGCGGGCCCGCCGCCGGTCCTGACCCAGCCCGCCTCGGCCGGCAGCGTCGCCGGGACGAGAGGCTACCGGTGAAGTTTTCGCACTTCTTCATCGACCGGCCGGTCTTCGCCTTCGTGATCTCGGTGATCATCACCCTGATCGGGGCCTTCGCCTATCCGAACCTGCCGGTGGCCCAGTACCCGGAGATCGCGCCGCCGACGATCACGGTCACGGCGCTGTACCCGGGCGCCTCGGCCGAGGTGATCGCCGACACCGTAGCCACGCCCCTGGAGGAGCAGATCAACGGGGTCGAGGACATGCTCTACATGTCCTCCTCGTCGACCTCCGACGGGCGGCTGACCATCACCATCACCTTCAAGCTGGGCGCCGACCTGAACAACGCCCAGGTGCTGGTGCAGAACCGCATCGCCTCGGCCCAGCCGCGCCTGCCCGAGGAGGTCAACCGGCTGGGCGTGGTCGTGCGCAAGGCCTCGCCCGACCTGATGCTGGTGATCCACCTGTTCTCGCCGGACGGGACGCGCTCGCCGGAGTACATCTCCAACTACGCCACCCTGCAGCTGAGCGACCGGCTGGCCCGGCTGGACGGCGTGGGCGACGCGCGCGTGTTCGGCGCGCGCGACTACTCGATGCGGGTGTGGCTGGATCCGGACAAGGCCGCCGCCCACAACCTGACCGCCGGCGAGATCGTCGCCGCCCTGCAGGCTCAGAACACCCAGGTCGCCGCCGGCTCGGTCGGCCAGCCGCCGTTCGACGACAGCAGCCCGGCCTTCGAACTGAGCATTTCGACGCAAGGCCGCCTGACCGACCCCTCCCAGTTCGAGGACGTGATCCTCAAGGCCGACGAGGCCGGCCGGCTGGTGCGCGTGCGCGACGTGGCGCGGGTGGAGCTGGGGGCCCAGGACTACACGCTGAACGCCTACCTGGATAACGGCCAGAAGGCGGTGGCCATCGGCATCTTCCAGCGTCCCGGCTCCAACGCCCTGGCCACCGCCGACCGCGTGCTCAAGGCCGTCGAGGAGGCCAGCCACGACTTCCCGACCGGGCTGAAATACACGGTCATCTACAACCCCACCGAATACGTGGCGGAATCGATCACCGAGGTGCGCAAGACCCTGCTGGAGGCGGTCTTTCTGGTCGCCCTGGTGGTGATCGTCTTCCTGCAGACCTGGCGGGCGGCGATCATCCCGGTGCTGGCCATCCCGATCTCGCTGGTCGGCGCCTTCGCGGTGATGAGCGCCTTCGGGGCGTCGCTGAACAACCTGTCGCTGTTCGGCCTGGTGCTGGCCATCGGCATCGTCGTCGACGACGCGATCGTCGTGGTCGAGAACGTCGAGCGCCTGCTCGAGGAAGGGATGACGCCGCACGACGCGGCGTACAAGACCATGGACGAGGTCGGCGGGGCGCTGATCGCCATCGCGCTGGTGCTGATCTCGGTGTTCGTGCCGACCGCCTTCATCGCCGGCATTTCAGGCCAGTTCTACCGCCAGTTCGCCCTGACCATCGCCAGCGCCACGGCGATATCCCTGATCGTCTCCCTGACCCTGTCGCCGGCCCTGGCCGCCCTGATCCTTCGCGCGCCCTCGCACGAGGCCAAGGCGCAGCGGGGCCGCGGCTGGCGCAAGCCCTTCGTCATGGCCGCGGACGGCTTCAACCGCGGCTTCGCCTGGCTGGGCGAGCACTATGGCCGGCTGACCGCCCGCACGGTCCGGCGCGCCGGGATCATGCTGGCGATCTATGTCGTGCTTCTGGGCCTGACCGTCTGGCGCTTCCAGGCCACGCCGACCGGCTTCATTCCGGCCCAGGACCAGGGCTACCTGATCTGCGTCGTCCAGCTGCCGCCGGGCTCGTCCCTGGCCCGCACCGACCGGGTGGTCCGGGACGTGACCAGGATCGCGCTGGCCGAAAAGGGCGTGGCCCACGCCGCCGGGTTCACCGGGCTGGACGGCGCGACCTTCACCAACGCGCCCAACGCCGGCACGGTCTTCTTCACCCTGGCGCCGTTCAAGACGCGCGAGGAGCAGAACATCCGCACCCAGGCGCTGCTGGACACGCTGCGCCAGAAGCTCTCCGGCCTCGGCACGGCCAACGTGCTGGTCATCCCGCCTCCGCCCGTGCGCGGCATCGGCACCGGCGGCGGCTGGAAGATGATGATCGAGGACCGCCGCGGCGTCGGCTATCGCGGCCTGGAGCAGGCGGCCGGCGGCCTGATGATGCAGGGCAACCAGACGCCCGGCCTGGCCAGCGTCTTCACCCTGTTCAACACCTCCACCCCGCGCATCTACGCCGACATCGACCGCAGCAAGGCCGAGCTGGTCGGGGTGCCGCCGGAGCGGGTGTTCGAGACCCTGTCGATCTATCTGGGCTCGACCTTCGTCAACGACTTCAACTTCTTAGGGAGGACCTACCAGGTCACCGCCCAGGCCGACGCGCCGTTCCGCGACGACGCCGCCGACATCGCCCGGCTGCAGACCCGCTCCGACTCCGGCCAGATGGTGCCGATCGGCACGGTAGCGAACATCCTCGACTCGTCGGGGCCCTACCGGGTGGTGCGCTACAACCTGTATCCGGCCGCCGAGCTGCAGGGCGACACCGCGCCGGGCTACTCGTCGGGTCAGGCCCTGGACGCGGCCGAGCGCATGGCGCGCGAGCACCTGCCGGCCGGCTTCAACTTCGAATGGACCGAGCTGGCCTACCAGCAGAAGGCGGCCGGCAACACCGGCATGATCGCCTTCGGCCTGGCCGTCGTGTTCGTCTTCCTGCTGCTGGCCGCCCAGTACGAGAGCGTGACCCTGCCGCTGGCCATCATCCTGATCGTGCCGATGTGCCTGCTGGCCGCCATCCTGGGCGTCGACCTGCGCGGCCAGGACAACAACATCCTGACCCAGATCGGCCTGGTGGTGCTGATCGGCCTGGCGGCCAAGAACGCCATCCTGATCGTGGAGTTCGCCCGCCAGAACGAGGAGCACGGCATGAGCCGCTGGGAGGCGGCCACCCACGCCGCCCACACCCGCCTGCGGCCGATCCTGATGACCTCCTTCGCCTTCATCTTCGGCGTGCTGCCGCTTGTCATTGCCAAGGGGCCAGGCGCGGAGATGCGCCAGGCGCTGGGCACGGCGGTGTTCTTCGGCATGGCCGGGGTGACCGTGTTCGGCCTGCTGTTCACGCCGGTGTTCTACGTGGTCTGCCGCGCGATCAGCGACCGCCTGCCCAAGCCGCGCAAGCACCGCGGCCTGGACCAACCGGAGCAGGCGGAGGAGATCGAGTAGCCGGCGGGCCGGGGGATCAGCGGCCCCGCTTTGTCGGATCGACCAGCGAGTAGTAGGGCGACGGCGCCGTCTCGGCCGTGCTCGGGCCCGGGACCTTGTGGTCGATCGGCGGCAGGGACTTCAGATAGGCGGCCATGGCCGCGGCGTCGCTGTCGGTCATCGACGCGTAGGCCGGCCAGGGCATGAAGACCAGCTGGCGGCCGTCCGGGCGCACGCCGGTGCGCACGGCCGCGATGATCTGGGCCTCCGACCAGTCGCCCAGGCCGCTCGGGTGCGGGGTCAGGTTCGGCGGATAGACGACGCCCGCCGGCGTCTCGAAGCCGACATCCGATCCGGACAGGCCCAGCTCTTTCTTCGGCGCGCCGAGCAGGGCGCCGGGCGTGTGGCAGCCGCCGCAGTCCATGATCGCCACCAGATAGCGGCCGCGCTCGAGCTGGTCGTCGTGGGTCTCGCGCGCCGCCCGCCCCTGCCCGCCGCAGGCGGCCAGGCTCAGGGAGAACAGGGCCGCGGCAACCGCCCGGGTCGCCAGAATCGTTCTTGGGGCCGTCACGGCTTGATCACCCGGCGCGGCTGCATCTGCGCGTAGGCCACCGGCCAGGACTCCTCCTCGGTCTTCATCCGGACGTTGGGGTCGAAGCTCAGCACGTGCGGCTGCTGCGCCGTCGACTGGCGGGAGTGATAGGGCGTGAACGGATCGGGCAGGCTGGAGCAGGCGCACAGGCCCGACGCGGCCAGCACAGTCAGGCACAGCGACGACACGCGCATGGGCTAAGCCTCCGGGCGGCCCAGCGCCGCCGTAGGCCATAACGAAAAGCCGCCCGCGCCGGTTTCGGCGGGGCGGCTCTCGATTTTCAGGCCGTGAGGCTGAAGCTTAGTCTTCCTTGACCCGCTTCTTGCGGAAGGACGGGTTCAGCACCGACTTGCGCAGGCGGATCGACTTCGGCGTCACTTCGACCAGCTCGTCTTCCTCGATGTAGGCGATGGCCTGCTCGAGGGTCGGGCGGCGCGGCGGGGTCAGGCGGATGGCCTCGTCCTTGCCCGAGGCGCGGACGTTGGTCAGCTGCTTGGCCTTCATCGGGTTGACGTCGAGGTCGTCCGACCGCGAGTTCTCGCCGATGATCATGCCCTGGTAGGTCTTCTCGCCGGCGCCGACGAACATGAAGCCGCGCTCCTCCAGGTTCCACAGCGCGTAGGCCGCGGTCTCGCCGTCGGAGTTGGACACCAGCACGCCCTTGCGCTGCTGCTCGATCGCGCCCTTGTGCGGCTCGTAGTGGCTGAACACGCGGTTCAGCACGCCCGAGCCGCGGGTGTCGGTCAGGAACTCGCCCTGGTAGCCGATCAGCGAGCGCGACGGGCAGCTCAGCGAAATGCGGGTCTTGCCCGCGCCCGAGGCGCCCATGTCCCTCAGCTCGGCCTTACGAGCCGACAGCTTCTCGATGACGATGCCGGTGAACTCGTCGTCCACGTCGATCATCACGTCTTCGATCGGCTCCAGGCGCTGACCGGTGGCCTCGTCGGTGCGGTAGACCACGCGCGGACGGCTGATCGACAGCTCGAAGCCTTCGCGGCGCATGTTCTCGATCAGCACGCCCAGCTGCAGTTCGCCGCGGCCGGCCACCTCGTAGGCGTCCGAGCCTTGCGTCTCGGTCACGCGGATGGCGACGTTAGACTCGGCTTCCTTCAGCAGGCGGTCGCGGATCACGCGCGACTGGACCTTGTCGCCTTCGCGACCGGCCAGCGGGCTGTCGTTGACCGACACGGTCATGGAGATGGTCGGCGGGTCGATCGGCTGCGACGGCAGGGCGGTCAGCACCTCGACCGAAGCCAGGGTGTCGGCCACGGTGGCCTTCGACAGGCCGGCGATGGCGACGATGTCGCCGGCTTCCGAACCCTCGTCGATCGGCTGGCGCTTCAGGCCGCGGAAGGCCAGCACCTTGGTGATGCGGCCCCGCTCGATGATCTTGCCTTCGCGGTCCAGCGCGTGGATCGGCAGGCCCGGGACGGCCTTGCCCGAGTGCACGCGGCCGGTCAGCAGGCGGCCCAGGAACGGGTCGCTCTCGATCAGCACCGACAGCATCTGGAACGGCTCGTCGGCGCGCGCCGTGGCGGCCGGCAGCGGAACGTGGTCGACGATCAGGTCGAACAGCGGGCCCAGGTTGTCGTTCGGCTTGGCCAGGTCCATCGTCGCCCAGCCGTTCTTGCCCGACGCGTAGATGTGCGGGAAGTCGAGCTGCTCGTCGGTGGCGCCCATCGAGGCGAACAGGTCGAAGGCCTCGTTCAGCACCCGATCCGGATCGGCGTGGGCGCGGTCGACCTTGTTCAGGCACAGGATCGGGCGCAGGCCCATCTTCAGCGCCTTGCCCAGCACGAACTTGGTCTGCGGCATGACGCCTTCTTCGGCGTCGACCAGCAGGACGCAGCCGTCGACCATGCCGAGGATGCGCTCGACCTCGCCGCCGAAGTCGGCGTGGCCGGGGGTGTCGATGATGTTGATGCGGGTTTCGCCGGCCTTGCCGTTCCACAGAACGGACGTGCACTTGGCGAGAATGGTGATGCCGCGCTCACGCTCCTGGTCGTTGGAGTCCATGGCGCGTTCGACCGTCGCCTCGTTGGCGCGGAACACGCCCGACTGGGCCAGGAGCTGGTCGACCAGCGTGGTCTTGCCATGGTCGACGTGGGCGATGATGGCGATGTTGCGGAGGTTCATGCGAACGAAAGGGCTTCCGGACGGAGCCGCACGGATCGGGCGACGGGTGGGGAGGAAAAGTTGCGCGGCCTATACCCGCTAACAGCGATTTCCGCCAGAGCGCGCCCCGCGACCTTTTCGTGACGCGCGCGAAGCGTGGCCGGCTTGCCCACCTTGGCCTGGAGCGACAAAGTGCCGGCCGCATAAGCACGAACAGGTCCGCCCCATGCGCCGCGTCTCCCGTCCCGTTTCCTTGGCCGTCCTCGCCGCCGCCCTGCTGGCCGCGCCCGCCCTCGCCGCCGAACCGGTCTCGCCGGTCTCCGAGCAGGCCGAGCTGCGCGACATCGCCGCCCAGGTCCGGGCCGAGCGCCTGAAGGCCGACATCGAGAAGATGGTCTCGTTCGGCACCCGCCACACCCTGTCGGACACCAAGTCGGACAAGCGCGGCATCGGCGCCGCGCGGCGCTGGGTGCAGAAGGAGTTCGGCGCGATCTCGGCCGACTGCGGCGGCTGCCTGGAAGTGGTCACGCCCTCGCAGGTGTTCACCAACAACCGGGTGCCCAATCCGACCGAGGTGATGGACATCGTCGCGATCCAGCGCGGGACCACCGATCCGGAGCGGGTGATCGTCATCACCGGCCACCTCGATTCGCGCGTCACCGACGTGATGGACTTCAAGAGCGACGCGCCCGGCGCCAACGACGACGCCTCGGGCGTGGCGGCGGTGATCGAGACCGCCCGCATCCTGTCCAAGCACAAGTTCCCGGCCACCATCGTCTACGCCGCCCTGTCCGGCGAGGAGCAGGGGCTGCTGGGCGGCAAGGTGCTGGCCGACTATGCGAAGGCGCAGGGCTGGCAGGTCGAGGCCAACCTCAACAACGACATCGTCGGCAACAGCCACGGCCAGAGCGGGGTGACCGACAACACCCACGTGCGGGTCTTCTCGGAAGGCACCAAGGCGGTCGAGACGCCGGAGCAGGCCGCCAAGCGCCGCTACAACGGCGGCGAGGTCGACAGTCCCTCGCGCAACATCGCCCGCTACATGGACGGCCTGGCCGACCAGTACCTGACCAACTTCGACGTGGTGATGGTCTACCGCACCGACCGGTTCGGCCGCGGCGGCGACCAGACCGAGTTCCTGAAGGCCGGCTTCCCGGCCGTGCGGGTCACCGAGGCCCAGGAAAACTACACCCGCCAGCACCAGAACCTGCGCACCGAGAACGGCGTCGCCTACGGCGACACGGTCGACGGCGTGGACTTCCCCTACCTGGCCCAGGTCACCCGCCTGAACGCGATCACCATGGCCTCGCTGGCCAAGGCTCCGACCCCGCCCTCGCAGGTCAAGATCGAGGGCGCGGTGACGCCCGACACCAAGATCAGCTGGGCCGCCGTGCCCGGCGCGGCCGGCTACAAGGTCTGGTGGCGCGGCACCACCGAGCCGCAGTGGCGCTACAGCCGCGAGGCCGGGACCGCCACGACCGTCACCCTGCCGGGCGTGAACATCGACGACTGGTTCTTCGGCGTCTCGGCCGTGTCGGCCGACGGCTACGAGAGCCCGGTGGTGTTCCCCGGCGACGCCGGCGCGTTCGTGTCGGCTGCGCCGGCGGCGGCTCCGGCCAAGCCGTAAGGCGGCGGGGGCGTCAGCCCCTCGCCCGCGCCTCCAGCCGCGCGCGCAGCTCTTCGCGCCGGCTGCGAGCCAGGCGCAGTTCGGCGCCGGTGGTGAGCCGCACCAGCG
>NZ_JAAIVC010000047.1 GCF_010975005.1 Caulobacter sp. 17J65-9 | reverse complement strand
CGCGGCGACGCCGGTCCGGACGTGCGCGCCCACGTGGCCGAACGGCTGCTGTGGCGCGACGAGATCGACGAGGCGAGCCGGCTCATGCCGGCCAATGGGGACCTGCGCCTGGCGGCCCGGATCGCCGTGGCGCGGCTGGCCCGCGGGGCGGACCCGGCGGCTGTCACGGCGGTCGTGCGCTGGCTCCAGCACGACCTGGCCCAGACCAGCGCCGCCCACGCCGTCTGGCCGGAGGAGGTGACCAGGTTCCTCCGGGCGCTGGCCGGCGCGGGCGCGCAGGCCGACGTGCGCTTCCTGGCCGCGCTCTATCTGGAGCGGTCCCGCGCGCCGCTGGCGCACGAGGGGACTGAGACGCGCGCCGACTGGGCGGCTCTGGCGTCTGACGCCTTCCGCATCGCCGGCGACTTCGACGCGGCCGACGCCGCCGGCCGCGAGGGCCTGCAGGTCATCGATCCGCTGATCGCCAAATGGACCCGCCGGATCGAGGCTGGCTATCCCGACGCCGAAAGCCACCTGCATTTCCTGCGTGTCGCGCCGGCGCGGGCCCTGTATCGGGCCGGACGGGTGGACGAGGCGCTGGCGACCGGCCGCATCCGGGCCATGGACCGCTGGCGCGACGCGAACGAGACCGGGGTGGAGACGCCCGACATCGGCTGGGTGATCGCCGAGCAGGACCTGGCCGGCCTGGACGAAATCAAGGCGGCGCTGATCGCGGCCGGGGACCGGGCGGGCGCGGGCGAGCTCTACGAGGCGCTCACCGCCGCGCGGGACGGCTTCGACGAACCCGAGGTGTTCCGCGAGCGGGAGCTGGGCCTGTTCGCCGCCGCCGCCGGACGGGGCGAAGCCATGCGCGCCCACTTCGCTCGGGCCGCCGCCGCCCTGGACGCCGAAACGGATCCCGAGGCGGCCGCGCTCGCCGCCCTGGAGCTGGCCTGCGACTGGCGTCGCGGCGAAGTCATGTCGGAGGTCTGAGCCTTGACGTTGCGCTTGGGGGCGAGGCGGGAAGGCCGCGTCGGAGGCCCTGGGTCTGACTGAGGTCGGCTACTTCTTCGATCGCTCAGCTTCGGCGATCACGTCATAGAGTTCCTGGATGTTAATCAGGCGGTACTCGTCGGGCGCCCGTTCGCCACAGGCGAAGGCCTGGATCAATTCGCCGACGCTGCCCGGCGAGTTCGTCTGCCAGTCGAGCTTCAACGGATCGACACGGATCAACGAGCCGTCCGGCCGGTAGGTCCCCATGGTCAGCAGCCGCTGGGTGTTGGCCCGGCAATCCAACTCGGCCGTCGTGATCATATGCCCGAAGGCTTCCACGCCCTCAGGCACGTAGGCGCCCGGACGATTGACGTGGACGACGCGCACCCTGACCACGCCGTCGCTGGTCCGCTCGAGCGCGTCCAGATCCAGCGCCGTGAGGCGGTTCTTGTTCATGGTGACGAACTGCCAATCCTCGGCTAGGGCCGGACCGGCGAACAGGGCGCAAGCCAGGGCGAAGCTGAGAACGACGGATCTCATGGCGGACTCCGGAAGGTCGCGTGAGTATGACCGGTACCGGCGTTCTCGCAACGGCGCCGCTTACGCCGCCGCTCCCGTCTTCGCCCCCATCGGCCGCAGGCCGAGGTCGGCGAACAGACGGCTGTCCTCGTCCATGTCCGGCAGCGGCGTGGTCAGCAGCTTGCCGCCGACGAAGATCGAATTGGCCCCGGCCAGGAAGCACAGGGCCTGCAGTTCGCGGGTCATGCCCTCGCGGCCGGCCGACAGGCGCACCATGGCCTTGGGGCAGACCAGGCGGGCGACCGCCACCGTTCGCACGAACTCGATCGGGTCGATCTCGCCCTCGCGCTTGGCCTTGGCGCCCAGCGGGGTGTTGGCGATCGGCACCAGGGCGTTGACCGGCAGACTGTCCGGATGGGCCGGCAGGGTGGCCAGCGAATGCAGCAGGCCGGCGCGGTCGCGGCGCTTTTCGCCCATGCCGACGATGCCGCCGCAGCAGGTCGACATGCCCGCCTCGCGCACCGCCGACAGGGTGTCCAGCCGGTCCTGATAGGTGCGGGTGGTGACCACCTCGGCGTAGTACTCCGGGCCGGTGTCCAGGTTGTGGTTGTAGTAGTCGAGGCCGGCCGCCTTCAGGGTCTTGGCCTGGTCGGGCGTGCACATGCCCAGCGTCGCGCAGGTCTCCATGCCCAGCGCCTTCACGCCGGAGATCATGGCTTCCAGCTTCGGCAGGTCGCGGTCCTTCACCTCGCGCCAGGCCGCGCCCATGCAGAAGCGCTGGGCGCCGCCCTCGCGGGCGCGCCTGGCCGCGGCGATCACCGCCTCGGGCTCCATCAGCTTGGTCGCCTTCAGGCCGGTGTCGAACGACGCAGACTGGCTGCAATAGCCGCAGTTCTCGGCGCAGCCGCCGGTCTTCACCGACAGCAGCTGCGACAGCTGCACCTCGTTCGGGTCGAACCAGCGCCGGTGCACGCTCGCCGCCTGGAACACCAGCTCCATGAACGGCAGGTCGAACAGCGCCTCCACCTCGGCGAGCGTCCAGTCGTGGCGGGGCAGGGCGGTGTCGCGGGCGGTCATCGGCTGAGCTCCTAAAGCGCAGGCTGTCGTACTGTTAAGCTGACACGCCGACGTTCGGGCGCTTTGATGGCCGCCGAGGCTTCGCGACACAAGGGGGAAGCAATGTCCGCGTCGTTCCGGGCCGTCCTGCTGGCGGCGGCCGTGCTCACCACCAGCGCCGCGGCCCGACCGCCTGAAACCGAGCCGGTGCGCTACCAGGTGACGCCGGTGATGCAGGGCGCGGACCTGCAGGCCCTGGAGATCGAAATTCGGTTCCGCGGCGACGCGGACGGGGAGACGCGCCTGGAATTGCCGAATGAGTGGGGCGGGGAGACGGAGCTGTGGCGGCGGCTGACAGGCCTCACCGTCACGGGCGCGAGCGTGGCCGAAGACGGCCCCCAGGCCCGCATCCTGAAGCACGCGCCGGGTGCGCCGCTGACCGTGCGCTATCGCGTGTCCTCCGGGGCCGCCGCCGATCCCCGCGCGCCCTACCGGCCGATCGTCCGCCCGGGCTGGTTCAGCGTGCTCGGCGAAACGGTGTTCGTCGTTCCGGCCGACAGCGCCGGCCGCTCGGCCAGCTTCAGGTGGGGGAGGCTGCCGCGCGGCTGGACCGCTGCGTCCGACGCCGAACACGGCGCCATGGGGCGGCCGCTGTCGGTCGACGACGTGGTGGAGAGCGTGTCGCTCGGCGGCGCCGACGTCACGGTGCAGGCGCGCGACATTCCCGGTGGGCGTCTGCGGGTGGCGGCGCGGGGGAGCCGGCTGTTCACCGACGCCGAGCTCGCCGACCTGGCCGCCCGGGTCATCGGCGCGGACCGGAGCTTCTGGAACGACACGGCCGAGCCCTTCTTCGTGGCCATGACGCCGCTGGAGGACGCAGCCCAGGGCAGCGTCTACCGGGGCACCGGACGCACCGACGGCTTCGCGCTGTACGGGACCGCCAACGTCGATCTGGCCGCCTATCGCTATCTGCTGGCCCACGAGCACAGCCACACCTGGGTGCCGCGGGCCCTCGGGCGCATGCCCGAGGGCGCGCAGGAGCCGTCGGCCTACTGGTTCAGCGAGGGCTTCACCGACTTCCAGTCCTACCGGAGCCTGCTGCGGTCGGGCGTGTGGTCGCCGGAGGAGTTCGTGGCGCGCCTGAACGAGACGCTCGCCGCCTATGCGGCCTCGCCCGTGCGCACGGCGCCGAACACGCGCGTCGTGGCCGACTTCTGGACCGACTACGCGGTGGAGAAGCTGCCCTACCAGCGGGGCATGCTGCTGGCCTGGACCTGGGACCGGCGCTTGCGCGAGGCCAGCGGCGGGCGCCTCGACATGGACGACGTGCTTCTGCGCATGCGCGACGGCGCGCGCGCTGACGGCGCCGGCGCCACGTTCGCGCCCGATCGGTTCTTCGCCACCTACAGAGAGATGTCCGGGGTCGACCTCTCGGCCGACTATGCGCGGTACGTGACGGACGGCGCGGCGGTGCTGCTGCCGGCCGACCTGTTCGGGGCCTGCGCCGAGATCCGCACCGAGACCTTCCCGGCCTTCGACCGCGGCTTCGACGCGGAGAAGACGGCGGCGGCCGGCAACGTCATCACCGGCCTCAGGGCCGACAGCCCCGCCTACGCCGCGGGCCTGCGCGAGGGCATGAAGCTGGTGAAACGGGAGGGCGGACAGCCTGGCGACTCCCGCGTGGAGTACGTGCTGCGGGTGTCCGACGGTGCCGGCGAGCGGCTGATCCGCTTCCAGCCGGTCGGAAAGGGCGAGGTCACCCGCCAGACGGTGGTGCTGGCCCCCGGCCTCGACGAGGCCGCCCGCGCGGCCTGCGCGCGGACCATGTCGGGAGCCTGAAACCCAAGCCCTGCACGGGTTGTCGCAGCGGCGCCGCGTCACAGACCTTTGGAATACGATCGTCGGTATCGTCCCGGCATGACGTTGTTCCGGGGGCGTTTCGACGCCAAGCGCATCCTTCTCGCCGCCGTCGGCGGCTTCGCCCTGACGGCGGGTTCGGCTCAGGCCGTTCCGCCGCAGCCGACCCATTACACGGTCACGCCCGAAACGGTGGACGGGACCCTGCGCGACCTCGCGGTCGAGGTGAAGCTGCAGGGCGACGCCGACGGCGAGACCAAGATCGCCATGCCCAACGAGTGGTCCGGCGCGCACGAGCTGTACAAGGCCGTGCACGACCTGCGGGCCGAGGGCGCGACCCTGACCATGAACGGCCCGGCCGAGGTCGTGCTGCGCCACGCGCCCAACGCGCCGGTGGTGCTGCGCTACCGCGTGGTCCAGGACTTCGCCGGCGATCCGGCGGTGAGCCCCAACGGCCCGCCGTTCCGCGCGATCACCCGGCCGAAGTGGTTCTCCAGCGTCGGCTGGACCCTGTTCGGCGAGGTGAAGGGTCGGGTCAACGACCCGGTCAGCTTCTCCTGGGGCGCGGCGCCGGCCGGCTGGGCCCAGGCGTCGGACCTCGACCACGCCGCCCCGAACGGCCGGCGCATGATCGACCTGCTGGACAGCGTGCTGGTCGGCGGCGAGGGCCTGCAGGTGACCGAGCGCCAGGTGGCCGGCGGCCGTCTGCGCGTGGTCATCCCGAGCGGCCAATGGCGCTTCACGGAAGCCAACATGGCCGACCTGGCCGGCAAGATCGCCGAGGCCTCGTCGCAATTCTGGGGTGACAAGGGCGAGGACTTCTTCGTCGCCCTGACCCCGCTGAACGCGCCGGGCGGCTCGACCGTGCAGTACGGCCTGGGCCTGGGCGACTCCTTCGCCCTGTGGGCCACGCCGAACGTCGAACTGACGACGCTGAAGCACATCCTGGCGCACGAGCACCAGCACACCTGGTTCCCGGCCCGCTTCGGCGGCGTGCGCGGGGGGGAGGAAGAGCCGCTGGACTACTGGTTCAGCGAGGGCTTCACCGACTTCTACACCCTGCGCCTGCTGCTGCGGGCCGGCGTGTACAGCCCCGAAGAGTTCGTCACCGACTTCAACCGCATCCTGCGCAACTATTCGGCCTCGCCAGCGCTGGGCGCGACCAACGCCCAGATCGCCAAGGCCTACTGGACCGACCGGGCCATGGCCGACCAGCCCTATCAGCGCGGCCTGCTGCTGGCCGCGACCTGGGACCATCGCCTGCGCCAGGCGACCGGCGGGCAGAAGGGCTTGGACGACGTGGTGCGCGCCATGCGCGGCCGTGAGGGCGGCGCCATCGCCCGCCTGGAGGCGGCCTATCCGGCGCTCGGCGGCGGCTCGCTGATGAAGGACGTCGGCAACTACGTCGACAACGGCGGGCGGGTGCTGCTGCCGGCCGACCTGTTCGGCGACTGCGCCCAGGTCCGCACCGTCCAGTCGCCGGTGTTCGACCGCGGCTTCGACACCGCCAAGACCAGCGCCCGCTTCGGCGTCGTCGACGGCGTCGATCCGGCCGGCCCGGCCTACGCCGCGGGCCTGCGCAACGGCATGCGCATCCTCAAGCGCGAGGGCGGGCAGAACGGCGACTCGCGGGTCGACCTGATCTACCGGGTCAGCGACGCCCAGGGCGAGCGGGTGATCCGCTACAAGCCCGAGGGCCGCCAGACCATGACCCTGCAGGAGATCGAGCTGGCTCCGAACATGACGCCCGAGAAGCGGGCCGCCTGCGCCGCCTCCATGGCCGGCTATGTCGGCCCGGCGCTGCAGAGCGGCACGCGCACCACCCGCGCCGGCGCTTAAAGCCGAGCGGCAGTGAACGACTGAAGGCCCTCTCCGCCCGGCGGGGAGGGCCTTCGCATGTCTGCAACCCGGCGCGCGTCGGCGCGCTTGATGGCGGATGTACGGTCCCAGCCGCCCGCCCTGCGATCGCGGCGTCGTCCAGGCGGCGCCCCCGCCGTCCGCGACGGAAGCGGCCCTGTCGCCGGGGCGCAAGCGCCTGGTGCTGGGCGCCTCGGTGCTGGGGTCGAGCCTGGCCTTCATCGACAGCTCGGTGGTGGGCGTGGCCCTGCCGCAGATCCAGCGGGACCTGGCGGCCGGCGCGGCCGGCGCCCAGTGGATCGTCAACGCCTACCTGCTGGTGCTGGGCGCCTTCGTGCTGATCGGCGGCGCGGCCGGCGACCGGTTCGGGCGGAGGCGGGTGTTCCTGGTCGGCATCGGGATTTTCGCCGCGGCCTCGGCCGCCTGCGGCCTGGCGCCGAGCTCGGGCCTACTGATCGCCGCGCGCGCGTTGCAGGGCTTCGGCGCGGCCCTGCTCACGCCCGCGAGCCTCGCCTTGCTGGGCGCGGCCTTCCCCGAGAACGAGCGGGGGCGGGCGTTCGGGGCCTGGGCCGGGTTCGCCTCGCTCACCTCGGCGCTGGGGCCGCCGCTGGGCGGCTGGCTGACCGACGCGATCTCGTGGCGGGCGGTGTTCCTGATCAACCTGCCGGTCGCCGCCGTCGCGGTCCTGCTGACCCTGCGCTTCGTGCCGGAGAGCCGCGATCCGGAGGCCGGGCGGCTGGACCTGCTGGGCGCGGGCCTGGCGGCCGGCGGGCTGGGCGCCCTGACCTGGGGCCTGACGGCCGCGCCGGACCGGGGCTTCGGCGATCCCGTGGTGCTCGCCGCCCTGGCCGGCGGCGTCCTCCTGTTCGCCGGCTTCCTGCTGGCGCAGGCGCGCGAGCGCCAGCCGATGATGCCGCTGTCGCTCTATCGCTCGCGCGCCTTCTCGGCGACCAACCTTTTGACCTTGCTGCTCTACTTCGCGCTGGGCGGGGCGCTGTTCTTCCTGCCCTACGACCTGATCAGGAGCTCCGGCTACAGCGCCACCCAGGCCGGCGCGGCCCTGCTGCCGTTCTCGGCGGTGATGGGCGTGTTCTCGCCGCTGGCCGGGCGGCTGGGCGACCGCATCGGCCCCAGGCTGCAGCTGACGGTCGGGCCGATCGTGGCCGGCGCGGGTCTGTTCCTGATCGGCCTGGTCGAGCCCGGCGCGCCCTACCTGACCCGCCTATTGCCCGCGCTTCTGGTCATGGCGGTGGGCGTGACCACGGCGGTCGCGCCGCTGACCGCCACGGTGATGGGGGCGGTCGAGCCGCGCCACGCCGGCCTGGCCTCGGGGGTGAACAACGCGGTGGCCCGGGTCGCGGGCCTGCTGGCCGTCGCCGTGCTGGGCATCGTGCTGTCGGTGAGCTTCACCCGCGCGGTGGCCGTCCGCGGCGGCGATCCCGCGAAGGCGCGCGCCGAGCTGTCGGCGGTGATGGCCGGCCAGGCGCAGGGCGCGTCAGGCTCGATGGACGAGTTCCACGCCGCCATCCGCACGGTCATGTTCGTCGCCGGCGGCTGCGCGGCGGCCGGTGGCATGGTCGCCTTCGTGGCGCTGGCCGGCGTTCGCCGCCCTCAAAGAGCGGCGTAGAAGGCGTCGATCAGGCGAACCGCGCGCGGGTCGCCGATCAGGTGCGGCGACTGCTTGTTCATGACGTAGCCGCCCGACACCCGCGTCTCCGGATCGGCGAAGGCGCACGACCCGCCCCAGCCGGAGTGGCCGACGCTCAGCTCGCCCGGGCCGTAGATCTTGATCGCCTTGTTGCGCAGGAAGCCGGCCGCCCAGGACAGCTTGTAGGGCAGCACCTTGTCCTGCCCGAAGATGCGCTCCTTGATGGCGTGAGCCAGGGTGGGGGGCGACAGCACCTGGCGGCCGTCGATGCGCCCGCCGTTGGCGATCACGCTCATGAAGCGGGCCAGGGCCGGGGCCGTGGCGTGGCCGTTGGCCGAGGGGATCTCGATCTTGCGCCACTCGGCCGTGCCCTTGCCGCCCGGTGAGGAGCCCTTGTCGAGGAAGGCGGCGGTCTTGATCGGGTCCAGTTCGCCCAGGCTGGGCGCGGCCGGCGGCTTCTGCATGTCGGCGCAGCGGGCGTGCTCGCTCTCCGGCAGGCCGATCCACAGGTCCAGCCCGCAGGGCACGGCGAAGTCTTCGCGCAGCGCCTGGCCCACGCTGCGCCCGTCGGCGCGGCGGAAGATCTCGCCGGCGATGTAGCCGATGGTCACCGGGTGATAGCCGGAGGCCGTGCCCGGCTCCCACATCGGGGCCTGGGCGCACAGCTCGCGCAGCACCGCCTCGCGGTCGAACCAGATCGACGGGTCCTGGCTGCGGGCGAAACCGGGCAGGCCGGCCTGGTGCGACATCACCTGGGCGACGGTCAGGCGGTCCTTGCCGGCCTGGCCGAACTCCGGCCACAGCTCGGCGACGCGCTGCTCGTAGTCGAGCTTACCCTGCTCCACCAGGGTGGCGATCATCAGGGCGGTGACCGCCTTGGTGGTCGAGAACACCGGCGTCAGGGTGTCGGGCCCGAAGGCTTTCGTCTTCGGCCGGTCGGCGTAGCCGCCCCACAGGTCGATCACGACCTGGCCGTCGATGGCCACGGCGAAGCGGGCGCCGAGCTCGGCGCCTTCAGTGAAGTTGGCGGCGAAGGCGTCCTTCACCCGCGCGAAGCGGTCCGGACAGGTCCCGTGGATTTCGGTCATGGGGGAGGGGCCCGACTTTACGAGAGGGTCTCTATTCGCACGCTTGCGGTCGGTCGCGCCAGCCGCTCGCCCAACGCCACGATCGGCAGCTCGAAGGCCTTCCAGGCGACGCAGGCCTCGGCCGTTTCGGCCACGCCCTGCACGGCGCGATAGAGCGCGTCGTGTGGGGCCAGCCCCTCGACCATCGCCGCGCCGAACAGGGCGGTCATGAGGTCGCCGGTGCCGCGGGGGATGTCCGGAAGGCGCGCGTGCGAGGCCAGCAGGGACGCGCCGCGATCGACGTAGAGCACCCCGATCTGGTCGTCGTCCTCGACCGGCACGGAAGTGACCAGCACCGGCTTGTCCAGGGTGCGCGCGATCTGGGCGATGTCGCGCGGATAGTCGGCCTCCAGGCCCGTCAGCTGCGACAGCTCCCACACGTTGGGGGTCAGGATGTCGGCGCGCGGGACCAGATCGAGCGCGATGGCCTGGGCGACCTCCTCCTTCACGTAGAGGCCCTTGTCGGCGTCGCCCATGATGGGGTCGACGATCACCGTCAGGCGGGAGCCGTAGGCGCGCGGGTCGCGGGTCGCCTCGCGGGCCCGGTCGATGGCCTCGGCGGCGATCCAGACCTGTTCGGCCGAGGCGAAGTAGCCGGTGATCAGCACGTCGGTCAGGGCCAGCAGCCCGTTGGACTCCACGCCTTCGACCACGCCGCGGAAGGTCTGGGCCCCGACCGCCCCGCCGCCGGGCGGTCCCCAGCCGGGGTGACGGCCGAACAGCACGGTCGGCGCGACCACGGGGTCGACCTTGAACGGCGCGAGCGCCAGCGCCTGGGCCATGCCGCCGACCCGGCTGCCGGCCACGTAGCTGGAGAGGATGAGCGCGAGGGGCATGGCCGACAGCTAAGCCGTAAGAACCGCGCGCGCCACCCCGTGTTCGCTCAGGCGACGGAATCCAGCGTCATGGTCGCCTGCCGGGTGGTCGGCGCGCCGCGGCCGCGCGGATCCGGGCCGTGGCCGTTCGGGCCGACGGTGCCGGGGAGCAGGCTGAACACCAGCATCACCGCGCTGAGGCCCGGGATCAGGCTGACAAGGACCCAGAAGCCGGAGTTGTCGCTGTCGTGCAGCCGCCGGATGATCAGCGCCAGGCGCGGGATGAACAGGGCCAGGTAGGTCACGACGGCGGCCAGCACCGCCACCGTGAAGGCGACCGGCGGTTCTTCGCCCTTCTCCGTCGGGTTCATGATCGTCACGGTCACCAGGACGGCCACGAAGGCCATGGCCAGGATCATGATGAACAGCTGGAACAGCCAGAATTCCGTGCGGCAGGCCCGCCCCTGGAAATCGGCGTAGCGCCGTAGCGGCTTAAACATCAAGGACATGCGCCCCTCCCCCGAGCAGCTCGACGTCTTCGCTAGCACGCGCGCACCGCTCGTCCAACGTCTGCACCGGATGCGAGAAAGGGCGCGGAGGTCTCCCCCCGCGCCCTTCGAAGCTCGCTCCGGCGCCGCTTAGTAGCGGTAGTGGTCCGGCTTGAACGGGCCTTCCGGCGTCACGCCGATGTAGTCGGCCTGGTCCTTGGACATCTTGGTCAGCTTCACGCCCAGCTTGTCGAGGTGCAGGGCCGCGACCTTCTCGTCCAGCTTCTTGGGCAGGGTGTAGACCTGGTTGTCGTAGGCCTTGATGTTGGTCCACAGCTCGATCTGGGCCAGCGTCTGGTTGGTGAAGCTGGCCGACATGACGAACGAGGGGTGGCCGGTGGCGTTGCCCAGGTTCACCAGGCGGCCTTCCGACAGCAGGATGATCTTCTTGCCGTCCGGGAACTCCACGTGGTGGACCTGCGGCTTGATCTCGTCCCACTTGAAGTTGCGCAGGCCGGCGACCTGAATTTCAGAGTCGAAGTGGCCGATGTTGCAGACGATGGCGTTGTTCTTCATCCGCCGCATGTGGTCGACGGTGATGACGTCCTTGTTGCCGGTGGCGGTGACGAAGATGTCGGCGTGCTCGGCCGCGTCGTCCAGGGTCTGGACCGAATAGCCTTCCATCGCCGCCTGCAGGGCGCAGATCGGGTCGATCTCGGTGACGATCACGCGCGCGCCGCCGTTGCGCAGCGAGGCGGCCGAGCCCTTGCCCACGTCGCCGTAGCCGCAGACCACGGCCACCTTGCCGGCCAGCATCACGTCGGTGCCGCGGCGGATGGCGTCCACCAGGCTCTCGCGGCAGCCGTACAGGTTGTCGAACTTCGACTTGGTGACGCTGTCGTTCACGTTGATCGCCGGGTACGGCAGCTCGCCCTTGGCGGCCAGCTGGTACAGGCGGTGCACGCCGGTCGTGGTCTCTTCCGACACGCCCTGGATGGCGGCGCGGATGGCCGAATAGAAGCCCGGCTTCTCGGCCAGGTAGCGTTTCATCACGGCGAAGAGGGCTTCCTCCTCGTCGTTCTGCGGGTTGTTCAGGATCGACGGATCCTTCTCGGCCTTCGGGCCCAGAACGGTCAGCAGGGTGGCGTCGCCGCCGTCGTCCAGGATCAGGTTCGGGTAGCCGCCGTCGTGCCACTCGAAGATCTTGTGGGCGTATTCCCAGTACTCGTAGAGCGTCTCGCCCTTGATCGCGAACACCGGGGTGCCGGCGGCGGCGATGGCGGCGGCGGCGTGGTCCTGGGTCGAGAAGATGTTGCACGAGGCCCAGCGCACTTCGGCGCCCAGCGCTTCCAGCGTCTGGATCAGCACCGCCGTCTGGATGGTCATGTGCAGCGAGCCGGCGATGCGCGCGCCCTTCAGCGGCTGCGCCTTGCCGTACTCGGCGCGCACCGCCATCAGGCCGGGCATCTCGGTCTCGGCGATCTCGATCTCCTTGCGACCCCAGTCGGCGAGCGAGATGTCCTTCACGATGTAGTCGGTCACGGCGGTCTCCGGCGCAGTACGGTCCATCACGGCGAAATCGGTCATCCCGGCCTCCGGCGCAAAAACGGTGTCCGGGGTCTATAGCCGCCGTCGCCGAGCCGGGCAATCGGGATATAAAGATATCTTTATATGATTTCGCCGGCCGCGGGCGCGAACGGCCGCGGTTGGTTTGTCGTCAAACCGTCTTTCGCATTTCGCCGGCCGCGCTAGTCTCCCGCAAAACAATACGTCGAGGGGGAGTCCCATGAAGTTGTCCGCCCGCGCGGCCTGCGCCGCCGCGATCGCCGCTGTCCTGTCCGTCGGCCTCGCCGGCGCCGCCGGCGCCGCCAGCGCCGCCGACCAGCTGACCATCGTCCAGGCCGGCAAGCTGCTTGACCGTCCGGGCCAGGCGCCGCGCACCAACGCCTCGGTGCTGATCCGCAACGGCAAGATCGAGGCCGTGCGCGACGGCTTCGTCGGCCCCGAGGCTTTCGGCGCCGACGCCGCCTCGGTGAAGGTCGTCGACCTGAAGGACCGCTTCGTCCTGCCGGGCCTGATCGACAGCCACGTGCACCTGACCTCCGACCGCGCCGGGGTCGAGGGCCAGCTGGCCGGCATGACCGACTCGGTCGCCGACTTCGCCTACGAGGCCGAGTGGAACGGCCAGAAGACGCTCGCCGCCGGCTTCACCACGGTGCGCAACCTCGGCGACGAGGACGGCGTGACCCTGGCGTTGCGCGACGCGATCGCCGCCGGCCGCATCACCGGGCCGCGCATCGTCGACGCGGGCACCCCGATCTCGACCACCTCGGGCCACATGGACGGCCGCCTCGGCTTCAAGGACGACTTCTACGAGGCCATCCCGCACGACAACGTCTGCGACGGCCCGGAGAGCTGCCGC
Organism: Caulobacter sp. 17J65-9; assembly: GCF_010975005.1. Taxonomy (GTDB): domain Bacteria; phylum Pseudomonadota; class Alphaproteobacteria; order Caulobacterales; family Caulobacteraceae; genus 17J80-11. The sequence goes on along the minus strand of NZ_JAAIVC010000047.1, from coordinate 10,169 downwards.
GAGGCGGTGCGCAAGCAGATCGGCCGCGGCGCCGACGTCATCAAGATCGCCACCACCGGCGGCGTGAACAGCCGCGTCGGCGCGGGCCTGGGCGCCCAGATGTTCGACGACGAGGCCAAGACCCTGATCGAGACCGCGCACCTGTACGGCAAGAAGGTCGCCGTGCACGCCCACGGCGCGGACGGCATCAAGCTGGCGCTCCGCTACGGCGCGGACTCCATCGAGCACGGCACGCTGATGGACGAGGAGAGCGTGAAGCTGTTCCTCAAGACGGGCGCCTACTACGTCCCGACCCTGTCGACCGTGAACGGCTATCTGGAACGCCTGGCCAAGGACCCGAACGCCTACGAGCCGGCCGTGAAGGCCAAGATCGAATGGCGCATCGGCATCACCGGCAAGGCGCTGACCCTGGCCCACGACCGCGGCGTGAAGATCGCTTTCGGCACCGACGCCGGCGTGTCCAAGCACGGCCGCAACGCCGACGAGTTCGAACTGCTGGTCAAGTACGGCCTGACCTCGTCGGAGGCCATCCAGGCCGCCACCACCAACGCCGCCGACCTGCTGGGCCTGTCCTCCGAGATCGGCTCGCTGGAGCCGGGCAAGCGCGCCGACCTCATCGCGGTGGCCGGCGACCCGCTGGCCGACGTGAAGGTGCTGAAGTCGGTCGGCTTCGTGATGAAGGACGGCAAGGTGTTCAAGGACGCGCGGTAAGCGCGTCCGCTTCCACGGATCGTCACCCTCGGGCTTGTCCCGAGGGCCCATCCTTCAGCTGTACGAAGGTTGATGGGGAGGTCGCGACGGCGCCGTCGCGACCTCCTTTTCAGTTTGGAAGAAGCGGACAAATGGGCCCTCGGGACAAGCCCGAGGGTGACGATGTGGTTGGCCGCGCTGGGCTAAGCCGCCGGTCGCCCCGTCGCCGGCGCCGCTTCCGCCGCCCCCTCCGCCTCGATCGCCGCCGCCGCCAGCTTGCGCTCGCGCACCTTGCGCCAGGCCCCGTAGGCGAACACGCCCGCGCCCAGCCAGATGAAGCCGAAGGACACGGCCCGCAGCGGGGTGAAGTGCTCGCCCTGGCTGACGCCGATGCAGAAGCTGATGGTCGGGGCCAGGAACTGCAGGAAGCCCATGGTCGACAGCGGCATGCGCCGCGCCGCCCAGCTGAACAGCACCAGCGGGAACACGGTCATCGGCCCCGCAAGCGACAGCCAGAAGGCGGCCGAGGCGCTCTGGGTGAAGTGGCCCTGGCCCGAGCCCTCCAGCCAGGCGAGATACAGCGCGCCGGGCAGGGTCAGGATCAGGCACTCGACGAACAGCCCGGTCTGCGCCTCGGCCGCCACCTTCTTGCGGATCACGCCGTAGGCGGCGAACGAGATCGCCAGCGTTAGCGACACCCACGGCAGGTGGCCCAGCGCCACGCCCTGGAACACCACGCCGACCGCCGCCAGGCCGATGGCGGCCTTGCCGAACCGATCGATCCGTTCCCGGAACATCCACGCGCCCAGCGCCATGTTGAGCAGCGGGTTGAGGTAGTAGCCGAGGCTGGTCTCCAGCGTGCGGCCGGAGTTCACCGCCCACACGAACAGGGTCCAGTTGATGGCGATCAGCACGGTGGAGACGGCCAGCAGGCCGACCACGCGCGGGGTCTTCAGCACCCGGACGACCTGCGGGCCCTGCTTGGCCAGCACGACCAGCAGGCCGGCCCACAGCACCGACCAGACGGCGCGGTGGCCCATGATCTCCCAGGCGTCGGCGCCGGCCCGGCCCATCGGCTGATAGACCAGCGGCGCCAGCCCCCAGAGGGCGTAGCAGGCGACGCCGGCGACCAGCGCCGTGCGCGCCTGCGCGTGCTCGTCGCTCACGCCATGGCCCGGTTGAGCAGGCCGCGCTCGTGGGCGAGCTCGGCGATCTGGATCGCGTTCAGCGCCGCGCCCTTGCGCAGGTTGTCGGCGACGACCCAGAGGTTCAGGCCGTTCTCGATGGTCGGATCCTTGCGGATACGGCTGACGTAGACCGGGAACTCGCCCTGGGCTTCCTTCGGCGTGACGTAGCCGCCGTCCTCGCGCTTATCGATCACCACCACGCCCGGCGCGGCGCGCAGGATGTCGCGCGCTTCGTCTTCGTCCAGCGGCTTGGCGAACTCGAGGTTCACCGCCTCGGAGTGACCGACGAACACCGGCACGCGCACGCAGGTGGCGGTCACCTGGATCGCCGGATCGAGGATCTTCTGGGTCTCGACCGCCATCTTCCACTCTTCCTTGGTGGAGCCGTCGTCCATGAAGACGTCGATGTGCGGGATGACGTTGAAGGCGATCTGCTTGGTGAACTTCTTGGGCGGCGGGGCGCCCAGGACGAACACGCCCTTGGTCTGGTCCCACAGCTCGTCCATGCCGGCTTTGCCCGCGCCCGACACCGACTGGTAGGTCGACACCACCACCCGCTTGATCGGGGCGACGTCGTGCAGCGGCTTCAGCGCCACCACCAGCTGGGCGGTCGAGCAGTTCGGGTTGGCGATGATGTTCTTGCGGTAGCTGTCCTCGATCGCGTCCGGGTTCACCTCCGGCACGATCAGCGGCACGTCCGGGTCCATGCGGAAGGCCGAGGAGTTGTCGATCACCAGCGGGCCCTGGGCGCCGATCTTTTCAGACCAGGCGCGGCTGACGTCGCCGCCGGCGCTCATCAGGACCAGGTCGACGTTCGAGAAGTCGAACTGCTCGATGTCCTGGCATTTCAGGATCTTCTCGCCGAACGAGACCTCGACGCCGAGCGAGCGGCGCGAGGCCACGGCGTGGATTTCGGAGACCGGGAATTCCAGCTCCTCGAGGATGTTCATCATTTCCCGGCCGACATTGCCGGTGGCGCCCACGACGGCGACCCGATAGCCCATGGAAGGCTCCTGAATAGGCGAGAGAGCCGCGGGGAGGTGCGGCCGAGGTCCCATTTAGGCCTACGCGTGTCGCGCGAAAAGCGGGTCAGGGGCTCGGGCGGTAGAAATTGTCCCTCGGGGCCCTTCGCCATCGAGTGGAGACGGGCTGGTCTTGCCTCAGTCGGGGCTCGCCCCGGGAACGTCACTGAGGTCCACCACCCAAGATGCTTGCCCCGGAACCAAATTGGCCGCTGGTCGATCGAAAGCTTTCGGCGGAGGTAGCGAAGGGCCGGAGTACGGAACGACCATTTCGATGAAGCGAAGGTCGCTGCCGTTTGTCAAAAGGATAAAAACGCCCGAGAAGTCGCAGCCATCTCTCGCGCAGAGGCTCTGAATGCACATGATCGTCTGCTGCGTGGGCATGAACATTGTGTCGTTCACGTAGAGCAGAAGAAAGACCCGTTTGGCCAGTGAGGGGCCATACTTGATCTGCTTCTTCTTAATCACCCGCAGGTAGATCCAGCGGGCATACGTGTACATGTTAAATTTTCCAGTTCTCCTCATCGCCCGACCGAACTCCTGATCGAGCGGCGTTAGCTCGGCGAGTTCGAGATAATCCGCAGCCGGACATTCGATCGCAAAATCGAGGTCGCTCGTGTCCTTCTGAGTGATCTTGCTGATCGATGCTCCGGGGCCGAGCGGCAGTTGCGAGTTGAAGGCGTCGACGAAGATGTCCGCGAAGAATTTCTCGAGAGCCTCTTTGCCGGTCGGAAGGTCGACGGGGATGAGCGTTGCTGTCTCGATCCCGTTCTCATCGCTTACGATCTTCGTGCCGCCGATCTCCCCGGTCGTCCGTTTGGGTTGGGCACGACCCTTCCGTTCTCCGTCCATACTCCCCTCCCGCCACTGGCCGCCCGGTACTAGCAGGAGCGGCTGGCGGCGAGAACGTCGTTGCGCGAGGTGCTGTGCGGTTAGCCCGTGACCGAGCTGCTCTCGGGTTTCAGCTCAACCGAGCTGCTTCGCGGTTCTCCACGATGCGGAGGAGTTGGCTAGCGAAGAGAATGACCGCAATGGGCTCAGCCGGGCTGTCGAAGTTCACCACACGATGCGAGTGCGGGTTCTTCAACGCGCCTAGCGCGCCGGCGAACAGGTCCATCATTCCCTGCCGCTCTCCAGCCTCGGCTTGTTCATCCCGAAGGGGGCCGTCTTCAGGATTGAAGGCGCGCCGGGCCATCCGCACACCAGGGGCGTCGGGGTCGCCTCCGCTAGCGGTTCGAACGGCGATTTCCACTTGGCGCATTGCTTGAAATACGGCTGTTGGATAGTCGCCACGCACGAACGAGAGCCAAACCTGCTCGCGAATGGAGGGGTGCAATAGCTCTCGGGGCAGAAGGCTCGCCGAGCGGTAAGCCGAGAAATCAATCTCGTCCTTCATTTCACGCGCGCGCCTGGAGAGGACAAGCCATCCGTTGTGGTTGCCCGGTTCCGGCACAAGCAATGCTTGGCCTTGTAGCCAGGCGATCGCTTCCGCCAACGCGACCTGAACGTCGCGCACACGTCCGTCGTACGGGCTCGGCGATCCGGCTTGATCCGCAAGCTCGAGTGTCAGGTTGCCAGCGTGCAGGCTTCGATCCTGCCGCCGCTTCATTAGGAAGAGCACCTTGCCGGCCAACTCTTCGGCAGGAAGGGCGAGCAGGACGTCGGCGTCTGGGATCTCTCGTCTAAGCTCGTACATCTGCTTTCGTCGCGCGACCGGGCTTCCGGCACCGTCGGCGATTCCCGCAGATCGATCTATGGCTGTATGGAAGTGTCCGTTTCGGGCGCGCTCGCACGCGCCGCGCGAAAAGCGGGTCAGGGCCTCGGGCGGTAGAAATAGTCGTAGCGCGGGCTCCAGGTGACCCCGCCGTCGCGCGAGAGGTCGGACCACTGGCGCAGGCCGCCGTCGGGCAGGGGCTGCAGGCGCATGACGATCAGCAGGTCGCTCTGGCCGGCGCGGGGCTGGCTCGTATGCAGCTCCATCGCCTCGCCGGTCCAGCGGCCGGCGAACATCCGCACCGCGCCGGTCGAGCCCGCGCCGAACTGCCGCCACTGGCCGGCGGGCTTGTCCCAGGCGTTGAGGCTGCCGCCGACGAACCCGTCCGGGCTCTTGAACTCCTCGCGCACGGCGCAGCCTTCCCAGGCGCGCTCGACCACGCTTTCGCCGGCGACGGCGCCGGTCTTGGCGTCGACCACGGTCCAGCGGCCGATCCAGAAGTCGAGCTGCCGGTGCTCGGGCGTGGAGCAGGCGGGGGAGGCGGAGACCGTGGCGGCGAGGAGCAGGGCGTGCAGCATGGCGGAACGCTGGCGTGGTGTGACTTCGCCGACAAGGCCGATGCGGCGAAGCTCGCCGCCCGCGCGCCCGATCCGGCGATCGGCCTTGACGAAGGCGCGGCCGGGCGACAGGAGGCGCGCATGACCCTCGCCAAGATCTGCGGCCTGTCCACGCCGGAAGCCGTGCGCGCCGCCGTGGACGGACGCGCCGCGCACCTCGGCTTCGTGTTCTTCCCGAAGAGCCCGCGCAACCTCGCGCCGGAGGTGGCCGCCCGCCTGGTCGAGCCGGTGCGCCAGCGCGGCGGCGTGAAGGTCGTCGCCGTCATGGTCGATCCCTCCGACGCCGAGGTCGACGCGGTGGCCCGCACCCTGCGTCCCGACCTGATCCAGCTGCACGGGGCCGAGAAGCCGCCGCGGGTGCGCGAGATCGCGGCCCGGTCCGGGGCGGGGATCATCAAGGCCGTGTCCGTTTCCGACAGCTCGGACGTCGAGGCGGCGCGCGCCTGGCAGCCGGTGGTCGAGCACCTGATGTTCGACGCCAAGCCGCCCAAGGACTCCGACCTGCCGGGCGGGGTGGGCGCGCGGTTCGACTGGACCATCCTGTCGGGCCGCCGGTTCGACCGGCCCTGGTTCCTGGCCGGCGGGCTGGATCCCTGGAACGTCGCTGACGCCGTGTCCGCCTCGGGCGCGCCCATGGTGGACGTTTCCTCTGGCGTGGAACGAGGGCCGGGCTTAAAAGACCCAGCTCTGATCAAGGCTTTCCTCGAAGCCGTGGGTCGGATCTGAGCTTCGCTCGGGCGGGGGCGCCCAGGACGAGAGACCGCGTGAACGCATCGCTTTCCAACGCCTACGCCTGGCCGGACGCTGACGGCCGGTTCGGCGACTACGGCGGCCGTTACGTCGCCGAAACCCTGATGCCGCTGGTGCTGGAGCTGGACCGCGCCTACGCCGCGGCCAAGGCCGACCCGGCGTTCCAGGCCGAACTGGGCGGCTTCCTGACCCACTATGTGGGCCGGCCGAGCCCGCTGTACTTCGCCGAGCGCCTGACCGAGCACTTCGGCGGGGCAAAGATCTATTTCAAGCGCGACGAGCTCAATCACACCGGCGCGCACAAGATCAACAACTGCATGGGCCAGATCCTGCTGGCCCGGCGCATGGGCAAGACCCGTATCATCGCCGAGACCGGCGCCGGCCAGCACGGGGTGGCGACCGCCACCGTCTGCGCCCGCTTCGGCCTGCCCTGCGTGGTCTACATGGGCGCCACCGACGTCGAGCGGCAGAAGCCCAACGTCTTCCGCATGCGCCTGCTCGGCGCGGAAGTGATCCCCGTCACCTCGGGCACCGGCACCCTCAAGGACGCCATGAACGAGGCCATGCGTGACTGGGTGACCAACGTCGCGGACACCTTCTACATCATCGGCACGGCCGCCGGCCCGCACCCCTATCCGGCCATGGTCCGCGACTTCCAGACGGTGATCGGCCGCGAGGTGAAGCAGCAGATCATGGAAGCCGAGGGGCGCCTGCCCGACGCCGTGGTCGCCTGCATCGGCGGCGGCTCCAACGCCATCGGCCTGTTCCACCCGTTCATCGAGGACGAGGGCGTGCGCCTGATCGGGGTCGAGGCCGCCGGCCACGGCATCGAGACCGGCGCCCACGCCGCCTCGCTGAAGGGCGGCCGCCCGGGCGTGCTGCACGGCAACAAGACCTACCTGCTGCAGGACGCCGACGGCCAGATCATCGACGCGCACTCGATCTCGGCCGGCCTGGACTATCCGGGCATCGGGCCGGAGCACGCGCACCTGAACGACATCGGCCGGGCCGAGTACGTGTCGGCCACCGACACCGAGGCGCTGGAAGCCTTCCAGCTGTGCGCTTCGCTCGAGGGTATCATTCCGGCGCTCGAGCCGTCGCACGCCATCGCCCGCGTCGGCGAGGTCGCCCGCGAGATCGGCAAGGACGGCGTGGTGGTGCTGATGATGTCCGGCCGCGGCGACAAGGACATCTTCACCGTGGCCGACGCGCTGGGGACCAAGCTTTGACCAAGACGCGCCTGGACACGCGCTTCGCCGCCCTGAAGGCGGAGGGCCGCGCCGCCTTCGTCGCCTACGTCATGGCCGGCGACCCCGACGCGGACACGTCGTTCGAGATCATGCAGGGCCTGGTCGGGGCCGGCGCCGACGTGATCGAGCTGGGCTTCCCGTTCTCCGATCCGATGGCCGAGGGCCCGCCGATCCAGAAGGCGTCGCTGCGCGCGCTGAAGGCCGGCATGACGCTGGCCGGAACGCTGGCGCTGGTTCGCCGTTTCCGTGACGGGGACGCCGAGACGCCGCTGGTGCTCATGGGCTACCTGAACCCGCTCTTCTCCTACGGCTACGCCCGGTTCGCGCGGGACGCGGCCGAGGCCGGCGTGGACGGCCTGATCGTGGTCGACTGTCCGCCGGAAGAGGCCGATCCGCTCGCCGACGAACTGGACGCGGCCGGCATTTCCCTGATCCGCCTGGCCACCCCGACCACCGACGACAAGCGTCTGCCGGTCGTGGTTCGCCGGACCTCGGGCTTCGTGTACTATGTGTCCGTCGCCGGGGTGACCGGCGTGCGCGAGGCCGACGCCTCGGCCGTGGCGCCCGCGGTGGAGCGGGTGCGTGCGGCGTCGGGCTTGCCGGTTGCGGTGGGCTTCGGCATCAAGACGCCCGAACGCGCCGCCGAAGTGGCGCGGGTGGCCGACGCCGCGGTGGTCGGCTCGGCGCTGGTGGACGAGATCGCTCTGGCGCTGGCGGCGAACGAAGCCGCGACGCCGAAAGTTGTGGAAAGGGCCGCTGAATTGGCTAAGGCTGTGCGGTCTGCGCGTGTCAGTAAGGCGGGGGCCTGACGAATGGTGATGGCCGAGAAATTCGACGACAAGGGCGGCGAACGCGGGACCAAGGCTGGCGAGCGCCGTGAGCGCGGCGGCTGGCTGGCCAAGATCGCGCCCGGCGTCCGCAAGGCTTTCGCCAAGCGCGACACGCCCGAGAACCTCTGGGTCAAGTGCCCGGACACGGGCGAGATGATCTACCGCCCGGACCTGGAGGCGGCCCAGTGGGTCACCCCGTCCGGCCGGCACATGCGGATCGGCTCGGAAGCCCGGTTCCGCTACACCTTCGACGGCGCCGAGTGGGAAAAGCTGCCCACCCCGCCGGTTCCGGAAGATCCGCTGAAGTTCTTCGACGGCCGCCCCTACCGTGAGCGGCTGGCCGCCGCCCGCAAGGCGACCGGCGCCCAGGACGCCATGGCCATCGGCTATGGGACCGTCAAAGGCGTGAAGACCGTCGTGCTGGTCCAGGACTTCGCCTTCATGGGCGGTTCGCTGGGCATGGCCGCGGGCGAGGGCTTCATCGCCGCCGCCCAGGCCGCGGTCGAGCGCAACTGCCCGCTGGTGGTCTACACCGCCGCCGGCGGCGCGCGCATGCAGGAAGGCGCCCTGTCGCTGATGCAGATGGCCCGCACCACCCTGGCCATCCAGGAGCTGAAGCGCGCCCAGCTGCCTTACGTCGTGGTCCTGACCGACCCGACCACCGGCGGCGTCACCGCCTCCTACGCCATGCTGGGCGACGTGCAGTTCGCCGAGCCGGGCGCCCTGATCGGCTTCGCCGGCCCGCGCGTGATCGAGCAGACCATCCGCGAAAAGCTGCCGCCGGGCTTCCAGCGTTCGGAGTACCTGGTCGAGAAGGGCATGGTCGACCGCGTCGTCCACCGCCACGAAATGCGCGACGTGCTGGGCGCGGTGCTGAGCATGCTGCTGGGCGGCAAGCGCCGGGCGGCTTGATTTTCTCCTCCCCTGCGAAGCGGGGGAGGGGGACCACACGAAGTGTGGTGGAGGGGGCGAGCCGGTGCGCGCCCCCTTTCGTTTGACTACATCTCGCTAAACTCGAACGGGTCGGGGCGGCGGTTCGCCCCCTCCACCGCCTTCGGCGGTCCCCCTCCCCCGTTCCGCTGCGCTCCACAGGGGAGGAGACCCATGACCGACCGCCTCCTGCCCCACGACGCCGCGCTGGAGCGGCTGAAGGCGCTGCATCCGAAGAAGATCGACCTGTCGCTGGGGCGCATGCAGCGCCTTTGCAGCGCGCTGGGTGATCCGGAGCGCAAGCTGCCGCCGGTGGTCCACGTGGCCGGCACCAACGGCAAGGGCTCGACGGTCGCCTTCATCCGCGCCATCGCCGAGGCCGCCGGCCTGAAGGTCCACGTCTACACCTCGCCCCACCTGGTCCGCTTCGCCGAGCGCATCCGCGTGGCCGGCCGGCTGATCGGCGACGACGAACTGGCCGGCGTGCTGGACCGGGTCGAGCAGGCCAACGCCGGCGAACCGATCACCTTCTTCGAGGTGACGACGGCCGCGGCCTTCGTGGCCTTCGCCGACACCCCGGCCGACCTGTGCATCCTGGAGGTCGGGCTGGGCGGCAAGCTCGACGCCACCAACGTCATCGGCGCCCCGGCCGTCAGCGTCATCGCCCCCGTCGACCTCGACCACCGCGAATTCCTGGGCGGCACCATCGAGGAGGTCGCCGCCGAGAAGGCAGGCATTCTCAAGCGCGGCGGGGCGGCCGTGATCGGTCGCCAGTCCGAGGCCGCCTTCGCGGTGATCGAAGCCCAGGCGGAGCGGATCGGCGCGCCCCTGACCGTGCTGGGCCGCGACTTCGACGCGTACCCTGAGCGCGGCGGCCTGGTGTTCCAGGGCGCCGACCGGCTGCTGGACCTGCCGACGCCGTCGCTGCCGGGCGCGCATCAGATCGACAACGCCGGCGCGGCCGTCGCCGCCGCCGTGCTGCTGAACCACCCCAGGATCGACGAGGCCGCGATCGCGCGCGGCCTGACCGCCGCCGTGTGGCCGGCCCGGTTCCAGAAGCTGACCGCCGGCCCGCTGGCCGAGCGCGCGCAGGCGGCCGGAGCGGAGCTCTATCTCGACGGCGGCCACAACCCGCACGCGGCCCGCGCGGTCGCCGACGCGCTGGCGGCCCTGACCCGC
>NZ_JAAIVC010000046.1 GCF_010975005.1 Caulobacter sp. 17J65-9 | reverse complement strand
GGCCTGCGGCGTCGGCGCCGGCGCTTCGGCGCGGGCGGCCCGGGCGCCGGCCAGGTCGTGGCAGGCGGCCTGGGCGCTCACCAGGGCCGCGCGGTATCCCTCCTGGCCCGGTTGGCGCATGGCCTCGGCATAGGCGCGCACGGAAGTGTCGCAGTCGCCGGTCAGGTCGGCGACCACCCCCTCCCAGTTGGGCAGGACGTAGGCCAGGGCCGCCGGACGCATGAACCGCTCGCCGTGCTTGCGTGCGGTCTCGAGCGCCACGCGCGCGTCGGCCAGGGCGGCCTCGTCGTGGCCGACCTGCAGCTGTGCGCCGGCGCGGTTGGCCCAGGCCAGGTTGAAGTCCGGCTCCAGGGCGATGGCGGCGGAGGCGGCGCGGACGGCGCCCGGGTAGTCGCCCTCGTTCTGCAGGATCAGGTTCAGGGCGGCGTAGGCCCAGACGCGGTCCTCGTGGTCGCCGGTCTGGGCGAGCTGCTGCAGCAGGGCCTTGGACCGGCGCATGGAGTCCGGATCGCCCTTGTTCATCAGCCAGGCGGCGTAGCGATAGGGCTGGGTGACGGCGTAGACGTCCTCGGCCGCCGCCTTGACCAGGGCGTCGAGCTCGGCGTCGGTTCCCTGGTGGGTTTTGGCGGCGGCGGCGCCGGTGCGCGCGGCCAGGGCCAGGCGGCCGTCGGGCGCGCGGTAGAGTTCGCCCGAAATGGCGGTCTGGTGGCCCAGCCACTGGACCAGCAGTCGGCGCAGTTCGCCCACCGACACGCCGGTCTCGGGGATCTGCACCTTGATGTCGCCGTTCCAGTTGTTGGCGTAGGTGCTGGGGGCGCGCGACGAGCCGGTGGCGTCCTGCATTTCGCTCAGCCGGTCCAGCACCTGGCTGGCCACCACCTGGCCGGTGTAGCCGCGCTCGGCGAATTCCGGCGGGACGGAGAACGGCTCGACCACCAGGCCGCGTTCGGTGCTGGCGTCCCAGACCAGCATGCCCAGCAGGCCGGCGACCGCCAGGGCGGCCGCGCCGGCCAGCGCCTTCAGGCCGAGGCCCACCGTCTCGCTGGCGATCTGCCGCTGCAGCAGGCTGGCGTGACGGCGCAGCACCAGGGCGGCGGGGGTGTCCGGCGACGGCTGGGCGGCCTCCGCCTCCAGCGCCAGCTCGATCGGGTCCAGCGTGCCCGGAAGGTCGCCCGGCGGGATGGTGACGTCGGTCATGTCAGCGGCCAGCTTCCGCGGCGCGGCGCCCGTGTGGCGCCACCCGAACTCCAGATTCCGCAACCATGTCGCTCATCGCGTCCCCCTTCGCGCGGGCGGGACGTTAACTGTGATCACGAAGTTCGGCGATCCCCAATATTGTAGAGGCGGACGAGGGCCTGGGACCTCGCGCCGCCGTGGCGCGAGGCGGGCGCATCCCCTATGTTCGCGCGCGATGAGCAATCACCAGCATGTCCGCCCCTGGCGCGCCATCGAGCGCCGCAAGAGCCGCAAGATCCGCGTCGGTAACGTCGAGGTCGGCGGCGACGCGCCGATCAGCGTCCAGTCGATGACCAACACGCTGACGTCGGACGCCGGCGCGACCATCGACCAGATCCGCCAGCTGGAGGAGGCGGGGGCCGACATCGTGCGGGTGTCCTGCCCGGACGAGGACTCCACCACAGCGTTCAAGACCATCGCCAAGGCGGCGAAGGTGCCGCTGGTGGCCGACATCCACTTCCACTATCGGCGCGGCATCGAGGCGGCCAAGGCGGGCGCGGCCTGCCTGCGCATCAATCCGGGCAACATCGGCTCGCCCGACCGGGTGCGCGAGGTGGTGCAGGCGGCCAAGGACCACGGCTGCTCGATCCGCATCGGCGTCAACGCCGGCTCGCTGGAGAAGGAGCTGTTGGAGCGCTACGGCGAGCCGTGTCCTGAAGCGATGGTCGAGAGCGCGCTGAACCACGCGCGCATCCTGCAGGACCACGACTTCCACGAGTTCAAGATCAGCGTGAAGGCGTCCGACGTCTTCCTGACGGTCGCCGCCTACCAGATGCTGGCCGAGGCGATCGACTGCCCGCTGCACCTGGGCGTGACCGAGGCCGGGCCGCTGCGCACCGGCACCATCAAGTCCTCCATCGGCATGGGAAGCATGCTGTGGGCCGGCATCGGCGACACCATCCGCGTGTCGCTGGCCGCCGATCCGGTCGAGGAGATCAAGGTCGGCTTCGACATCCTCAAGTCGCTGGGCCTGCGCCACCGCGGCGTCAACATCATCGCCTGCCCCTCGTGCGCCCGTCAGGGCTTCAACGTGATCGAGACGGTGGCGACGCTCGAGGAGCGGCTGGCCCACGTGTCGACGCCGATGTCGCTGTCGATCATCGGCTGCGTGGTCAACGGCCCCGGCGAGGCCCTGTTCACCGACGTCGGCTTCACCGGCGGCGGCAAGGGCGCAGGCATGGTCTACATGGCCGGCAAGCCGGACCACAAAATGGACAACGACCGCATGGTCGACCACATCGTCGAGCTGGTCGAGAAGAAGGCGGCGGAGTTGGAAGCGGCCAAGGCGGCGGCGGAGTAACAGCCCCTCTCCCGGTCGGGAGAGGGAGGGGCCCGCGTCGCGAAGCGACGTGGGAGGGTGAGGGGCACGGGAGCGCGCAGGACCTGGCGCGCCAAGGCCGCCCCGTCCGTAATCCCTCATCCTCCCGCGCGGACCTTCGAGCTTCGCTCTCCGGTGCGCGGGCTCCGTCCTTCTCCCGCCGGGAGAAGGACGGCCCGCTTCCGGCCCAGGCCGAACGGCGCTAGAGGGCGGGGATGAAGAACGTCCTGTTCGTCTGCAGCCAGAACAAGCTGCGCAGCCCGACCGCCGAGCAGGTGTTCTCCACCTGGGAGGGGATCGAGGTCTCGTCCGCGGGCACCAACGCCGACGCCGAAAACCCGCTGACGGGCGAACTGGTCGAGTGGGCCGACGTCATCTTCGTCATGGAGAAGGCGCACCGGAACAAGCTGTCCCAGCGGTTCAGGCGCCACCTCAAGAAGGCGCGGGTGATCTGCCTGGGCATTCCGGACGACTACGACTTCATGGACCCGGAGCTGGTGCGCATCCTGGAGGCGCGGGTGCCGCAGTTTTTGCGGTAGGGCTCTACAGATCTCCCCCCTTGGGGGGAGCCGCCGCGAAGCGGCGTGGGGGCCTCCAGCGGAGTACTCGAGCTCAGCCTCAAACCCCGCTCATCCCCGCGGAAGCGGGGACCCAGAGCGCGAGGTCTGACGACAAGCGATCCGCTTCATCAAAGCGCCTGCAAAGCCCTGAGACCTTTGCGCTCTGGGTCCCCGCTTTCGCGGGGATGAGCGGGAGTGGGGTGGCCGGCGTCGCACTCCGCTGGAGGCCCCCACGCCGCCTTTCAGGCGGCTGCTCCCCCCGAGGGGGGAGATCTTATCCTCCCGGCCCCACCGTCACCGTCATGGTCGTGGTCGCGTGGGTCTTGGACCCTGGCAGCTGGTTCTTGCGGTACTTGGCGCGGGCCTCGTAGGCGACGTCGACCAGCATGCGCAGGAAGGCGACGTAGCGCGAGGCGTCGGCCGGGTCGCCGACGATGGCGCTGTACGACGCCGGCAGGCGCGAGCTGGGCTCCAGCTTGAGCAAAGCCGCCTCCTCGACCACGCCGCGGGTGACCGCGCCCAGCTTGCGCAGGCGCTTCAGCCGCTGGTAGGGCCCCATCCACCAGGGCGGGAAGGGCACCAGCCACATGATCCGGGGCCAGCGGCCGCGATAGCCCTGCTCCAGGTCGTCGAGGATCAGCATCAGCAGGCGATAGCTGGTGGCGATCACCCCCACCGGCATCTTCTGCAGCTTGGCCGTGCGCACCAGCCAGGCCAGCTCGGAGCGCACCTGCGGCGGCGTCGCCTCGCTGAGCTTGATCGGGTCCTTCTCCGCCGTGGGCGTGAAGGGGGCCAGCATCAGGTTGGGATAGCCGTAGGGCGCGCTGGTGAGCGGCAGCATGGGGGGCTGGCCGGGCGGGGCGCCGCCGCCTTCCTTCCCGTCGCCGCCTTCCTTGTCGTCGTCGTCGCCGGCCATGGACGGTTCCTGAGCGGCGAGGAAACTCGCGAGCGGGGAGGAAAGCTCCGCTTGACCCCAGCGTGGCTAGGAGATTAGCGGGAGCGACCCTGGGAGGATCGCCTCATGCGCCTGTTCATCGCTTCCGCCTCGCCGTTCGTCCGCAAGTGCCGCATCGTGGCCCGCGAGAAGGGCGTGCTGGACCAGATGGAGGAGGTCGCCGCCGACCCCTACGCCAACGATCCCGAGCTGGTGGCGGCCAACCCGATCGCCCAGATCCCGGCCCTGGTGCTGGACGACGGCACCGTCTTCACCGACAGCCCGGTGATCGCCGCGGTGCTGGACGACCTGGGCGCCGCCGGGCGGCTGATCCCGCACAACAGCGAGAAGGCCTGGGAGGTGCGCCGGCTGGAGACCCTGGCCAACGGCGTGCTGGAGATGGCGGTGAAGCTGGTGCTGGAGGGCCGCCGCCCGGAGAACGAGCGCTCGCCGACCTGGATCAAGCGCTGGACCGACAACATGGGCCGCGCGCTGGACGCGCTGGAGGCCTGGGACGTGCAGGCCGATCCGCTGGACATGGGCGTGATCACCACGGGCGTCGCCCTGACCTATCTCGACTTCCGCCACCCGAACTACGACTGGAAGACCGGGCGGCCGGGGTTGGTGGCTCTGCAGAAGGCGCTGGAGCAGCGGCAGAGCTTCAAGGAGACGTATCCGAAGTAAGGCCGGCTCCCCTTCTCCCCTTGCGGGAGAAGGTGGCGCGCGGAGCGCGTCGGATGAGGGGTGTCGGCGGGACGTTTGAACGGTCTGGCGCGTCCCCGCTCCTCATCCTGACGCTCGGGCGCTTGCACCCCTCATCCGGCCGGCTCCGCCGGCCACCTTCTCCCGCAAGGGGAGGAGGAGAGCCGCTAGCGCGCCGTCTCCGCAAACACGAACACCCGTCGCGGGCGCAGGCGCACCCTCGCGCCGGGGGCGAGGCTGGCGGGGGTGGCGTCGCGGAGCAGGTCGACTTCGTAGAGGGCGCCGTCCAGGCCCTGGCATTCGGCGCGGATCAGGGCGCCGCGGGCCGACAGGTGGGTGATGGTGACCGGCACGCCGCCTTCCACCGCCAGGTCGACTTCGTGGGGGCGGAAGCGGGCGGTGGCCTGCGCCGCTTCGTGCACCGGGCCGAGCGCCGGGGCCGAGAAGCCGCCCTCGAACATGGCGTGGCCGTCGACGACGCGGCAGGGCAGGCGGTTGGAGTCGCCCAGGAAGTCGAACACGAAGGCGGTGGCCGGGGTCTTCTGCAGCTCGGCCGGCGTGCCGATCTGCTCGACGCGGCCGGCGTTGAGCACCACCACCCGGTCGGCCAGGTCCATGGCCTCCTCCTGGTCGTGGGTGACGAAGACGGTGGTCACGCCGGTCTCGTCGTGGATCTGGCGCAGCCAGCGGCGCAGCTCGCGGCGGACCTTGGCGTCCAGGGCGCCGAAGGGCTCGTCCAGCAGCAGCATGCGCGGCTCGATGGCGAGCGCGCGGGCGAGGGCCACGCGTTGGCGCTGGCCGCCGGACAGCTGCGCCGGATAGCGCTTCTCCAGGCCCTCCAGCTGAACGAGCGCCAGCAGCTCCTTCACCCGCGCCGAGATCTCGGCGCGGGGCGGGCGCTGGCGGCGCGGGCGCACCCTCAGGCCGAAGGCGACGTTGTCGGCGACGCTCATGTGCCGGAACAGGGCGTAGTGCTGGAACACCATGCCCACACGCCGTTCGCGCGGGCTTAAGCGCAGGAAGTCCTCGCCGCCGAACAGCACGCGGCCCTCGTCGGGGCGCGACAGGCCGGCCAGCACGCGCAGAAGCGAGGTCTTGCCGGAGCC
The DNA here is from genome assembly GCF_010975005.1 of Caulobacter sp. 17J65-9. Lineage (GTDB taxonomy): Bacteria > Pseudomonadota > Alphaproteobacteria > Caulobacterales > Caulobacteraceae > 17J80-11. The sequence continues at coordinate 17,559 of NZ_JAAIVC010000046.1, read as the reverse complement.
CGAGGGGCCGAGCAGGGCCAGGAACTCGCCGTCGACGGCCTGCAGCGACACGCGGTCCAGGGCGGCGAAACGGCCGAAGCGCTTGGAGACGTTGTCGACGGAGAGGCTCATGTCAGCGCCGCCCGAGAAAGTGGGGACACGCACCACTTTCGCGTCGCTTCCAGACCCGTCGCCCGACAGCGAAAGTGGTGCGTGTCCCCACTTTCAGTGCCGCCGTCCGGCCGACAGCTCGTCGGCGTAGCGCCATTCGAGGCCGGCCTTCAGCGCCAGGGTGACCAGGGCCAGGCCGGCCAGCAGGGAGGCGATCGCGAAGGCGCCGACGAAGTCGTACTCGTTGTAGAGCACCTCCACGTGCAGCGGCATGGTGTTGGTCTTGCCGCGGATGTGGCCGCTGACCACCGACACCGCCCCGAACTCGCCCATGGCCCGGGCGGTGCACAGCAGGACGCCGTACAGCAGGGCCCATTTCACATTCGGCAAGGTCACCTTCAGGAAGGTGGTCCAGCCGCGCGCGCCCAGCGTCACCGCCGCGGTCTCCTCGTCGGTCCCCTGCTCGGCCATCAGCGGGATCAGCTCGCGGGCGACGAAGGGCAGGGTGACCAGCAGGGTGGCCAGCACCAGGGCGGTGACGGTGAAGATCACCTTGATCCCGGCCGCCTCCAGGGCCGGGCCGAACCAGCCGTTGGCCCCGAACAGCAGCACCCAGACCAGGCCCGAGATCACCGGCGAGATCGAGAACGGCAGGTCGATCAGGGTCAGCAGGAAGCCCTTGCCGCGGAAGTCGAACTTGGCGACGGCCCAGGCCGCGGCCAGGCCGAACACGGCGTTCAGCGGCACGCAGATCCCGGCGACCAGCAGGGTCAGGCGGATGGCCGCCTGGCCGTCCGGGTCGCGGAAGGCTTCGAGGTAGGCGGGAACGCCTTTACGCAGGGCCTCGGCGAAGACCGAGACCAGCGGCAGGACGATGACGACGGCCAGCCAGCCGATCGCTATGGCCAGCAGCAGGAAGGCGCCCAGGCTGGCCGGGCGTTTCAGCCCCACCGACCTCATGCGGCGCCCCTCCGCGCCAGGATCACCTGGCTGAGATTTATCGCCAGCAGGCCCAGCGCCGCCAGGCCCAGCATGACCAGGCCCACGGCCGCCGCGCCGGCGTAGTCGAACTGCTCGAGCCGGATGACGATCAGGAGCGGCGCGATCTCGGACACCAGCGGCATGTTGCCGGCGATGAAGATCACCGATCCGTATTCGCCGAGCGCCCGGGCGAAGGCCAGGGCGAAGCCGGTGACGCAGGCCGGGGCCAGGGCCGGCAGGATCACCCGGGTCACCCGCTGCACCGGACCCGCGCCCAGCGTCTCGGCCGCCTCCTCCAGCTCGGCGTCCAGGTCCTGCATGACCGGCTGCACCGAGCGCACCACGAAGGGCAGGCCGACGAACACCAGGGCGACGAGTATGCCCAGCGGGGTGTAGGCGACCTTGATCCCCAGCGGCCCCAGCCAGGACCCGATCCAGCCGTTGCCGGCGTAGATGGCGGTCAGGGCTATGCCGGCCACGGCGGTCGGCAGGGCGAAGGGCAGGTCGACGACGGCGTCGGCGAGCCGCCGCCCCGGAAAGTCGTAGCGGACCAGGACCCAGGTCACGACCAGGCCGAACACGACGTTGACCGCCGCGGCGGCGAGCGCGGCGCCGAAGGAGAGGCGGAGCGCGGCGAGGACGCGCGGTTCGGTGACGGAATGCCAGAACCCGGCCAGGCCGAGTTCCCAGGGGCGGGCGACCAGGGCGGCGAGCGGCAGGACGACGAGGAGACCCAGCCAGAACAGGGTGAAGCCGAGCGCCGGCCCGAAGCCGGGCAGCACGCTGGGTTCGAGCCAGCGGCCTCTCATCTCCTTCTCCCCTTGAGGGAGAAGGACGGAGCCCGCGCGCCGGAGCGCAGCGCAGGCCTGCGCGGGAGGATGAGGGGTCGCGCCGCGGCGTCAGGGTCTGGGCGGTCCGTCAACATTCCGCTCATCCCCGCTCCCGGGCTCGGCCGAAGGTCGACCCGAGGACAGGCTCCGGCGGGGACCCAGTGGACTGCGGCCTCAGAATAGAACGCGAGGGTAATGAAGGCTTGCGAGCGACCAGAAGCGTCGCGCTCTGGGTCCCCGCCTTCGCGGGGATGAGCGGATATGATTGCGCGGTCGCGCGACCCCTCATCCTCCCGCCCGGACCTCCGCCCTCCGGGCTCCGGTGGGCGGGGCCCTCCTTCTCCCTCAAGGGGAGAAGGGACCCGAAAAGCCGCCCCCCTCACTTCCGATCCCCCTGGTAGATGCGGTCGAACACCCCGCCGTCGGCGAAGAACTTCTTCTGGGCTTCGGCCCAGCCGCCGAAGTCGGCGATGGTCGCCATCTGCAACGCCGGGAACTGCGACGCGTACTTCGCCGCCACGGTCGGGTCCGACGGGCGGTAGTGGTGCTTCGCCACCAGGTCCTGGGCCCAGTCGTCGTAGAGCGCCTTCACATAGGCCTCCGACACCTCGCGGGTGCCGCGGCGGTCGACGATCTTGTCGACCACGGCGACCGGGGGCTCGGCCTTGATGGAGATGGAGGGCAGGACGACGTCGACCTTGCCGTGGCCCAGCTCCTCCATCGACAGGTGCGCCTCGTTCTCCCAGGCCAGCAGCACGTCGCCGATGCCGCGCTGGACGAAGGTGGTGGTCGCCCCGCGCGCGCCGGTGTCGAGCACCGGCACGTTCTTGTAGAGCTTGGCCACGAACTGCTCGGGCGTGCCCGCGACATCCGGGTGCTTCTGCGCCCACGCCCAGGCGGCCAGGAAGTTCCAGCGCGCCCCGCCCGAGGTCTTGGGGTTCGGCGTGATCACCGACACGCCCGGCACGGCCAGGTCCTGCCAGTCGTGGATCCCGCGCGGGTTGCCCTTCCTCACCAGGAACACGATGGTCGAGGTGTAGGGGCAGGAGTTGCTCGGCAGCTTCGCCTGCCAGTCGGCCGCCAGCAGCCCGCGGCTGGCCAGGGCGTCGATGTCGTAGGCGAGCGCCAGGGTGACCAGGTCGGCCTCCAGCCCGTCGATCACCGCACGGGCCTGCTTGCCCGAGCCGCCGTGCGACATGTTCACCGCCACCTCGCGGCCGCCGGCCTTGCGCCAGGCGTCGATGAAGCGGGCGTTGAAGTCCTTGTAGAGCTCGCGGGTCGGGTCGTAGCTGACGTTGAGGATCTGCGTCGCGCCCCCCGTGGCCCCGCCCTGGCGGCAGGCCACCAGGGGAGTGAGGGCCAGCGCGCCGGCGGCGCCGATGAAGTCGCGCTTGGTCGGGCGGCGGGGCATGACCGGTCTCCTGAACGCCGTGGGAGACAAAGTGGGGAGGGCCGGTCCGGTTCCGTAAACTTGGTGTGGGGTGGGCGACAGCGTCCCTTCTCCCCTTGAGGGAGAAGGAGGGACCCGCGCGCCGGACCCGGCGCCAGCCGGGGAAGGCCTGCGCGGGAGGATGAGGGGTCGCGCCGCGCGTTCAGACCGGCGCGCCTGTCCCAAGCCGCCGGCCCAGGTCGCGCGACCCCTCATCCTCCCGCCCGGACCTCCGCCCGCAAGCGGGCTCCGGTGGGCGGGCTCCGTCCTTCTCCCTCAGGGGGAGAAGGAGAGCGGAGCAGGGGGAGTGTAGCCCGCGACCCCGCACCCGCGTGACGAAACCGCCCGCGCGCGGTACACGGCCCTCCCTTAAGGGCTCAGGAGTTCCTCGTGCGGCTGCCGCAGGCGAAACTGGATCAGGTGATGGACCGCTTTCACGAGGTCGAGGCGCGCATGGGCGCGGCGACCGACGGGGCGGAGATCGTGCGCCTGTCCAAGGAGCACGCCGAGCTGAAGCCGGTGGCCGACGCCGTCGCCGCCGTGGTGCGGGCGCGCGCCGAGGCGCCCGAACTCGAAGCCATCATCGCCTCGGGCGACCCCGACATGGCCGCCCTGGCCCGCGAGGAGCTGCGCGCGCTGGAGGACCGCCTGCCCGAGCTGGAGCATGGCGTGGCCCTGCTGCTGGCCCCCAAGGACCAGGACGAGCACGCCTCGGCCATCCTGGAGGTGCGCGCCGGCACCGGCGGCGACGAGGCCGCCCTGTTCGCCGGCGACCTGTTCCGCATGTACCAGCGCTACGCCTCCACCCGCGGCTGGCGGGTCGAGGTCGACAGCGTCACCGAGGGCGAGGTCGGCGGCTACAAGGAGATCGTCGCCTCGATCACCGGCGAGGGCGTGTTCGGCCGGCTGAAGTTCGAGAGCGGCGTGCACCGGGTGCAGCGCGTGCCAGCCACCGAGGCCGGCGGGCGCATCCACACCAGCGCCGCCACCGTCGCCATCCTGCCCGAGGTCGAGGACGTCGACATCGTCATCAACGACGCCGACATCCGGGTGGACACCTACCGCTCCAGCGGCGCCGGCGGCCAGCACGTCAACAAGACCGACTCGGCGGTGCGCATCACCCACCTGCCGACCGGCATCGTGGTGACGTCGTCCGAGAAATCACAGCACCAGAACCGCGCCAAGGCGATGAAGAACCTGAAGGCGCGCCTGTACGACCAGCAGCGTCAGGCCAAGGACGCCGCGCGAGCGGAGGCGAGGAAGAGCCAGGTCGGCAGCGGCGACCGCTCGGAGCGGATCCGCACCTACAACTTCCCGCAGGGGCGGGTGACCGATCACCGCATCGGGTTGACGGTGCACTCCCTGCCGCAGGTGCTGGAGGGCGAGATCGACGTGGTGCTGGACGCGCTGATCGCCGAGGACCAGGCGGCGAGGTTGGCGGCGCTGGAGGAGGAGTTCGGGTAGGGGTTTCCGCAAAGGCGTTTCGCGCGACGGTGCAAAAAATACCAATACGATCAATTAATTGACCGAGTTCCGCAAGGGACGTGGGATGCAGATGCTGCCTCCGACACCGATTCGCTACCAAGGCGGCTCCGGCGCAACTGCATGCAAAGCGCTGAGCTCAACCCCTTCTCCCCAAGCGCGCTAAGATCAGATTCAATCTGTTCCGGAGCCCGCGCGGCGGACGCTATCACTCAACACAAATTCGTCGCCGCTTGATCGCACCCAGTCAAAGAGGCGTGCCGAAGCCGAGGGCGTCAGCTTTCGAGTTCCGCATTCCCAGATGGTCGCGACACGCCAGCCGGCCTGCTTCAGAAGAGCCCTTGCGCGCGCGTCTCGCTCGACATTCTGTTGAAATTTCTGAGCCCAAAATTCCGGCCGCGTCGCCGGATGCGTAGCGTAGCGGCACCCCTCGTGCCTGTGCCAGAAGCACCCGTGTATGAAGATTGCCGCTCTGTACTTGGGCAGGACGATATCGGGCGTGCCGGGAAGCGAGCGGACGTTAAGCCGAAAACGAAACCCTGCTCGGTGAAGCGCGCGCCGGATCAGGAGCTCGGGGGTGGTGTCCCTCCCACGAATGCCCGCCATCATCCGGGAACGGGTGCGACTGTCCACCACATCAGCCATGACGTAGCCTTTGACCCCTAGTCTATCAGTCTCCTCCTGGTAGATAGGGTTCGGAGTCGTCGTTTCGGAGCACCCGCGCAGCATGCCGCAAGCCTTTCAGGTCGTAGACTTGTTCGCCGGCCCTGGCGGGCTGGCTGAGGGGTTCTCGGCATATCGGGATGGGGACGGGCACCAGCCCTTCAACATCGTCCTCTCTGTCGAGAAGGAGGCCTCGGCGCATCGAACGCTGCTGCTCCGCTCGTTCCTCCGGCAGTTCGATGAGGGCTTCCCACCCGAGTACTACGAGTTCCTCAATGGCGACCGCGGTTACCCGGACTGGTCGACGCTCTACCCAGAAGAATGGGCGAACGCGACCGAAGAAGCCGTGCGGGCCGAACTCGGCACGGAAAAGGGCAACGTCGCCGTGCGTAGGCGCCTCGCCGAAATCCGCGCCTTAGGCGCGCCGACCGTGATCATTGGCGGGCCGCCGTGCCAAGCCTACTCCCTAGTCGGCCGCGCCAGAAACAAAGGCAAGGCGGACTACGTGCCCGGGGAGGACAAGCGCCACTTCCTCTACCAAGAATACATCGACATCCTCTCTCGACTTCGCCCCGCCGCGTTCGTGATGGAAAACGTCAAGGGCATGCTGTCCTCGTCCATCGAAGGTGATGGGATATTTGAGAGCGTTCTTAAGGACTTAAGGGGTGCGGCACGAGAACATGGCGGCTACGAATTGTTCGCCATTGGAAGTGATGAGTTCGGCGGCATGGTCTTTCAAACCGCCGATGCCCACCGCGACTACATCGTGGAAGCCGAAAAGTTCGGCGTACCCCAAGCACGACATAGAGTAATCATCGTCGGACTGCGGCGCGACTTGGCAAGTAGGATCGCACGCCGTCGTCGGGACGCCTCCGACGCGCCCGCTCCTGCGACGGTCCGGCACGTGCTCGCGGGAATGCCGCCTCTGCGTAGCGGGCTCAGTAGCGATGACGCGGACATTAAATGGCGCACTAGGGTGTCCGAGCAGATGCAAAAGGTCTGCATGGCGCTGATCGCGTCCGGCGACCAAAGCGCCGCTGCACAAGTGCTACCCGTCGCACAGGCGGCAGCTCGCCAGTTTCTAGCGGCAGGCGCGCCTCCCTCCCGCCAGGTGAGTGGCCCCTCTCCACTCCCGGAGGAATGCCCGAGAGCATTGCGGGAATGGCTGGCGGATCCACTCCTTGGGTCCACAACGCACCATTCCAGCCGCGCCCACATGGCGGACGACCTCGGCAGATATTTTTTCAGCGCCGTCTTCGCCCAGGTGACGGGCAGGGCGCCGAAGGCCGACGAGTTCCCAGAGGACCTTGCCCCGGCGCATGCAAACTGGTCGTCCGGCATATTCAAGGATCGCTTCCGAGCGCAACCGTGGGATGGTCCGTCGACGACAGTTACGAGCCACATCTCAAAGGATGGCCACTACTTCATTCACCCCGACGCTCAGCAGTGCCGGTCGTTCACGGTTCGTGAAGCAGCACGCCTCCAGACGTTCCCCGACAACTACTACTTTCTCGGCAGTCGAACGGAACAGTACACTCAGGTCGGCAACGCCGTTCCACCGTTCCTCGCCCGACAGATCGCGGCGGCGCTATGGAACGCTTTGGTCGCTGAGGCCGCTCCGGCGTCAACTCAGTCGCCCCACGGCCAGGGCGCCTTCGACCTCACGCCGATCAACCTCTAGCGCCTCAAGCAATGCACAGGGTTCTGCTTCCTGGTCGGCATTCTCCCAAGGTGCCGCGTAACCGTAGGTAAAGCGTAATCGCCGTCGGGCGGCACCTAGCGACAGGTGCGCCGCTAAAAGCGCGCCGCAAGGCCTCGCAACGGTTGATTGTAACCCGCCGCGCAATAATAAGGTGCTCCACAGGGGGCGGAATGAACCAGAAAAGCGCGGTCGGACGGCTTTCACCACAGATTGAGGGCTGGATTCGCCAAATTCAGAAGGAGCAGGCAGCGGGGCTCGATCTGGACAAGGCCGCGCTTGAGGCGCGGAGTTCCTTTGAGGGGCTGCTCGGGCAACCTCTAGATCCTCAACAGCTCGCCAGCTGGGAAGCGGCACGCGAGGAAGTCCGGCGGCAGCTCGAGCAGCCAATCGAGTTTCTCGATCCGCACTCTCTCCGCAAACCGCGTCGGCCAGATTGGTACGCCGGCCCCCATGTCTCGGACACGCACTGGCCTCCGCTACGTGCCCATCTGTTGGGGCGCCGACGTTGGTCGGAGAAGACGGTCTCCGATCTCGACGTGACTTCGACCGAGGTGGTTCGCCTCCTCGAGAACCCGTCGCAGTCGGCCTTTGCCGGTCGCGGTCTCGTCGTCGGCTACGTCCAGAGCGGCAAGACCGCCAACATGCTCGGCGTGATCGCCAAGGCCGTCGATGCGGGATACCGGTTCGTCATAATTCTCGCAGGCCTTACCAACTCTCTGAGGAAGCAGACTCAGGGACGGTTCGAGAGCGATCTGCGCGCGCGCACCCCCCACGCTTGGCATCTGCATACATCCTACGACGACGACGGCGACTTCCGGACCCCGCCCAACCGCTGGTTCTCGATGATGGACGCCGCCCAGGTCGCCGTCGTGAAGAAGAACGTGACGCCGCTCGAGCGCTTAATTGAGACGATCGAGCGGACTCCCGCGAGCCTCCGCGAAAGGATGCCCGTGCTCATCATCGACGATGAGTGCGACCAGGCCAGCGTCAACGCCAGCGGAAGCCAGTACGACATCAAGGCGATCAACGGCGCCATTCGCCGGCTTTTGTCGATCCTGCCGCGATGCCAGTACGTCGGCTACACTGCCACGCCGTTCGCCAACATACTGATCAATCCGAAAACGCCTGCGGGCGTCCTCGACGACCTCTATCCGACCGACTTCATCACCGCCCTTCCCCTGCCCGAAGGCTACTTCGGCGCGGAAACGCTATTTGGCCGGGAGCCCGTTGACGCCGGGGAAGAGACTGGGGACGAGCAAGGCCTCGACATGATCAGGGAGGTCCTGCCGGCCGAAGTGGCTCTCGTCAGGCCACCGAGCGCCAAGGGACGCGAAGGTTTCCAGCCCGCGGTGCCAGACTCCCTTGGCCGCGCGCTGTCCTACTTCCTGCTTGCGACCGCCGCCCGCTACGCCCGCGGCCAACGCGACCAGCACTGCAGTATGCTGGTGCACACGACAGTCTACACTTCGACTCACGAGAAGCTGTCCACCGCGATCCGCACATGGCTGGCCGAGGTCGGTGCCCAGCTCGGGACGGCGGATCTCGAGACCTCGCTCGAGGACCTGTGGACGGAGGAGAGTGCCCGCATCGACGGCTCCCGGTGGGCCCTTGGCAGGGTCCCTTGGGAAGCGCTGCGCCCGCATCTGGAGAGCGTGCTCGCCGACGTAGAGGTGGTGGTCGAAAACAGCAACAGCGACACGAGGCTCGACTTCGAGGCTGGACCTGCAAAGTACATCGTCATCGGAGGGTCGGTGCTGGCCCGAGGCCTGACGATTGAGGGATTGACGGTTAGTTATTTCGTCAGGAGCTCCAGCCAATACGACACGCTGTTGCAGATGGGGCGTTGGTTCGGCTACCGGCCGGGCTACCAGGACCTGCCACGTATCTGGATGACGGCGGACCTAGCTGCCGCATTCCGCGACCTTGCGACGGTAGAGGCTGAGATCCGAGCCGACATCGCCGAGTACATCCGTCGCGACCAAACGCCCGAAGAATTCGCCGTCCGCATCCGTCAGATCCCCGGAATGACCATCACCGCCGCAAGCAAGATGATTGCGGCGGAGGCATGCGACATCAGCTTCTCGGGAGAGCATCTGCAGACCATCCGGTTCCAACATCGGGATGAGGCTGTGTCCGACACCAACTGGGCCGCCGCTGAGGCCCTCGTGGAAGCCGGCGTTGAAAGAAGCAATGTCGAGTCTCGGCCCGGTGGGCGCCTGATCCGCAACGTCCCTCTGTCGACGGTTCTCGCCTTTCTTTCCACCTACTCGGCCTCGCCAAAGGACCGCCTGTCGAACGATCTTCTCGACTACATCCGGTCGGAAGCCCGCGACGGCGCTACCTTCCAGTCTTGGAACGTGGGTGTCGTGGAGCCCACCGAGGGGACCCCCTCCTCGCGACCACTCGGACCGCTCGACTCGGTTCGGCTGGTGCGAAGGTCACGCCTCGCACTGCCTCGGAGCGACGGGGCGGCTGACATCAAGGCGCTAATGTCCCGACGCGACATCCTAATGGACACCGACGAGGGCGTCACTGGCGGCGACTGGGAGAGTCTGAAGCGCGCGCGGCAGGCGCAGGTCGGTGACGGTGTGCCGCTGCTCTTGCTCTACGCAATTGAGGCGCGGTCCATGCCTGCCCGGGACAGCCGATATCGGGTGGCGCTCGATGCCGTGCGCGATCTGATCGGCGTCGGCCTTGTCCTGCCCGACCGCGGACGGCAGCGTAGCTACGTCCGTGTCCGACTCGACCGCCCCGACGCGGACGGTGAGAACCTCCTGGCCGACTTGACGGAGGCCACCTGATGTCGCCGGACCTCTCCGTCGCCCAGTGGCGGCGCCTTCGTCAGGCATCCAAGGGGGGCGATCTCGGCATCGCTTCGGTCGAGCTTCAGGTGACAACATCCGTCGGGCCGGCGCGCCTAGCGGTCGGGCCCGCGGGCGAAGCGCTACTTCTGCTTCCGGTAGATGCGCATGCTGCCGTGCCGGACGGGGTCGACCGCAATGGCCTCACCGCACGGGCGGTCGTGCTGAACCTTCGCGGACGCCCGCAACGTTTTCTGGAACTTGGATGTGAAGAGGAACGGCTCGAGGCCGTCTTCGGCGAGGTCGTGGGGGAGATCCTGCGCCGGCTCGACGGGGGTACCGATCCCGCCGAGGCCGTCGCCGGCACGATCAACGAGTTCTTGGACCTTCTCCGCCGATCCAGCCAAGCGGACGTGACCCTCGAGCGTGCCATCGGCCTTCTTGGTGAGCTCAGAGTCCTTTCACGGCTAGTGGCACGCCGGCCCTCAGCTTCACTGCTTTGGAGCGGTCCCCAAGGCGCTCGCCACGACTTTCGTGCCGGTCCGGCCGCGCTCGAATGCAAGAGCACGCGCCGCTCGCAGGGGCGTCGCGTCGTTATTGCGGCGCTGGACCAGCTTCAAGAGCCGCCGGGGGGCGAGCTATTCCTCTGGCTGCAAGTCTTTGAGCCCGACGCGGCCGGGCACCTCTGCATCTCCGAAGAGATCGAAAGACTGAAGCTGAGCGTCTCCAGCCAGGGGGATCTAGAATCCCGCCTCGAGGCCGCCGGCTATGCCGACGATGTGCCCGCGTGGCAAGACATGCGCTTCTCGCTGCTAGCCGAGGAAGCCTACCGCGTCACCGACGGCTTCCCCCGCCTCACAGCTCCCCATCTCGTCGGCGGCAGCCTGCCCGTGGGCGTGGGGCGCGTGACCTACGAAATCGACCTCGACGCCGCTGCGAACTTCCGCCTGGACGACAGCGAGCTTGATCTACCCATCAGAGTGCTTGCCGATGCCGCTGGATCTGTCCTCTGAACCCTTCCCGGCGAACGGCGCCATAGCCGGAGAAGGGGCTAGAAAACTACTCGGTACCCCGACCCTGACACTGCTTCAGACGCTGGCCCGAGAAAGCGGCCAGAACGCGTGGGACGCCCGCGCCAGCGATTCCGTACGAATGCAGGTCCGGCTGCGGACGCTTGATGAGGCGCAGGCTGCCTGCTTACGGTCGGAAATTCTAGCAAACCTGCCGGAGTCGACGCACTCCCACGACCTGCTCGAGCCTGCCCGCACGTCGTCGTGCGTGACGGTGCTGGAGATTTCGGACTTCGGGGGCGTGGGTCTCGGGGGGCCCACACGAGCTGACATTGCATCCCCGGACAAGACGGCGAGGAACTTTATCAACCTAGTGCGGAACATCGGCGCTGGGCGTGACATCGCGGGCGGCGGGGGGACCTACGGGTTCGGCAAAATGGCGCTTTTTGCCGCGAGCGAATGTTCGACAGTACTACTCGACAGCTTGGCTGTGGACGCGTCGGGCTCGGTCGAGCGCAGGTTCATCGGCTGCCACGTCGGCGAGGAATACGTCGGCGCGAATGGACGGCGGTTCACGGGGCGTCACTGGTGGGGTCGGTCCCCCGACGAACCGGACGCGTCCGGGGGGTTCGTCGAGCCGCTGCTCGCCGACGAGGCGGAGGCGATTGCAGAGGGACTCGGCCTGCCGAGGCGCGTCGCCGCGGACACCGGCACGACAATCATGATCTTGCTCCCTCGGGTCGAAAATTTGCACGATGCGGCGGCCGAAATCCGAGCGGCCTTCCTCTGGTTCTTTTGGCCGAAAATGATTGCGGAGGGAGGGGCTGAGCCCCCGATGACCTTCGCGATAGAGGCTGAGGGCGAAACCCTACTGGTGCCGTCGCCAGAACATTTCCCGCCGCTGGATCTGTTTGTCCAAGCGTGGAGGCTCGTAAAGAGTAGCGATCCGCAATCGCGTGCCGTCATCTGTGAGCGTCCCCGCAAGCTCCTTGGCCGCATGGCGATTACGCGCGGGTTCCGCGGGGACCGGAAATACGGCGCGGAGACCGGCCCGATCCAAGGTTCGGCACATCACGTAGCGCTCATGCGCCCTGTAGAGTTGGTGGTGAAGTATCTTCCGGGAACGCCTCTTCCCCATGAGGCGCACGAATGGGCCGGCGTCTTCATCTGCAACGATGATGTCGAAGTGGAAGAAGCGTTCGCACGGTCTGAGCCACCGGCGCACGACGACTGGATGCCCAATAGCCTCCCGAAAGGGCCGGCACAGACTTGGGTGAACGTGGGCTTACGCCGGGTCGGCCAGCTTGCGTCGGAAATCGTCCATCCCGCGCAGAGCGGAACGGCCACGACGGTTGAACAACCGCCGCTCGGCTCGGCAGCCGCGCGTCTCGGGCAGCTGATGCCCCGAAGCGTCGAGGATGAGGACAGGGTTCGGAGAGGCACGATCCGGGGGCGAAGACGGGCTTGGAGCGTCGAACCCGCTGAGTTCATCACGCTTGAGCCAGTCGAGGGCGGCGTTAGCGCAGTTTTCCGCGTCCAAGCGCGGAACAGCTCGGCCGAACCGCTCGCGATCCGTGCGATGCCCGGCCTCGTGCTCGATGACCGGATTTCGGGCGAGATCGAACTACCGGATGGCGGGAAGGTGGTGACACAGAACTGGACGACCGCTTCGGGCGAGCACTTCGCCACAGGCGAAATCGCGTTGCTCCCGGCCGGAAGTTTCGGTGATTTCCGCATCCGCGTCCTGGTTCCGGGACTCGCCGCCGTGGGCCTGAGTCTGGACGTGGAGGATTGAGCCGTGGTGGCCATCGCCTACCCCTTTCTCCGGATCATTCCCGAAGAGGTCATCGCCGAGCCTTGGACAAGAGCTACTGCGAATGGGCCCGTTTTGGTCGACCGGCAGGTTCCCCGTTGGGACCACGCGGTCGATCTTGTCCTGCGACGACGGCTCCAGATCAATCTAGCGTCCGTCGCACAGAGGTTTGGGGTGGCCGAAAAGGATCTTCATCTCGAGTTCATCGTGACCGTCGCGACCGGCGGGCCGCGGGGCGACCGGCATCGGTCAATTCACTGGCGCGGTGCCGTATCCATGGAGGAGACGGCCCGCGTCGCTGCGGTCAGTCTTGCAGGCATGACTCTTTCCCAGCGGATGAACCTCCGCACCGAGCTGCTGATGCGCGATCCCGTACCGGCTGGCTCGTCGCTCATGCCGGGCAGAGCGGGGCTCAGGCTGTGGGAGGATGTGCACAGGGTCCAACTTGAACCCGAAGAGGCACGCTTTCCAACCGAGGCCGTGAGGTTCTCGGAGCGGTTCCCGAACAGTGGCGAGGCGCTGTGGAGGATCGACTGGTCTCCGGCCCATCTTGAGCGGGAGTTTGCCGGCGCGGTCCGCCTGTATGTCAATCTGGACTTCCCAGACTTTGTTCAGCGCGTCAGCGACGCCGAAGACGTGACGATGAGACTCATCACAGGAGGGATCGTCTCGCAGCTTTCGCGGGGCGCTCTAGACAGTCTCTCGTTCGAGCTCGGGATAGCGGAGTCGGTGCCAGGTTCCCTTGGAGCCGCTATAGCCAGCTGGCTTCGGCTAGCATTTCCCAACCAGAGCCTAGACGTGATCCGCAGTCGAATGGTCTCCGATCCCGCGGGGTTCGAGGCGGAGCTTTCGGTCCTCCTTCAAACGGAAGGGCCCGCTGATGACTGAGGTCCCGTTTTACCCTCGGCTCCACGCGGGTGGTTTGGCGCGCCTAATCGATGAACGGTCCGAAGTGCTCGCCACGACGCCGTGGCGCGAGCTAAGGGACGCTTACGCTGGCTGGATTAGTCACGGCACGACGGGCGGCACCAAGGTCGATGACGCTAGGCTGGATGCCATCCGGAATCGCCTCCTGGAGATAGCGACGGCCTACGGTTTCCCCGACCGATCCGGCCGTAGCGATCGAGCTGGCTTCGATGCTGCCTGCGCGATCGCGCTCGTGACCGAGGACTTCGTTTCCGGTCCGGACGCCTGGAGAGATGACGTTTGGTCCTTTCTCGCAGCGGTGCTTGCTCCCGATCTCGTCCAGTGGCGCTTCGACCAGGCACCTATCGCGCGCTACCGAGGTGGCGTTCGCAACACGCTTCAACGTCTGTGGCTGAGAGGAGTGGCATTCGACCGGGGCGAGCAAGATGGGCGCTGGGATCTCCTTCGCCGCCTGAGCGAAGACGCTCACGTCCAGATCATAGAGCGTCCCGGCCTTTCCGCTTCGCCTGTGATCGCGCGCGCGCTGGGGGAGAGTTGGCTGGCCACGCTAGAGACGCGGGGCGCGCCGGGTCTCGAAGGCATTACACGAAGGGCGGTTCGCAACGTGCTTGTCTCGAAACAGGTACTTTCGCTCGAGTCTTTGGACCCGACGGCCTTGCGGGCGGAAACCGATCGGCAATTCGGGCTTGCGGCTGGAGTGGTCTGAATGGCCATCTTCCGCGTCCTGTTTCCGCGCAAGGGTCTGCCGCCTGAAAAGGTTGAGCCTTACGTATACGTGCTTCGACCTGACAGTTGGAACGACTTCGGGCTGAGGACGACGTTCCACCTTTCGATGATAGGCACCGAAGGAGATGAGGTTCCGATCGGCACGGTGAAGATTCTCGGAAGAGGTCAGCAGCAGGGTCTGACCCCGCTTCCGAACAGATTCGAGAGTCTCGGGGGTGAGTTCGCCTCCTTGGGCGCCGAAACCGACTATTATCAGAACCTGCTGCAGGTCGCAGGAGCGCAGGCACGGTCCATCCTTGCAAGCCTCAGCGACATCGCCACAAACCCTGCTCTGCGGCGTCGCTTTGAAAACGAGGTCGGTCTCGAGAAGTCCCTCCTGCGTTTCACGCCAGCGCGCACGGCCTTGGAGGAAGCGGAATCGATCATCGAGCGGACAGCGTCGGAAGTCCCCACCAATCATGACCTAGCTTTCGATACGAGCACTGGCGGTCAACGATTTAGCGTAACCTTTGACTTCGGTCCGAGCCTCAGCCTGCCAGGGCGGGTCAACGTACTGATAGGTCCCAATGGCTCCGGCAAGACCCGCCTGCTCGCCAACCTCGCGATGACCGCGTTCGACCCGCACGAGAGTGGTTCCGGGCATCTGACCGGGAATGTAGCCGTCAGTCGTGTATTGGCGTTTTCCTACAGCGCGTTCGACGACTTCGATGTTCCGGGCGAGAACGTGACCCAGAAGCGGCGCTTTCTGAGGACCGGATCTACACTGGGCTACAGCTATTTTGGCCTGCGAGATCTAGCAGCCGCCCGTGCCGACACGACCGCTAGGTCCCTGAACCCTTTGAAGAGCACGCGTCGGATATCCAGTGACTTCGCCCGAGCACTAAGTGACATCGCGGACGACGACATGGACCTGTTCAGGGGCAGTCTGGATACCCTGTTCGCCGAGGCATCCTTCGGCACGGCGGCCCTTCTCGACCGACAGGAGATCCTCTCCATGTCGTCGACGAAACTGCGGGGGGAACTCCGGCAGATCTTCCGTGTGGCCAGCACAGGGCACAAGTTCGTACTGCTGATGACCGCACAGCTCGCGGCCAATCTGCGCCCGGGCACGCTAATCCTTGTGGATGAGCCGGAAGCACATCTTCATCCGCCGCTCTTGGCTGTCTTTCTCAAGGTGCTTCGGCATTTGCTTGAAAATCGCGATTCTAACGCGATTATTGCCACTCATTCGCCGTTCATCGTTCAGGAGACCCCGTCCCGCCACGTCCGGATCATCTCGCGGCAGGTAACCATGACCACTGTGGATAAGCCGTTGCGGGAAACGTTCGGCGAGGACATTGGAACCATCAGCCGCGAAGTCTTCCGGCTGGACACGAGGGTTGGAGAATATGTCCAGACGCTGCACGAACTCGCGGCACGACACACCCTCAACGAAATCGAAGCGATGTTCGAAAACGGCCTGAGCGGCCAAGGGCGCGCACTGGTTATGGCGCACCAAGCTAGGCGGTCTCCCGGTCGATGAGAACTATCGCGCCACTGCACCGAAACGCCATGAATGACTTCGACGCCAGTACGCGCGTTAGTCGTCCCATAGCGAAGAGGTCCACTCTCGCTGACCGACGAGAACAGGTGGCTCAGCTCTTCGACGACTACTCCGCAGGAGCGTGGCGTCCGCATCTGGCCGAGCCATCTAGGGCGTGGGGAGAGCCTGATGCCGGATGGTTGGAAGCCCTTTTCAATCAGACTCAGGGAGATGGCGTCCTAGCCGAGCTGCGCGGCGCGTTGTTGGCGGCGGCCGAACGCCGTTGCCTCCTCTGCAGCGCTGCGGCGCCGAGCGCGCTAGACCATTTCCTACCACGTACTCACCATCCAGCCCTCTCGATCCTCCACCTGAACCTCGTGGCCGCCTGCGAGCTGTGCAATCGCCGCAAGGGAGCATCCTGCGAGGCGGACCCGCAGCGCCAGTTCGTTCATCCCTACTTCGATCGAGTGCCGCGGGATCACGTGTTTCTCGAGGCCGAGCCCTTTGCGCAAGATGCCATCAGCCCGCTGTACAGGATCGTCGCTTCGCCCCCGGTCGACATGGATCTGACTTCGCGGCTGGCTTGGCAGCTTTCGGAGCTGAGGCTGGATGCCTTCTATGCGGACGAAGCCATCCATTATTTCCGCGAGCAGAAGGCGAGCTGGAGAAGCCTTGCAGATCTTGGGTGGCCGCTGCTGGAAGGAGCTCTCGAGCGCGACCTAGACTCTGTTGAGAGCTTCTCCGGGAAGAATACTTGGAAGGCAGCTTTCCTTCGAGGCTTGCTCAGTCATGAGGGGTTCGCAGCGGATCCGGGGCGATTCCTTGCATGATTTGAGGAGCGTATCTTCCGCGGTTCTGACCGACGGCGGAACTAGGCCAAGAACCTCTCCGGCATCGCCTCCCGGTACGGAAACCACTCGAACCACGGCCGCGCCTCGGCCAGTACGCGCTGGAACGACGGCCGCTCCAGCAGGCGTTCGAAGTAGGCGCTGGTGTTCGGCCGGCCCTCGGCGAACGGGTGCACGATGCCGGCGTAGAACAGGGCCGGGGCGGCGGCGCAGTCGGCCAGGCTGAAGGCGTCGCCGGCGGCGAACGCGCGGCCGGCCATGCGGGCCTCGACCAGGTCGTAGGCGGCCTCGAGCTGGGCGCGGGCGTCCGCGACGCCGCGCGGGTCGCGCTCGGCTTCCGCGCGCAGGCGGTCGCCGACGATCCTCTGCATGGGCTGGTGGACGTAGAGGTCGAACAGCCGGTCCCACAGGCGCGCATCCAGCCGCGCGTCCTCGTCCGTGGGCAGCAGCGGGCGGGGGCCGGGGTAGTGGCGGTCCAGGTGCTCGATAATGATCGAGGTCTCCGGCAGGGTGCGCCCGTGCGCGGCGTCGACCAGCACCGGCATCTTGGCCAGCGGCCACAGGGCGCGGAAGGCGGCGGCGGAGTCGGGGTCACCGAGGTTGACGACCACGGCGTCGAACTGCGCGCCGTTCTCGTAGAGCGCGATCAGCGCCTTCCAGCAGAAGGAGGAGAGCGGGTGGAAGTGGAAGGTGAGGGACATGGGCGGGCCGTCTGCGGGGGGCGGGAGGGGGGAG
>NZ_JAAIVC010000045.1 GCF_010975005.1 Caulobacter sp. 17J65-9 | reverse complement strand
GTTCAGGGCCGGCGCGCCCGGTCCGGGCGTGGTGTCGGCGGCGGGCTGGGGCGCCGGTTGGACCGGCTCCGGCATGACCGGCGCGGGTTCGACGGCGACGGGTTCGACGACCGGTTCGAAGGCCGCCTCGGGGGCGACAGGTTCGGCTTGCGGCGCGACCGCTTCGACGACCGGCTCGGCCATCACCGGGGTGATCACCGGCGCGATCGCCTCCGCGCCCGGCTCGGAAGCCTCGGCGGCCGCGACCTGCTGTTCGAAGGCGTTCCACAGCGGCGCGACGACGTCGGTCGGCTCGACGGCCGGCGCGGCGGCGACTACCGGCTCCAGCGCCTCGGCGCCCGGTTCGGCGGCCTCGACGACGGCCAGTTCGACCTCGGCGGGTTGAGCTTCGGGCTCGACGACCGGCTGCGCGAGCTCGGCCTCGACCTCGACGACGGGTGCGGCTTCGAACTGAATTTCGACCGGCTCGGCGGCGGCGCCCAGGGCTTCGGCGTTCAGGGCTTCGGCGCCGGGTTCGGCCTCCTCCGCCACGGCGAGCGCCTGCTCGGCCGGCGTTTCTTCGGCGATCGGCGCGGCTTCGACCGGTTCAGCGACGGGCGCCGGTTCCGGCTCGGCGGCGAGCGGTTCGGGTTCTTCGACCGGACCGACGCGGCGGACGACCGCCTCATCGCCTTCCAGCGGGGTTTCGATGTGGGCCGGGCGGCGCTGCGGCAGCAGGGGCGCCATGGCCGGGTCATAGGCCGGGCGGACCAGCGGGGTCGGCGTCGGCACCACGCCGTCGGCCGGGGTCAGGAACAGCGCCTTCTCGGCCGCGCGGCGGCGGATCAGGGCGTCCAGCACCATCTCCTCGCCTGCGATGTCGGCCTTGCGCCACAGGTCGAAGGCGCAGGCGGCTTCGGTCAGCCGGCCCTCGTTGACCCGCTTGAGCACGTCGGAGCTGCGGAAGGCGTCGACGCCGACGTTGAAGGCGAAGGCGCTCAGCGCATCGAACTGGTTCTGGGTGAGCTCGACGAAGACCAGGCCGTTGACCGCCTCGACCACCGGAAGGAGGTCGAACAGCAGCAGGGCCTCGGCGTCCTCGGCCGTGACCTCCGCCCCTTCGCGGGCGGAAAGCGTGTGTCCGTAACCGATCGTCCAGCGGCCGTCGGGCAGGCGCGCGGCCTTGCGGCGCAAGCCTTCGAAGCTCTCGATCAGTTCGATCCCCGCGCGGGAGATCTTCAAACGCGATCGCATGTCGTCGTCGGTCCCCTGACCCAAAACGGCACGGGCGTCCTCGCCCCGTAGGCGAAGGAGCAAGACCCGCGCCGCCGCAACGGCGCCGCTGGCCACTCTAGAACGCGTTCAGCGAACGGGAGGTCGACAATTTCGTGAACGGAAATTCCGGTCGTCGGACGCCGCGGTCCTAAAGCAGGACGATGGTCGCCAGGCCCAGGAAGATCAGGAAGCCGAAGAAATCGGTCGTGGCGGTCACGAACACCGCCGAGGAGACCGCCGGGTCGAACTTCAGCCGCGACAGCGTCAACGGCGTCAGCACGCCCACCGAGGCGGCGATCAAGAGGTTCAGCACCATGGCGGCGCAGATCACCAGGCCGATGCGGTAGTCGCCGGACCACACCGCCGCCACCACGCCCATCAAGGGGGCCAGGGCCAGGCCGTTCAGCAAGCCCACCGCGATTTCGCGCCCGAAGGTGCGGATCGAGTTGGCCGCGGTCAGCTCGCGGGTGGCCAGAGCGCGCACGGTCACGGTCAGCGACTGGGTGCCGGCGTTGCCGCCGATGGCCGAGACGATCGGCATCAGCACGGCCAGGGCGACCACCTTCTGGATGGTGCCCTCGAACAGCGAGATCACCCAGGCGCCCAGCATGGCCGTGGCCAGGTTCACCGTCAGCCAGGGGATGCGCGAACGCGAAATGCCCAGCACGCGGGCGTCGCGGCCCGCGTCGGTCACGCCGGCCAGGGCCAGGATGTCCTCGCGGTTCTCTTCCTGGATGATGTTCACGACGTCGTCGACGGTCAGCTGGCCGACCAGCCGCCCGCCCGCGTCGATCACCGGCGCCGAGATCAGGTGGTACTTTTCGAAGACGTAGGCGACCTCTTCCTGATCGGTGTCGACGGCGATTTCGGTCACCGGCTCCATGATCTCGGAGAGCTTCACGTCTCGTTTCGTACGAAGAAGACGGCTGACTGGAACAGCGCCCACCGGCTTGTAGGCCGGATCGACGACGTAGATGTCGAAGAACAGCTCGGGCAGCTCTTCGTCGTGGCCGCGCACGTGGTCGATGGTCTGGCCGACGCTCCAGAACTGCGGCGCGGCCATGACCTCGCGCTGCATCAGGCGCCCGGCCGACTCCTCGTCGTAGGCCAGCGACTTTTCGATCGCGGCCCGGTCGCCTTCGGGCATGGCGGCCAGCACTTCGCGGCGCTGGTGCTCCTCCAGGTCTTCGACCACGGCGGCGGCGTCGTCGGAGTCGAGCTCCTGCAGCGCCTCGACCAGGGCGCCGGGCGGCAGCAGTTCGACGACCTCCTCGCGGATTCGGTCGTCCAGCTCGGGCAGGATCTCGGCCAGCTCGTCCAGCGGAATCCAGGGCGCGACCTCGGCCCGGTGATCCGACGACAGGAAGCCCATCAGGTCGGCGACGTCGGCCGGGTGCAGCGCGGCCAGCAGCTCGCGCAGGCGCAGGCCGTCGCCGCGGTCGGCGGCGTCGACCACCAGCTCGACGAATTCCGGGTTGAGGGCGTAGTCGTCGCGAAGCGCCAGCTCTTCCAGAGCGGCCGCGTGGTCGTGAGGCTGGGCGGCGGTGTCGCTCATCTCAGCCTCCTCACGCCGGGGTGGTCCCCGACTTGTTCTTTAGAGAGTTGGTGCGGTCGAGAAGACTCGAACTTCCACGGGTTGCCCCACAGCGACCTCAACGCTGCGCGTCTACCAATTCCGCCACGACCGCACGCGTCGGAGGCCGGGGGAATAGCAAGTGATTCCGCCCTTGTGAAGGCTCGTCGAAGCCTTGTCGCAGAATCGCCGTAGAACGCCGGCTTCCTACGGTGATGGTGAGACCGCGCACCGTGTCAGAGTCCACGTTCCGCATCCTCGTCGTCGAAGACGAAACGCTGGTGGCGCTGCTCCTCGAAGAGCTGCTGTCGACGCTCGGCTGCGAGGTGGTCGGCCCGGTCCCGACGCTCGACGAAGGCCTGGAGCACGCGATCGGCGACGGCTTCGACGCCGCCCTGCTGGACGTGAACCTGGGCGGCCAGCGCAGCCATCCGATCGCCGAGCTGCTCGCCGCGCGCGGCAAGCCGTTCGCCTACGCCACCGGCTACGGCAGCTACGGCGTGCGCGACGAGGACCTGGACCGGCCGCTGCTGCTGAAGCCGTTCACGCGCAAGGAGCTGGCCAAGGTGGTGGACGAGTTGAAGGCGCTCTGCGCGGGCGCTTAGGTGTTCTTGGCCCCGGCCATGTAGTCGTACACGTCGGCCGCGCGGGTGACGGTGATGGCGATCTTGTCGTCCTGGATCTGGATCTCGCCCCGGGCGACGGGATGGTTGTTGGCCAGGATCCACACTTCGTCGTTCTCGCGGGCGTCCAGGGGAATCACCGCGCCGCGGCCCATGCGCAGCAGCTGCTGCATGGGCAGCGAGCTGCGGCCCAGCACCACCGAGATTTCGACGTTGACGGCTTCGACCTGACTCACGGCTTTTCGATACGCCCCGGAATCGCCGGCGCCTGTTGCGCGGCGGATCACGCTCCCACATTGGATCGGCATGCTTGACGACGCGTTAAACATCTCCGCCCCGCCCTTCGCCCGCGAAGACGGCCTGCCCGCCGGTTGGGCGGTCTCGAAGGGCTATGTCCCCTACCCCGACGCCGTGGCCTTCATGGAGAAGCGGGTGGCGGAGATCGCCGAGGGAACGGCCGGCGAGCTGGTCTGGCTTCTGGAGCATCCGCCGCTCTACACCGCTGGCGTCACCGCCAAGGAAGCCGACCTGCTGACGCCGGAGCGCTTTCCGGTGTTCAAGACCGACCGCGGCGGCCAGTTCACCTATCACGGCCCCGGCCAGCGGGTAGCCTACCTGATGCTGGACCTGAAGGCCCGCAAGCGCGACGTGCGCGGCTTCGTCGAGGCCATGGAGCGCTGGATCATCGGGGCTCTGGGCGAATTCAACGTCGAGGGCCAGATCCGCGAGGGGCGCGTCGGCGTATGGGTCGAGCGCAAGGCGCCCGGCTTCCCGACCCGCGAGGACAAGATCGCCGCCATCGGCGTGAAGCTGCGCCGCTGGGTGTCGTTCCATGGCATCGCGCTGAACGTCGAGCCGGACCTCAGCCACTTCGGGGGTATCGTGCCCTGCGGCATCACCGAGCACGGCGTGACCAGCCTGGTGGACCTCGGCCTGCCCGTCGGCCTGGACGAGGCCGACGAGGCGCTGAAGGCGAGCTTTAGGCGGGTGTTCGGCGAGGTGGTCGAGGCGGAGGCGCCGAGCCTCTAGCGGCTCACGCCGTCACCGGCGCGCCGCTGTCGGCCTTGGGGTCCGGACCGTGGCGGTTCGGGCCCTTGGTCCCCGGGATGATGCACAGCAGGAAGAACAGGGCGAAGCTCGCGCCCGGGATCAGGGCCAGCAGGGCCAGCCAGCCGCTGGCCCCGACGTCGTGCCAGCGCCGGGCGGCGAGCGCCATGTTGGCCCAGAAGGCCAGGATCCCGATCACCGAGGCCAGGGCCACCACCACCGGATTGGGCGTGAACACCATGGACCAGCTGTGCAGGCCTTCGACCACGTCGGCGTCGCCGTTGATGGCCGCCAGGCCGAACAGGTTGGAGATCACGCAGACGGCCAGCGCGCCCAGGAAATAGTGGGACCGGCGCAGGCGCCCGTTGAACCCGAACAGAAAGCTGAGCATCGGCGGCCTCCCAGAGTGTCGCCAGGGAGGCTCGGCCCGCGGAGGGGCCGCCGCAACTTAAGCTTTGTTCACACCCCGCCGGGGCCCTGCGGCGCGCGGCGCGGGCTGGGGCCGAAGCGGTTGGCCCCCTGCTCGCTCGGCATCAGCGCGCACTCCACGAAGGCCCAGCCCAGCAGGATCATGCCCAGCACGTCCCAGAAGTTGGTCGGGTACGGCAGCACCAGGGCGTAGGCGAACAGCACCGGCGCCGCCCACCAGCCGGAGCGTCCGCGGTCGTGGAAGCGCTTGGCCAGCACGCAGGTCGCGACATAGCCCAGCAGCAGATAGACCGGCACGCCGGTGATCCAGTGCAGCAGCGAGCTGCCGGCCACCAGCGACTCGTAGAGCGTGAACAGCAGCAGCAGCAGCACGCCGGCGATCAGGAACGGCGTGCGCGCGACACGCCCGTCAGCCGAGAAAAACAGCTCGCTCCAGTCGATCCGATCGGTCATGGACGTCCCACGCTGATACCGGCGCGAAAGCTAGGGATGTTCGTCCCGCCGGTAAACCGGTGACGCTCTCAGCGCGGAAACGCGATGGCCTTGGAGGCTAGGTTCTCGGTGAAATACTCGACCGAGCGCACGCCCTTGGCGTCGGGCGCGGACAGCAGGACCAGATAGCGCTGTCCGTCGATCGGCGGCGGACCGTTGCCGCACCGCGCCCGAGGCTGCTCCCATTCGGTGTAGGCGACGTCGACCGCGCCGGCGGCGTCGAGCGCGCCGAACCGCACGCTTTCGACCGTGAACCGGCTGCTGAAGATCTGGGTCGAGCCCTCGCCTTCCGGCGTCGCGGGCGCGGCCTCGGTATCGGTGATCACGCCGACGGCCACGACCGAGCCTTCGCTCGCCCGTGGTTGGGCCAGGCTGCACGCGGCGGCGGGCGTGGCGGCCGCGGCCAGGGCCGATGCGACGAGGGCGGCTGCGGCTTTCACGACAAAACTCCGGCTCGCCGTGACGCTAGCGGGCTCAGGCGAACTCGACCAGCACCTCGTCGGCGGCGACGCTGTCGCCGGCCTTGGGGCCGACCGACTTCACCACGCCGTCGCGCTCGGCCTTGATGATGTTCTGCATCTTCATGGCTTCGATGATGGCGACGGTCTCGCCTTCCTTGACCTCCTGGCCGGCCTTTACGTCCAGCGCGACCACCAGGCCGGGCATGGGCGAGACCACCAGCTTGGAGGTGTCGGCGGCCTGGCGCTCGGGCAGTCGGGCGTAGAGCTCGGCCACCTTCGGGGCCAGCACGCGCACGCGCGCCTTGGCGGCGCGGTGGCGCACGACATAGCCGTCGGCGGCGGGCTTCACCTCGGCGGCGAAGCTGCGGCCGCCCAGGACGCCCCGGAACAGCGGCTGGCCCGGACGCCAGTCGACCTGGTCGAGGCGGAGCGTCCGCCCCTCCTCCGGCAGCTCGACGTCGAGGCCGCCGTTGGAGTGGGTGACGCGCACGCCGCGCACCTGGCCGTCGATCGAGACGATCCATTCCGAGCGGCTGGTCGGCGCGCCGCTGCGTTCGGCCTGCAGGCGCTGCATGGCCATGGCCGCGACGGTCATGACGTCACGCTGGAAGTCGGAGGCGTCCAGGCCGTGGAAGCCTTCCTTGAACTCCTCGGCGATGTAGGCGGTCGAGATCGCGCCCGAGCGGAAGCGGTCCTGGTCCATCACCGCCGACAGGAACGGAACGTTGTGGCCCGGTCCCTCGATGTGGAATTCCTCGAGCGCGTGGGCCATGCCCTCGATCGCGCCTTCCCGGGTCGGAGCCCAGGTGCAGAGCTTGGCGATCATCGGGTCGTAGTACATCGAGATCTCGTCGCCCTCGCGGACGCCGGAATCGTTGCGCACGGTGTAGGCGCCGGTCGCGGCCGGGCCTTCGGCGGGCGGGGCGTAGCGCGACAGCCGGCCGATCGAGGGCAGGAACTTGCGGTACGGATCCTCGGCGTAGATCCGGCTCTCCATCGCCCAGCCGTTGATCTTCAGGTCCGACTGGCCGAACGCCAGCTTCTCGCCGGCGGCGACGCGGATCATCTGCTCGACCAGGTCCAGGCCGGTGATCAGCTCGGTGACCGGGTGCTCGACCTGCAGGCGGGTGTTCATCTCCAGGAAATAGAAGGAGCGGTCCTGGCCGGCGACGAACTCGACCGTGCCGGCGGAGTCGTAGTTGACCGCCTTGGCCAGCGCGACGGCCTGGGCGCCCATGGCCATGCGGGTGGCCTCGTCCAGCAGCGGCGACGGGGCTTCCTCGATGACCTTCTGGTTGCGGCGCTGGATCGAGCACTCGCGTTCGAACAGGTGCACGACATTGCCGTGCTTGTCGCCCAGCACCTGGATCTCGACGTGGCGCGGGTTGACGATGAACTTCTCCAGGAACACCCGGTCGTCGCCGAAGGCGTTCTTGGCCTCAGCCTTCACGGCCGCGAAGCTCTCGGCCATCTCGGCCTTCGAATAGGCGACGCGGATGCCCTTGCCGCCGCCGCCGGCCGAGGCCTTGATCATCACCGGATAGCCGATGGTTTCGGCGATCTCGACGGCGTGCTCGGGGCTGTCGATCAGGCCCATGTGGCCCGGCACGGTCGAGACGCCCGCCTCGGCGGCGAACTTCTTCGAGGTGATCTTGTCCCCCATCGCCTCGATGGCGTGCGGGTTCGGGCCGATGAAGACGATGCCCTCGTCCTTCAGGCGCTGGGCGAAGGCGGCGTTCTCGGACAGGAAGCCGAAGCCCGGGTGGACGGCCTCGGCGCCGGTCTGGCGCACGGCCTCCACGATCTTGTCGGCCAGCAGGTAGGACTGCGCCGCCGGAGCCGGGCCGATGAACACGGCCTCGTCGGCCATCTCAACGGCCATCGAGTCGGCGTCGGCCTCGGAATAGACCACGACGGTTTTGATCCCGAGACGGCGGGCCGTCTTGATGATGCGAACGGCGATCTCGCCGCGGTTGGCGATCAGGATTTTCGAGAACATGGCGGTCGCGGACCCAATAAACCGAAGCGCGCCTGCTTACGGCGACCGGCGTTGGTTGGCAATTCGCGACACGCGGCCAAGCCTTGGCAATTCGCGACAAGGGGTTGGTTTACGGTAACGCTGGTATAAGCTTGACCGTTAAAGCCGCGACTCCGGAGTACGCTGATGAAAGCCTTCGCCCTCGCCGTCTGCGCCGCCGCCCTGGCGGCCGCGACCGGCGCTCAAGCCCAGGACTGGCGCGCCGCCGCGGGTCAGGATCTCGCCAAGATGCGCGAGCTGCTGAAGGCCGATCACCCGGCCGCCTACGTCGACAAGGACGGCGGCACGTTCCGCAGCTGGGTCGACACCGGCTACGAGCAGGTCAGCGCCAGCCTGGACAAGGTGGCCGACACCTCGGGCTACTACTACGCGTTGAACGGCTACGCCGGCGGCTTCCGGGACGGCAACATCCGCGTGGTGCGCACCCTGCCCGCGCTGGATCCGTCCTTCGCGGGCGCCTGGCCGGGCTTCTCGACCGCCTGGCGCGACGGGGCCTACACCGTCGCCTGGTCCGAAGGCGGCTCCAAGACCCCGCCGGTCGGGGCCAAGCTGATCTCCTGCGACAAGAAGCCGGCCGAGGCGATCGCCCGCGAGCGGCTGGACCGCTGGGAAGGCGATCTCGAGCTGCAGGCCGACCGCGCCCGCACCGCGCCCTACCTGCTGTGGGACCGCGGCAACCCGTTCGCCGGCGCCAAGCCGACCAAGTGCGATTTCGACGTCGCCGGGCGCAAGAAGAGCTTCACCCTGACCTACGGCTTCACCGCCGAGGCCCAGCGCAAGGCGGCCTTCCAGGCGGCCACGCCGCTGCCGGAGCGCGCCCTGTCGGTCGAGCAGTGGAACGACGGCTACTGGATCCACCTGCCGTCCTTCGCCGACGACATGCCGTGGGAGGCCTTCCTGGGCCAGCTCGAGGCTCAGCGCGCCGCGATCCAGAACTCCAAGGTGGTGGTGATCGACATGCGCGGCGCCGGCGACGGCCCGGGCCGTCACGGCTACCGCGTGGCCAACTGGCTGTGGGACCCCGACTTCGTGCTGGCCCACACGCCCCAGTTCGGCGACGTGGCCTATCGGGTCTCGGTCGACAACCGCGCCTTCTACGCCGGCGTGCTGGCCAACCTGAAGACCGACGGCAAGTACTACAAGGAATGGGCCCGCTGGGAGGCCCTGCTGGCCGAGTTCGACCAGGCCCTGGCCTCGGGCCAGCCGCTGCTGAAGCGCAACGAGGCCCGCGCCGCGGTGGCCGAGACCCCGGCCAACCCGATGAAGGCCAAGGTCGTGGTGCTGACCGACGCCGCCTGCGCGCGCGCCTGCCTGAACATGATGGACCTGTTCACCCGCCTGCCGGGCGTGGTGCACGCCGGTTCGGTGACCAGCGCCGACAGCATCTTCGTCGGCGAGGCGGTCTCGCCGCTGCCGTCGGGCTTCGCCAACCTCAGCATCGGCGACCGCGCCTGGCTGGACCGCCCGCGCGCCACGCACACCCCCTACACGCCGAGCCTCGCCTACTCCGGCGACCCGGCCGACGAGACGGCCGTGCGCAGCTGGCTGGCGGGGGCGCTCTAAGAGTTGCTCCTTCTCCCCCTGAGGGAGAAGGAGGGACCCGTCCACCGGAGCCCGCCTGCGGGCGAAGGTCTGGACGGGAGGATGAGGGGTCGCACTGCGGCCCCTTTTTCTTTTGGCGGACAAGGACGAGGCGGCCGGCCCTAGCGCGACCCCTCATCCTCCCGCGCAGGCCTTCGGGCTCGCGCCCTCCGGCGCGCGGGCTCCGTCCTTCTCCCTCAGGGGGAGAAGGAAGATCAGGCCCTAAACACCTTCTCCAGGTCCGTCCCCAGCGCCTCGAACTCGCCGCGGGCCATGTTCCAGTAGGCGACCACTTCGGCGGCGCGCTCCGGCTTGACCGCCGCGGCCACCGCGCAGGCGAAGCTGGCCGGGGCCGAGCCCGGGGCGGTGACGATGACCCCGTCGCTGACCGCGTGGGCCACGTCGCGATAGTGCGCCTCGCCGTGGTACTCGGCGGCGTTCTCCTTCAGGAAGCCCAGCGCGTTGGAGGTGTGCGGGCGGCCGTCCAGCACGCCGGCGCGGGCCAGCGGCAGGGTGCCGGCGCAAATGGCCGCGATCGGCCGGCCGGCGTCGGCGCGGGCCTTCAGGCGCTTCTCCAGCGCGCTGTCGCCCTGCGGCTGCCAGACGTCCGAGCCGACGATCATGACGATGTCGGCGTCGGCGATGTTGGCGGTCTCGAAGATGGTGTCGGCCTGCACGCGCAGCCCGCCGATGGTCTCGACCGCATGGCCGTCCGGCGTGGCCGTGCGGATCTCCAGGCCCAGATAGTAGCGCAGCACCGGCAGCACCGGGCCGAACTCCCAGTCGGCGGCGCCTTGCTGCAGAAGAACGGTGGCGACGGCGGGCATGGGAAGGCTCCGGGCTCAGGTGGCGGGGCGTCGTGGTTACGCCCGCGCCGCCGGGTTTGCAAACCGCGCGTCGACACGCCAGTTGAGGGGCGAAAGCGGAGACCCGACCATGACCGACCGGCTCGAGAGCGCCCACGCCCACACGTCGGACTTCGACCTGACCCCGCCCTCGCCCGAGCAGCTGCAGGCGCTGGCCGCCAAGCTGGATCCGGAGGCCAGGCGGGTGCTGCTGCACCACGGCACCGAGGCGCCGTTCTGCGGGGCCTTCCTGGACGAGAAGCGCAAGGGCGTGTTCGCCTGCCGCCTGTGCGGCCTGCCGCTGTTCCGCGGCGGCGAGAAGTTCGACAGCGGCACCGGCTGGCCCAGCTTCACCGCCCCCTACGACGAGAGCCACCTGAAGTTCGTGCAGGACACCAGCTACGGCATGGTCCGCACCGAGATCCGCTGCGCCCGCTGCGACGGCCACCAGGGCCACGTCTTCGACGACGGCCCCCCGCCCACGGGCCTGCGCTTCTGCATAAATTCGGTGTCGCTGGACTTCGTGGCCGAGGGCGAGAAGCTGCCGGACCCGCTGGGGCGCGGGGAAGAGTTCGCCTGAGCTAACCTTCTCCCCTTGCGGGAGAAGGTGGCGCGCGGAGCGCGTCGGATGAGGGGTGGCGGCGGGACGTTTGAACGTCATGCGCGACACCGCTCCTCATCCTGACTCGTCGCCGCAGACACCCCTCATCCGGCCGGCTCCGCCGGCCACCTTCTCCCGCAAGGGGAGAAGGAAATTCACTTCAACTCCCCCAGCAGCGTCGGAATCAGCTCCGCCACGGTCGGGTGCACGTGCATCGCGCGGCGCAGCGCCGGGTACGGCATCTTTGCGTACATGGCGTCGAGCACCGCGTGGATGGCCTCGTCGCCGCCGGGCCCGAGTATCGCCGCCCCCAGGATCTCCTGGCTGTCGGCGTCGACGACGATCTTCATCAGGCCTTCGGTCTCGCCCTTCTCCAGCGCGCGGGCGACGCGGGTCATGGGCCGCGCGCCGACCTTCACGTTGCGGCCTGACGCCCGGGCCTCGGTCTCCGTCATCCCGACCCGGCCCAGCGGCGGGTCGGTGTAGAGCGCGTAGGCCGGCAGCCGGTCGCCGACCTTGCGGTCCTCGCCGTCCAGCAGGGCGCCGGCGACAATCTCGAAGTCGTTGTAGGCGGTGTGGGTGAAGGCCCCTCGCCCGTTGCATTCGCCCAGCGCCCAGACGCCTTCCGCGGACGTGCGCAGCCGTTCGTCGACGGTCACGTAGCCGCGCTTGTCGGTCTCCACGCCGGCCGCGTCCAGGCCCAGGTCGCCGGTGTTGGGCGTGCGTCCCGCCGCGACCAGCAGGTGCGAGCCCTCGACCACCGACGCGTCGTCGCTGCGGCCGGTCCGCACGCGCACCCCGGCCGCGCACGGCTCGACGGCCACGCACATGGCGTCGGTGACCACCCGCACGCCTTCGGCCTGCAGCGCGCCGCGAATGGCCTCGCAGACCTCCGGATCCTCGCGGGACAGCAGACGCGCGTCGGCCTCGATGACGGTCACCTGCGCGCCGAGACGCCGGTGCGCCTGGGCGAACTCCAGCCCGACATAGCTGCCGCCGATGATCACCAGGTGGGCCGGAACCTCGTCGAGGCTGAGCACGGTGCTGGAGGTCAGGAAGCCGACGCCCTCGAGGCCGTCGATCGACGGGTGCGCCGGCCGCGCGCCGACGTTCAGGAAGATCTGTCGGGCGGTCAGCGTCTGGTCGCCGACGCTGACGGTCCCCGGCGCGGTGAAGCGCGCCTGACCGCGGATCAGGGTGCAGTTTTCGGTCTCGCTCAGGCTGTGCTCGAGCCCGCGTCGGAAGGCCAGCACCACCTCGTCCATGCGCCGCTTCACGTTCTTCATGTCGACGGCGAGCTCGCCCACGCTCACGCCCCAGCGCGCCGCCTCGCGCGCCTGCCAGGCGACGCGCGCGCTGGCGATCAGAGTCTTGGTGGGCGTGCAGCCGACATTGACGCAGGTGCCGCCGACCCGGGCCCGCTCGATGATCGCCGTCCGCCAGCCGGTCGCCGCCAGCCGCAGCGCCAGCGACGGTCCCGCCTGACCCGCCCCGATCACGATCGCGTCGTACTCCGCCATGGCCGCCCTCCGCTGCTTGCAGGCGACGAACCTCGGGAGCGGCGGCCGCGTTGCGGGCGCGCCGAAGCCGGTTGCCACGCCGCGCGCCGTGGGCTGATGCTGACGCCTTCAGATTCGGGGGAATTCCGATGCGTCTCGCCGTCGTCGCCGCCTGCGCGGCCCTCTTCGCCACGGCCGCTTCGGCCCAGACCTCGCCGGCGGCTCCGAGCGCGCCGGCCGCGACGCCCGCCCCGCCGGTGATCTACCCCTACGGCGCGCCGATCGTGCAGGACCAGGCCCGCAAGGTGCTGGCCGCCGCCGAGGCCGAGGCGCGCAAGAACGGCTGGGTGATGTCCTTCGCCGTGGTCGATCCGGCGGGCGAACTGGTCGCCTTCCAGAAGATGGACGGGGCCGGCTACGGCTCCATCGACGTCAGCCAGGCCAAGGCCCGCTCCGCCGCCCGCTTCGGCCGCGAGACCAAGGTGTGGGCCGACGGCGTCGCCGCCGGCCGGCTGGGGGCGCTGGAGATCGACTCCATCGTCGCCATCGAGGGCGGCGTGCCGATCGTGGTCGGCGGCAAGACCATCGGCGCCATCGGCGTCAGCGGCGCCACCGCAGCCCAGGACGGCCAGGTCGGCCGCGCGGCCGCGGCGGCGGTGCAGTAGCGCTCAGGGGCGCTCGCGCCCCTCGCAGTGCTTGAAGAAGGCCTTGATCGCGCCGCGCTCGGGCGAAGTCCGGGCCGGAAAGTCGCCGACGGTCGGGCCCGACAGCCCTCCGGTCACCCGAAAGGCGGTCATCACCGGATCGGCCGTGCGCGCCCGCAGGACGGCGTAGAAGCCGTCGTTGATCTCGCCGTCGTAGCTGACCTGGGCGGCGTAGTCGGCCCGCGCGGCGCCGGCCCAGAGCTCGACCCGCCCCGGCCAGGGACCGTCGCCGGCGCCCGGCCGCCGGTAGTCGCGCAGGTAGACGAGAACCTGGACCAGGCCGCTGCCCGGTACGCAGGTCAGGGACACCGGCTCGTTGTCGGTCTCGTCGACGGCGTAGCCGAGATAGCCGTGGTTCTGGGCGTCCTTGTGGAAGCCCCAGACGTAGGGGTCTGAGGCCGCTGTGGCGGTCCCGCCCAGGGCCGCCGCGAACGCGGCCAGAGTGATCATCAAACCGCGCATCCGTCCCACGCCGTTACTTCCCCGAGAACAGCTTCTTCCATGCCTCCTGCGCCGCCCGGCGCAGGGCCTTGGCGCCGACACTGTCGACGCGACGCTGCAGCTTGTTCTGAACGACCGTCCCCAGCGGCTCGTCCGGCCCCTTCTGCCATCGGCGCCGGCCAGCTGTGTCCTGGCGCAGGGAACTCTCGATCACGTCGGCCGCCGCCTCGGAAGCGGCGGCAAGGTGTTCGAGGTCCTGGCGGGCGCCGTGCCGGTCGGCGCGCGCCGCCTTGGCCTTGCGCAACGGGATGGCCTTGCGGGAAGCCTTGTCGTTCTGGCCGTAGGTGTTGCGCCGATCCTTGGCGTAGCTCAGCGCCTTCTTCTCCTGCGGCGAGCGCGCCCGCGGCGGCCGTCCTTTACTCATGTCCTCACCGCGGAATGTCGTCGTGTTTCCTCCACGAAGCTTAGCCGCACAATTCGAAAAAGCGACGGATAGCCTCGCGTTCAGACGCCGTCGTGGCGTCGCGGAGATAGGTGCGATCAGCCTCCTCGGAGAGCCTCCCGGTGGAAGCGAAGGCGCGTAGCAGTGGCTCGCGCGACGAGAGCCGGGCTTCCGCGTAAGGGTACTCGCCCTCGTCCTCGAACTCGGTCACGGCGACTCTAGCCGCAAACGCCGTGCTCGTCGGTCCGCTGCGGAAGGTCAGCCGGAGCCGCCCAGGACCCGCGTCCTCGTCGTAGGCCAGGGTGGCGATCTCGATTTCGCCGCCGCCTTCGCGGCAGGTCAGTTCCAGAGGAATATCGCCGGAGTTCCGCGTGGCGAACATCAGCACCGGCCCGTCGCCCTCATCGAGGTGGAGGGACCATTCCATGCGGTCCGACGCGGCCGCAGTGGCGCTGACAGCCGCCGCAGCCGCCGCAGCCGCCGCAGCCGCCCCGACAGTCGCCAAGCGCCACAGTCGCACCGATCCCCCCAGTACCCGTCGCCTCACAGCGGAATGTTGTCGTGCTTCTTCCAGGGGTTCGACAGCTGCTTGTTCTTCAGCGTCTTCAGCGCCTTGATCAGCCGGCGCCGCGTGCCGTGGGGCATGATCACGTCGTCGATGTAGCCGCGCGAGGCCGCCACGAACGGGTTGGCGAAGCGGGCCTTGTACTCCGCCTCGCGGGCGGCCAGGGCCTCGGGGTCCTTGGCCTCGGCGCGGAAAATGATCTCCACCGCCCCCTTGGCGCCCATCACCGCGATCTCGGCGGTCGGCCAGGCGTAGTTGACGTCGCCGCGCAGGTGCTTGGAGCTCATCACGTCGTAGGCGCCGCCGTAGGCCTTGCGGGTGATCACGGTCAGCTTCGGCACGGTCGCCTCGGCGTAGGCGAACAGCAGCTTGGCGCCGTGCTTGATCAGGCCGCCGTACTCCTGCTTGGTGCCCGGCATGAAGCCCGGCACGTCGACGAAGGTGACCAGCGGGATCTCGAAGGCGTCGCAGAAGCGCACGAAGCGCGCGGCCTTGCGCGAAGAGTCGATGTCCAGCACGCCGGCCAGCACCTGCGGCTGGTTGGCCACCACGCCGACGGTCTGGCCGTCCAGGCGGCCGAAGCCGGTGATGATGTTCTTGGCGTAGTCCGGCGAGATCTCGAAGAAGTCGGCCTCGTCCACGACTTTCAGGATCAGCTCCTTCATGTCGTAAGGCTTGTTCGGGTTGGCCGGCACCAGGCTGTCCAGCGAGGCCTCGTCGCGCATGGCGTCGTCGAAGGTCTTGCGCGGCGCGGGCCGGTCGCGGTTCGACAGCGGCAGGAAGTCGATCAGCCGGCGGATCTGGGCCAGGGCCTCCAGGTCGTTGTCGAAGGCGCCGTCGGCCACGCCCGACTTCTGGGCGTGCACACGCGCGCCGCCCAGGTCCTCGTGGGTCACGACCTCGTTGGTGACGGTCTTCACCACCTCGGGGCCGGTCACGTACATGTAGCTGGTGTCGCGGACCATGAAGATGAAGTCGGTCATGGCCGGCGAATAGACGTCGCCGCCGGCGCACGGGCCCATGATCACCGAGATCTGCGGGATAACGCCCGAGGCCAGGGTGTTCTGCAGGAAGATGTCGGCGTAGCCGGCCAGGCTCTCCACGCCTTCCTGGATGCGGGCGCCGCCGGCGTCGAACACGCCGATGATGGGCGCGCCGTTCTGCAGCGCCATCTTCTGGATCTTGATGATCTTGGAGGCGTGCGCGCCCGACAGCGAGCCGCCGAAGACGGTGAAGTCCTTCGAGAAGACGTAGACCAGCCGGCCGTTGATGGTGCCGTGGCCGGTGACCACGCCGTCGCCGGGGATCTTCTGGTTCTCCATGCCGAAGTCGGTGCAGCGGTGCTCGACGAACATGTCGGTCTCCTCGAAGGAGCCTTCGTCGAGCAGGACCTCGATGCGTTCGCGCGCGGTCAGCTTGCCCTTGGCGTGCTGGCTGGCGATCCGCTTCTCGCCCCCGCCCAGACGGGCCTGGGCGCGGCGGCATTCGAGTTCCTCGAGGATGTGCTGCATGGGGGTACCCGGCTGAACTGTGCGCCCCGGATTAGAAGCGTGCGGGGATCGTGGCAAGCACGTGACGTGAAATGGCAAGCGGGGCTGGGCGACGATCAGCTCCCGACTTTGACCGCCTCCAGCCGGGGCGGCGGGCCGCGGAACGAGCGCGCGGCCCCGGGGGCTTCGCAGGCGACCGGAGCCTCGTCGAAAGCCTCCACGGTGTAGCCGGGGTAGCAGACGATCTCGTTCGGCGCGGACCAACGCGACATCCAAACCGTCGACGGCCCGGGGGTGCGCTCGAAGAAGATCACGCTCGGGACGCAGACGTTGCTCCCGGCGGCGTCGCGGCAGCGGGCCGGCACGGCCTCCATGTGCCCCAGCGCCGCCTGCGGGGTGGCGTATTCGTCCGAGAGGTCCAGTTCGTTGCGTGTCGGCCAGGCGCCGGGCGCGTCGCAGGCGACCCGCTTGACCGACCCGGTTCGGTCCACACAGATCACCTTTTCGCGTGGCGCCCAGGCGGTCGTCCACCAGTCCCGTTCGGCCGCCTCGACAACGAGTGCGCAGGCGTTCGCATTAGTACGGTCGATGCAATCCCATGGAACTCGCGGGGGATGGCGCAGGGCTTCTTGCATCGAACGCGCGCGCTCCCTCAGGTTGGAGGGCATCTCCCTACAGTCGACACTCTTGCCATCGCGCCCCCTTGAGCACGCGCGCAGGCGTGGATCCACGCTGGGGACGGCGTCGGGATCGGTGCAGGCGACCCGAAAATCGGCGGTCAGCTCGTCGCGGCAGACGACCTGATCCCGCGACATCCAGACCGGACGCCACTGCAGGCCGGCCCGGCCGTCCTCGGGAATGAAGACAGCTGTGCACGCTTCCGGGGCGGACGCGCCCGGGCAGTCCTTGGGCGCCGGGGGCACGTGCTGGCGCGCTTCCCTTACCGACAGGTAGGCGCCCGGGCTCGCACCGTCGGCGCGGGCGTGCGCCACCCCGGCGAAACTAAATACGGCGAGCGCAAACGACGCGAACCAGACCGACCTCATCCTGATCCCCCGAAATCAGAGTTTGAGATAGCGGCGTTCGTGGCAGGGTCGCAAGCGACCTGTGGCGTGGGCACCAGCGGGCTTCGTCGTCACGCGGAGTCACGACAAGCTGCATCACAAAAGGGGAGTTCCACATGATCAGCGGCGTCCACGCCATGCTCTACAGCCGCGCCGCCGAGCAGGTGCGCGCCTTCTTCCGCGACGTGCTGGAGGTGTCGGCGATCGACGCCGGCGGGGGCTGGCTGATCTTCAAGCTGCCGCCGGCCGAGATGGGCGTGCACCCGACCGAGGAGACGCCGCACGCCGAGCTCTACTTCATGTGCGACGACCTGAAGGCGGTCATGGCCACGCTGGACGCCAAGGGGATCGTCTACAGCCCGGCGCGCGAGGCCGACTGGGGCGTGGCGATCGGCGTGGAGGTCGCGCCGGGCGAGCGGATCGGGATCTACCAGCCGCGCCACCCCTCCCCGCGCTGAGACCTCAGAACGCCTCCCAGCCCTCTTCGTCCACGACCGGCTCCAGCTTGCGGGCGGTCGCCGCGCCGCCGGCGTAGCCTCCGGCCTGCGGGCGGGCGGCGGGACGGCGTTCGACGGAAGCCGTGGACGCGGTCCGGAACTGGCGCATCAGCCGGGCCACCGAGGCGGCCTCCTCGGCCAGGCTATGCGAGGCGGCGGTGGACTCCTCGACCATGGCGGCGTTCTGCTGGGTCATCTGGTCCATCTGGTTGACGGCCGTGTTGACCTGCTGAAGCCCCGTGGCCTGCTCCTGCGCCGAGGCGGCGATCTCGCTCACCGCAGTGTCGATCTGGCCGACCTGGGCGACGATCTGGGACAGGGCCTTCCCGGTCTCGGCCACCAGGTCCACGCCGGCGTCGACCTGCTCGGTCGAGGTGTTGATCAGCGCCTTGATCTCCTTGGCCGCCTCGGCCGAGCGCTGCGCCAGGGCGCGCACTTCGGAGGCCACGACCGCAAAGCCCTTGCCGGCGTCGCCGGCGCGGGCGGCTTCGACCCCGGCGTTCAGCGCGAGCAGGTTGGTCTGGAAGGCGATCTCGTCGATGACGCCGATGATCTGGCCGATCTGCTTGGCCGACCCCTCGATCTGGTGCATGGCCGCGACAGCGCGGGACACCACCTCGCCGCCGTGCTCCGCGCCCTTGCGGGCGGTGGAGACCACGCCGCGCGCTTGGCCGGCGCTGTCGGCGGTGCGCCGCACGGTGGCGGTCAGCTCGTCCAGGGCCGCGGCGGTCTCTTCCAGGCTGGCGGCCTGCTGCTCGGTGCGGCGCGACAGGTCGTCGGCCGCGCGGCTGATCTCGGAGGCCCCGGCGTGCATGCCGCCGACCGCGCCGGCCACACCGCCCAGCGCGTCCTGAAGACGGGCCGCGGCGGCGTTGTAGTTGTCCTTCATGGGCTGCGACATGGCCGTGAACGGCGCGTCGATGCGGTGGGTCAGGTCACCGTCGGCCAGCGCCTGCAGCGCCCCGGCCAGGGCGGCGACGATGGCCTCGTCGGTGGCGTTGGACCGAGCCCTCTCGGCCTCCAGGGCGGCGCGCGCGGCCTCGGCGTCGCGGCGCTCGGCGTCGCCGGCCCTCTCGCGGCGGCGCACCTCCAGTTCGGCTTCACGGATCAGGCCCAGGGCGTAAGCGATCTGCCCGATCTCGTCGGGGCGCCGCGCGTCCGGCAGCTTCACCTCGGCGTCGCCAGCCGACAGGGCGCGGGCGGCCGCCACGGTGCGCGTCAGCGGACGAGCCACGGATTGCAACAGCCACCAGCTGGTCGCGCCGGCGATCGCGAGCACGCTCGCCCCACCCAGCAGCAGGCCGCCGCGAGCGGCAGGCTCCAGGGCGCCATAGGTCGATGCGACCGCGGCGACGACCCCGATCGCGGTTACGCCGAAGCCCACCGCAAGTTTTGCGCCCACACGCATGCGACCCACCCCTATTCGCAGCCGGGCCGCCTTGAGTCGGGCGCGCCCCGACGCATTCAGTGGGGGAACAAGGGTTAACGGTTGCTGTAACGCCGGTCGCGCGTCGCAGGTCTAGCGCAACGCCGCGAACCAGCGGTCGAGCAGCAGCGCCTCGGACTTGTGCGCCTCGGCCCGTTCGGCGGCCTCGGCGTCCACGCCCCACTGTTCGGCCTGGTACTGCTCGTCCAGGCGCGACAGGTCGAAGGCGTCCGCCCCGCTCAACCGCCCGCGCTGCAGCGCGAAGGCCAGCACCGCCGAGCCCAGCAGGCCGGCCGCCCAGGCCAGTCCGGTAAGGCCGAAGTCGTCGCTTTCCGCCGCGAGCGCGCGGGCGCGGGCCAGGGTTTCGGGCGACTGCGGCCGGTGCACGATGCCGCTCGCCCGCTCCAGGTGCAGGCCCAGGTCCTGTTCGGCCCAGGTCAGGATCGGGCCCCAGCGTTCCTCCTCCCGGTCGACCAGGGCGGCGGGGCTGTCGGCGAAGTAGCAGAGCACGTCCGAGCCGGCGTAGCGGCCGACCTCGTCGGCGACCTCGGCGCGGGTCTCAGAGACCCGGTCGATGGCGGTGAAGGCCAGGCGCGTGGCCGGCATCAGGGCGTAGTCGACGACCTCCCCCACCCCGTTCCACTCGTCGGCCACCAGTCGGGCCAGGGCCTCGGTCGGCAGGACCAGCTCGGCCTTGGCCGGGGTGCGGGCGGTGCGCGCGTCCAGCAGTACCGGCCAGCCGTCGTCGCGCCGCGGACCGACCGAAGCTTCCGTCCAGAACCGCCGCGGGCGGTACAGCTGGTCGGGACGTTCCTTGAACTGGGACATGGTCGGGCCTCACGCAGGGAACGACGCCTATGGAGCGGAACGCGCTTGTCCCGCAAGGGGCGCCGCACGCTTCGCGACGGGGCCGAAATCTCCGCGAGATGGAAGCATTCGCCTCCTACGGCGCCGTCTTGCGTCAGCGAAACCCCCGCGAATTCAGGCTGAACGGTGAAGCTTGGCCGGTCCACCGGCCGGTTCGCCTCCCGCGGCGATGCTAGCTTCGCCGTATCCGGTTCAACGAGAGGCCGGGTCCATTCACGCCGGGGGGCGGGACGACGCGGGATGCCGCGCCGTCGGGTGCGCGTGCGGTTTCTTCCACGTTTTCAGACATCTGCAGAAGGAACAGCCATGAAGCTGTTGATCACTTGCGGCGTGGCCGCTGTTGCGCTGGCGGCCGCCTCCTCCGCCCTTGCGGAGACGGGGAACGGCTCGGTCACGGTCGTCCGGCCGCTGACCGTCACCAAGAACGACGACCTGCTGTTCGGCACCGTGGTGCGCCCGACCTCCGGCTCCGGCTCGGTCGGCGTCAGCGTCGCGGGCGCCTCGCTGAACAGCGGCGGCGTGACCAACATCAACTCCGGCGGCGCCCAGGCCCCGGCCCGATTCACCATCGACGGTGAAGGCGGCCAGGCCATCTCGGTGTCGGTCGATCCGACCTTCACCCTCTCGGGCAGCGCCGGCAACCTGACCGTCACCACCACCAACGACTTCGACAGCCTGCCGCTGTCGGGCTCGCTGGGCGGCTCGGGCTCCAAGACCGTGAAGGTCGGCGGCAGCGCGCCGATCACCTCCGCGACGGGCACGGGGTCTTACACGGGCACCTTCAACGTGACCGCCAGCTACAACTGAGCCGACGGCGACGGCGGGCCTCACCGCCCGCCGTCGCCGTGTTCATCCTCGGGGGGATCTGAATGCGGTGGACGTGGGTGCGGGCCCTGAGGCTCGCCTTGCTGACCTGTCTGGTGGTGGGCGTTGCGGGTTCGCACGCCTCGACCCCGGTCGGCGCGGACCTGAACCTTTCGCCCAAGCGCCTGGTGTTCGACGACGCCGGCCGATCGGCCACGCTGTTCGTGTTCAACCAGGGCGACCAGCCGGCCACCTACAACATCGAGCTGATCGACCAGGCGATGACGCCGGAAGGCCGCATCGAGCGGCTGGGCGACACGCCCGGCGCCGCGGAGGCCGCCGGGGTCCGTTCGGCCAAGCCGCTGGTCACCTTCACGCCCCGACGCGTGACGCTGGGCCCGCAGCAGAGCCAGACCGTGCGGCTGCGCATCCTGCGCCCGGCCGACCTGGCCGCCGGCGAATACCGCAGCCACCTGCTGGTCACCGCCGTGCCGCCGCAGGACACCGGCCTGACCGCCGACCAGGCCGCCGCCGGCGGCTCCAGCCAGGAGCTGTCGGTGCGCGTGGTCGCCGTGTTCAGCCTCAGCATTCCGGTGATCGTGCGCCAGGGCGCCCCGGACGTGAACGCCGGCATCGAGGGCCTGCGCTACGCCGCGGCCGACCCGCAGATCCTGAACATGGAGCTGGTCCGCAAGGGCGCGAGCTCGCTCTACGGCGACGTGGAGGTCGAGGCCCAGCGCCCCGGCAAGCCGGCCGAGAAGATCGGCGGCGTACGCGGCGTCGGCGTCTATCCCGAGATCGGCCGCCGCACCCTGCGCGTGCCGCTGAGCCGGGCGCCGGCGGCCGGCGAACGGCTGACCGTGACCTATCGAGACGACGACACTCACCCGGGCGCGGCCCTGGCGACGGCGACCTACGCCGCCCCATGACCGCGCTTGTCCGGACCGGCCTGGCGCTCTGCGTTCTGTTGCTGAGCGTCGCGGCGGTCGCCCATGCCGAGACGACCGATGGCCAACGGGTCGAAACCTCCGCCACCGCCGCCGCCCCGTTCGGGCGCGACGACCTCATGCTGTTCGAGGTCGAGGCGGCGGGCCAGCCGCTGTCGGACT
The DNA here is from genome assembly GCF_010975005.1 of Caulobacter sp. 17J65-9. Classification (GTDB taxonomy): domain Bacteria; phylum Pseudomonadota; class Alphaproteobacteria; order Caulobacterales; family Caulobacteraceae; genus 17J80-11. The sequence continues at coordinate 2,215 of NZ_JAAIVC010000045.1, read as the reverse complement.
CGTTCGAGGGCTACGCCGCGCGGGGCGGGGTCTGGCTTCCGCTGGGCACGCTGGCGCGGCTGCTGGACCTCGCCGTGGTCGTGGTTCCCCCCGAGCGGCGGGCCGAGGGCTGGGTGATGGACCGGGCCCGCACGGTGAGCCTCGACCTGAGAAGCGGCCGCGCCACGGCGAACGGGCGCGACTTCTCCGTGTCGGCTGCCGAGGCCGTGCTGTTCGACGACGACATCTACGTGCGCACCGACCTGGTCGAGAAGCTGCTGCCGGTCGGCGCGGAAGCCGACCTGTCCGGCCTGAAGCTCACCCTGACCCCGAAGGAGGCCCTGCCCTTCCAGCAGCGGCTGGCGCGCGAGCAGCGCCGCGACGGCCTGGGCGTGACGGGCGCGCCGGCCGAGACGGTCATGCGGGTGACCACGCCCTATGCGCTGGCCACGGCGCCGGCCGTCGAGCTGGTGCTGGACGCCGGTTGGTCCAACCGCGAGCCGGAGCTTGTCGGGCGCTACGACCTGCGCCTGGCCGGCGACCTGGCGCGGGCGGGCTATCAGGTGAACGCCGGCTCCGACGATGACGGGCGGCTCAGCTACGTGCGCATGCTGTTCGAGCGTACCGACGTCGACGGCCGCGCCACCGGACGGCCCTGGGGCGTGACGCGCGCGGCGGTCGGCGACGCCTACAGCCCGCAGACCTCGCTGGGCGCGCGTAGCGCGGGCGGCCGCGGCGGCTTCTTCACGACCGCCCCGCTGGAGGCGGCCGACGTGTTCGACGGCCTGGATCTGCGTGGCGATCTTCCGCCGGGCTACGAGGTCGAGCTCTACGTCAACGACGTGCTGCGCGGCTCGCAATCCGCGCCGGTCGCCGGCCGCTACGAGTTCAACGACGTGCCGCTGGCCTTCGGCGGCAACGTGCTGCGCCTGGTGTTCTACGGCCCGCGCGGCGAGCGGCGCGAGGAGGTGCGGCGGATCAACTACGGCCAGGGCCGCACGCCCAAAGGGCGGCTCTACGCCAGCTTCGGCGCGGTGCAGCAGAACGTGCCCGTGGTCGAGCTGGACAGCGTAGGCGGGCCCGGCGACCCGGGCTACGGCCGCTGGCGTTTCGCCGGCACGCTGGACTACGGCCTGACCTCGAACCTGAGCGTCAGCGCCGGTTTCGCCCAGTACACGCCGGCGCTGGACGACACCCGCCAGCTGGTCAGCGGGGGCCTGCGCACCTCCTTCGACGGCTTCGCCCTGCAGGCCGACCTGGCGGGCGACAGCACAGGCGCGACCGCCGCGGCCCTGGGCGCGGCCGGACGGCCGTTCGGCGTCTCCCTGGTCGCGCGCCACGCCGAGTACGCGGGCGGCTTCCTCGACGAGACCCATCCGCGCGGGGCGCTTCCGGGCGTGACGCCGCTGCGCCGCTCGACCGAGCTGCGCGTCGACGCCCTGGCCCACGTGTTCTTCAAGGACCTCGCCGTGCCGGTCTCGGCCGACGCGCGTCGAGACGAGAGCGTCGACGGCACGGCCTTTCTGCAGGCGGGCCTGCGCGTGTCGACGGCGGTGGCCGGCTGGTACTGGTCGTCAGGCTGGTCCTACCAGCACGACGGCGCGCTGGCCGAGCCCGACCGCCTCGCGGGCGCGTGGGACATCTCGCAGCTGTCGGCCGACGGCTGGCGCCTGCGGGGCGGCCTGACCTACGAGGTCCTGCCCGAGCGGCGGCTCTCGACCGCATTCGTCAACGCCGACTGGGAGGTCGCCGACCGCAGCGCGCTGCGCCTTGGCGTGGCCCATAGCTTCGGCGAGACGCCCGACACCACGGTCTCGGCCGCCCAGACCTGGCGGCTCTCGACCATGGACCTGTCCCTGACCGGCGCCTACGGCGTACGCGACGGCGACGTGCGGGTCGGCGTGCAGCTGGCTCTGGGCGCCTGGCCTGATCCCTGGGGCCGCCGCTATGTCGCGGCCCGGCCGGGCGTGGCCAGCGGCGGCGATCTCGCCCTGCTGGCCTTCGTCGACCGCAACCACGACGGCGCCCGCCAGCCCGGCGAACCGGCCCTGCCCGATCTGAAGCTGGAGGGCGGTCAGCGCCCGACCGCGACCGACGCGGACGGCCGCGTCGCCCTGGTCGGCCTGGGCGTGGCGCCGCGCGCGCGGCTTCGCGTGCCGGCGGATTCGCTCGGCGACCCGTACCTGGCCGCCCCGGCCGAGGTCATCGAGTTCGCGCCGCGCGCGGGCCGGACCAC
>NZ_JAAIVC010000044.1 GCF_010975005.1 Caulobacter sp. 17J65-9 | reverse complement strand
GGCGCCGGCCGCCGCGCCCGCGTCTGCGCCCGAGGCCGCGGCTCCAGCCGCGAAACCGGCCGCCGCTCAGGCGCCCGCCCCGACGGCGGCCGCGAACCCCGGCTATAACGCCGCCTCGATCGAGGTGCTGGAAGGCCTGGAGCCGGTGCGCAAGCGCCCGGGCATGTACATCGGCGGCACCGACGAGCGCGCCCTGCACCACCTGTTCGCCGAAGTCCTCGACAACGCGATGGACGAAGCGGTGGCCGGCCACGCCAAGACCATCTGGGTCAGCCTGGACGCCGACGGCGCGCTCACCGTGCGCGACGACGGCCGCGGCATCCCGGTCGACCCGCACCCGAAGTACCCCGGCAAGTCGGCGCTGGAGGTCGTGCTGACCGTGCTGCACTCGGGCGGCAAGTTCTCGGGCAAGGCCTACGAGACCTCCGGCGGCCTGCACGGCGTCGGCGTCTCGGTGGTCAACGCCCTGACCGACCGGCTGGACGTCACCGTCTGGTCCGGCGGCCACGAATGGCGCCAGAGCTATTCCAAGGGCAACGTGCTGACCCCGATCCAGCAGGTCGGGCCGACGCGCAAGAAGGGCACCCAGCTGCGCTTCACGCCCGACCCGGAGATCTTCGGCGAGGGCGCGGCGTTCAAGCCGGCGCGCCTGCACCGCATGGCCCGCTCCAAGGCCTACCTGTTCCGCGGCGTGGAGATCCGCTGGTCGTGCGCGCCCGAGCGCATCACCGACCAGACCCCGGCCGAGGCCACCTTCCACTTCCCCAACGGCCTGGCCGACGCCCTGGCCGAGCGGGTGGGCAAGACCGAGACCGTCACGCCGGAATCCTTCTCCGGCCGCGTGGAGCGCAAGGGCGAGGCCGGCGCGGTCGAGTGGGCCGTGACCTGGAGCCCGGCCGGCTTCGGCGAGCACGACGGCTTCATGCAGTCGTACTGCAACACCGTGCCGACCCCTGAGGGCGGCACGCACGAGGCCGGCTTCCGCGCCGCCCTGACCCGCGGCCTGAAGGCCTACGCCGAACTGACCGGCGAGAAGCGCGGCGGCCTGATCACCGCCGAGGACGTGGTCGCCCAGGCCGGCGCCCTGATCTCGGTGTTCATCCGCAACCCGGAATTCCAGGGCCAGACCAAGGACCGCCTGTCCACGGCCGAAGCCCAGAAGTTGGTCGAGAACGCCCTGCGCGACCCGTTCGACCACTGGCTGACCGAACAGCCCAAGGTGGCGACGCAGCTGCTTCAGTTCGTCGTCGAGCGCGCGGAGGAGCGGCTGAAGCGGCGCAAGGACAAGGAAGTCCAGCGCGCCTCGGCCACCCGCAAGCTGCGCCTGCCCGGCAAGCTGGCCGACTGCTCGCAGAACCACGCCGAGGGCGCGGAGCTGTTCATCGTCGAAGGCGACTCGGCCGGCGGCTCGGCCAAGCAGGCGCGCAACCGCAACACCCAGGCCATCCTGCCGCTCCGCGGCAAGATCCTGAACGTGGCCTCGGCCACCGTCGACAAGCTGCGTCAGAACCAGGAACTGTCGGACCTGACCCTGGCGCTGGGCGCGCAACTCGGCTCGAAGTTCCGGCTCGAGGACCTGCGCTACGAGCGCATCGTCATCATGACCGACGCCGACGTCGACGGCGCCCACATCGCCTCGCTGCTGATCACCTTCTTCTACCGGTCGATGCCGGACATGATCCGCCAGGGCCGCCTGTTCATGGCCCTGCCCCCGCTGTTCCGCATCAGCCACGGCGCGACCACCGCCTACGCCCGCGACGACGCCCACCGCGACGAACTGCTGGCCACCACCTTCAAGGGCAAGAAGCCGGAAATCAGCCGCTTCAAGGGTCTGGGCGAAATGATGCCGGCCCAACTGAAGGAAACCACCATGGATCCGACCAAGCGCACGCTCGCCCGCGTGACGCTGCCGGAGTCCGAGGAGGAGATCGAGGCGCTGGTCGAGACCCTGATGGGCCGCAAGCCCGAGCTGCGCTTCCGCTTCATCCAGGAGAACGCCGCCTTCGCGGCCGAGGACCTGGACGTCTGAGATCGAAGGTCTTCGAGTTGCGCCGCCCCAGCGGCGGCGCTATTCCGCCCTCATGTCAGTATCTGCCGACAAGCCGGTGACCTGGGTGCTCGAGCGGGACGTCTTCTCGACGGCCTGCTTCGACGCCATGGTCGAGCACATTCGCGGACGCGAGCTGCCGCTCAAGATCGTGCGCGTCGTCCCGTTCGCGCACGTGATCGACGGCAAGGCTCCCCAGATCGAAGGTCCCGCCGTCTGCTACGGCTCGATAGGCGTCGCCAAGGTCGCAGCCGACAACGGCTGGCAGCCTGGCGTCTTCACCGATCCGAACACCTTCCACTACGAAGCGTATCGCGACGCCCTCGGCGACTTGATCCTGAACGCCGACGCCGTGCGGCTGCGCATGAGCGAGGTGTCCGCGTTCGTCGCCGAGCGTCGGTGGACGAGCTTCTTCATCAAGCCGAATGACGACGCCAAGGCCTTCGCCGGCGCTGTCATGGAGGCCGATGAGTTTGAGACCTGGGTCAGCCGGATGCGGGAGATCGGCTATCTCGACGAGAACGACATCGACGTCGTCGTGTCGGAGCCCAAGCCCCTCGGCGTCGAATGGCGCGTGATCGTCGTCGACGGCGAGATCGTTGAATCCAGCATCTACAAGCAATGGGGACGAGCGATGGCCGAGAGACATCGCCAGCCCGAAGTCGATGCTGTCGTGCGCGCGGCTCACGCTCGCTTCGTGCCGGCGCCGGTATACGTGATCGACGTGGCCCAAGTCGGCGACGATTACAAAGTCATCGAATACAACACCTTTAACTCCGCGGGCCTTTACGCCTGCGACGTTGGACGAGTGGTCGACGCAGTGACGGCCTACGTGGAAAGAGCCTACGCGACCACACCCGCCTAGCTTCGTGCTGCGATCACTTCGCGCCGCGTTGACTTGCTGGTCTTCATCCCTATGTTCAGGCACCGCGCGACGACGTCCGTCCGCGCCGCCGCTTCGGCGCGCCTGCAAAGGCTAGCCGAACGCCTGATCACCTGAAGTATGACCGAATTTTCTGAACTGGGCCTGTCGTCTACGACGCTGCAGGCCGTCGCCGATACGGGTTACACGACCGCCACGCCGATCCAGGCGCAGGCCATCCCCGTCGCCCTGGCGGGCCGCGACGTGCTCGGCATCGCCCAGACCGGCACCGGCAAGACCGCCGCCTTCACCCTGCCGATGATCGACCGGCTGTCGGCCGGCCGCTCCAAGGCGCGCATGCCGCGCGCCCTGGTGCTGGCCCCGACCCGCGAACTGGCCGACCAGGTCGCGAGCTCTTTCGAAAAGTACGCCAAGGGCACCAAGCTCAGCTGGGCGCTGCTGATCGGCGGCGTCTCCATGGGCGATCAGGTCGCCGCGCTCGACAAGGGCGTGGACGTGCTGATCGCCACCCCGGGCCGCCTGCTGGACCTGTTCGAGCGCGGCAAGATGCTGCTCACCGGCGTGCAGCTGATGGTCGTCGACGAAGCCGACCGCATGCTCGACATGGGCTTCATCCCCGACATCGAGCGCATCTTCAAGCTGACCCCGCCCAGCCGCCAGACGCTGTTCTTCTCGGCCACCATGCCGCCGGAGATCACGCGCCTGACCACGCAGTTCCTCAAGGATCCGACCCGGATCGAGGCCACGCGTCCGGCGACGACCGCCGACACCATCGCCCAGCACATCGCCAACATCCCCTCGGTCGACCCGCGGGCCAAGCGCATGGCGCTGCGGGCCCTGATCGAGCGCTCGGAGATCAAGAACGGCATCGTCTTCTGCAACCGCAAGTCGGAAGTCGACGTCGTCGCCAAGTCGCTGAAGAAGCACGGCTTCGACGCCGCGGCGATTCACGGCGACCTGGACCAGAGCGTGCGCATGAAGACGCTGGCCTCGTTCCGGGCCGGCGAGCTGAAGCTGCTGGTCGCCTCCGACGTCGCCGCGCGCGGCCTGGACATCCCCGACGTCAGCCACGTCTTCAACTACGACGTGCCGCACCACGCCGACGACTACGTCCACCGCATCGGCCGCACCGGCCGAGCCGGGCGTTCGGGCGAGGCGTTCATGATCGTCACCCCGGCCGACGCCAAGTCGCTGGACAAGGTGCTCAAGCTCACCAAGAAGACGCCCGACGAGGTCACGCTCGACCTCGACTGGAGCCAGGCCGGCGGCAGCGGCGGCGACCGTCGTGGTCGCAGCGGCCGTCCCGAGCGCGGCGAGCGTCCGGAACGCGCCGAGCGTGGCGAACGCGGCCGCGGCCGTCGCGCCGAAGCGCGCGAAGAGGCCCCGGAGGCCGAACGCCCCGAACGCCCCGAACGCCCCGAACGCAATGAACCGAAGGCCGACCGTCGCGAGCCGAAGCCCGAGCGCCGCGAGCGCGAGCCGGCCCGCGCCGAGCGCCGCCCGGAGAAGGCCGAAGCCCGTCCGGAGCGTCACGAACGTTCGGAGCGCCAGGAGCGTCAAGAACGCCCCGCGCCCTCCTCGCCGCGTCCGGAGCGTGATCGCGACCGCGAACGCGGCCGCTATCGCGACGATCTGGGCCCCCGCGTGGTCGGCTTCGGCGGCGACGGCGTGCCCGCCTTCCTGCAGCGCGCCGCGCCGGTGAAAAAAGCCACCTAAAGCGTCAACTTAACCTTGGCCTTAACCCTGCGTTTGCGGTCGTCTGCGTAAGTAGTGGCCGTCACAGCGCCGCCAGAAACGCGGCGCCCAGGGGGGACACATGACCGGCCAAGTCGAGGTGGCGCTACGCGGTCCTGACGCTTTTTCTTTGGCGCGCAAGGCGCTGGAGATGATGGAAAGCGCCTGCGTCTGGCCGACTCCGCTCAATTTCGAGCTCTGGCTGCACTATCTGGGCGAGCCTGAAAGCCCGCTGGCGCGCGAGATCACGCGCATGCTGGCGGCCGGCGAACCGTTTACCGACGACGTCAGCGAGACGCTGGCCGCGGAGTTCCTGCCGCGGGCGCGCCTGTCGGACGAGATCCGCGACGCCGGCGCCCAGCTGAGCCGCGAACTGCGCAGCGTCGCCACCGCCATGGCCACCGCCCAGAAGACCCAGGCCGCCTACGGCAAGACCCTGGCCGGGGCCAGCCAGGGCCTGAGCGACGCCCAGGAGCCCCCGGTCCTGCGCAAGCTGGTCGAGGGCCTGGCCGCCGCCACCGACAAGGTCAGCCGCGAGAACTCCCAACTGGAGCGCCGGCTGCACGACTCCACCCGCGAGGTCACCAAGCTGCGCGAGCACCTGGAACAGGTTCGCCGCGACGCCATGACCGACGCCCTGACCAACCTGGCCAACCGCAAGGCCTTCGACGAGCAGTTGGCGCGCGTCTGCGCCGAGGCCGACGAGAAGGGCCAGCCGCTGACCCTGGCGGTCGTCGACATCGACCACTTCAAGCGCTTCAACGACACCTGGGGCCACCAGACCGGCGACCAGGTGCTGCGCTACGTCGCCAGCGTGATCGGCCGCGTGGCCGGCTCGCCGCCGCGCATCGCCGCCCGCTACGGCGGCGAGGAGTTCGGCCTGATCTTCCCGGGCGAGAGCGCCGCCGCCGTGCAAACCGCGCTGGACGTGGTGCGCCAGGAGATCGCCGGCCGCTCGCTGAAGCGTCGCTCGACCAACGAGGACCTGGGCCAGGTCACCGTCTCCGCCGGCCTGGCGCAGATGAAGAAGGGCGAAACCGCCGCCGCCCTGATCGAACGCGCCGACGAGGCCCTCTACGCCTCCAAGCGCGGCGGCCGTAACCGGGTGACCAACGCCGAACGGCCCAAGGACGCGGCCTGACCGTCGAACCGATGAGCTCCGACGTCGCGATCTCGAAGACCCTGTCGTTCTGGCTGCGCCACAAGCCGGAAGCGGCTGGCCTGACGCTCGAGGCGGCTGGCTGGGCCGAGGTGGACGCCGTCCTGGCCGCGCTCCAGGGCGAAGGCCTGCAGGTCGACTGGGAGCGCCTGGTCGAGGTCGTCGAGCGCAACGACAAGCAGCGTTTCGAGCTGTCCTCCGACGCGTCGAAAATCCGCGCCCGCCAGGGGCACTCGGTCGAGATCGTCGGCGACTGGCCGCGCGCCGCCCCGCCGGCGCAGCTCTATCACGGCACGGTCGAGCGCTTCCTCGCGCCGATCCTGGCCGAAGGCCTCAAGGCCGGCCAGCGCCACCACGTCCACCTCTCGCCCGACCTAGAGACCGCGCAGGTGGTCGGCCGCCGCCGCGGCGCGCCGATCGTGCTCGTGGTCGACGCCGAGCGCCTGGCCGCGGACGGCGGCGAATTCTTCCTCACTGGCAACGGCGTATGGCTGATCGCTCACGTGCCGAGCGAATATCTCAGCCGGGCCTGATCCTCATCCGTCCCAGGGCCCCGGCCCGAGGTCGACCTTCACCGGCTTCTTCTTGCCCTTCCCCGCCTTTCCGGCCTTGGCCCGGCGCGCCGCGTCCAGCCCGAGCCCGATCCAGCGGCGAGCCTCGTCCTCGTCGTCCCAGGCGGCGTCAGGCAGGCGCCGGTAGCGCAGGCTCATCGGCTTGCCGTCCTTCTCGCCGTAGACGAACAGTGGGACGCCCGCCTCGACGAAGTCGGCCTCGTTGACGTCGTCAGTCTTCAGCCAGACCGCCTCGTCCGCCACCAGGGCGAAGAACAGATCGCCCGAATAGGCGCCGATCTCGCCGAACATCTTGCGGAACCGCAGGTCCGGCGCGACCGCCAGCAGGTCGCGCGCCCGCTCCCCAAACGCGTCGCTGACGCTCATCCGTGCAGACTCCTGCTAGACAATCGGAAAGAGATTCACCGCCAAGGTCGCCCCGCCGAACGGACAGGTCCCCATGCGCAGCTTCCTCTTCAACCTCGTCTACTGGATCCTGTCGATCCTCTACGCCACCATGGCGGCCTTCGCGGCGCTGGCGCCGGGCCGCAAGGCGACCAGCTGGATCATCCGCCGCTACGTGCGGCGCATGGTGCAGGCCATGCGGATCTTCGCCGGCGTCAAGCTGGACGTGCGCGGCCGCGAGCGGCTCCCCGAGGGCGCCTTCATCATCGCCGCCAAGCACCAGTCCTGGGGCGACGGCTTTTGCGTCTATTCCCAGTTCGACGACCTGGCCTTCGTCACCGGCGACCACCTGGAGCGCTTCCCCCTGCTCTCGGGCGTGCTGAAGAAGCTGGGGGCCATCGTCGTCGACAACTGCGGCGGTCCGGAAGCCCGCAAGGCGCTCAGCGAGAGCGCCGCCCAGGCCAAGGCCGAGAACCGCAAGATCCTGATCTATCCGGAAGGCAACCTGGCCAAGATCGGCGAGCGGTTCCGCTACCGTTCGGGCGTCTGGCACATGTCGAGCGACTTCGACATGCCGGTGGTGCCGCTGGCCACCAACCTCGGCCTGTTCTGGCAGCAGACCAGCGCCAAGAAGAACCCAGGGGTGGCCACCATCGAGTTCCTGGAACCCATCCCCGCCGGCCTGCCCAAGGCCGAGTTCCTCAAGCGCCTGGAAGAGGCGGTCGAGACCCGCACCGCCGAACTGGTGGCCGAGGCGACCGGCAAGCCGGTGCAGATGGCCGTGCTGGTGCCCACGCCCGACGAGGTCGCCCGCGAGGCCAAGCGCGCCGCGGCGGCTGCCGGGTGAGCGCCCCCTCTCCCGGAGGGAGAGGGAGGGGCCCGGCCCGAAGGGCTGGGAGGGTGAGGGATTACGGAGCTGTCCGGACTTGGGGCTGAAGGGGTACGCGGCCGGCCGCGTAACCCCTCACCCTCCCATCGCTGACGCGATGGGCCCCGCCCTCTCCCTCCGGGAGAGGGATTTTACCGGAACTTCTTCAGTCCCTTGGGCGCGGCCTTGCCGGACTGGGCGCGCTTGCCCAGCCAGTCCTTCCAGTCGGGCCACTGGCGGCGGCGCCCGCCGCCGTCGACCCACTCGGGGCCAGCCTCCGCGGCGAAGGTGGTGGCGTCCCTGAAGCCGCCCTCGCGATAGCTCTGCAGCTTCACGCCCTTGCCGCGCGGCATTTCCGGCAGTTCGGCCAGCGGGAAGACCAACGCCTTGCCGTTGTCGCCGAGTACCGCGAGGTGGTCGCCCTCGACCGGCAGGCAGAGCGCCGCGTCGCCGTTCAGCACCTGCTTGCCGGCGCGGCGCGAGGCGATGGCCTCCTCCTCCGGCAGGATGAAGCCGTAGCCGGCCTTCGAGGCCAGGAACAGCTTGCGACCCGGCTTGTGGGCGAACACGGCGACGATCTTCGAGCCTTCCTCGAAGTCGATCATCAGGCGCAGCGGCTCGCCATGGCCGCGGGCCGACGGCAGCTTGTCGATCGGCAGGGTGAAGAAACGGCCGTCCGAGGCGAAGATCAGCAGCTTGTCGACGGTCTCGGCCGGGATCAGCCAGGCGAGCTTGTCGCCTTCCTTGAACTTCAGCTCCGACGGGTCCTCGACCTTGCCCTTGGCCGAGCGGATCCAGCCGCGTTCGGACAGGATCACGGTCACCGGCTCGCGCACGACGAAGGCTTCGACCGAGACGTCGGCCGACACCTGCGGGGCGTCGGCGAAGGTCGTGCGGCGGGCCGACAGCAGCACCTTGCGCACCTCGGCCAGGTCCTTGCCGATGCGCTTCCACTGCTTGGCCGGCGAGCCCAGCAGCGAGTTGATCTCGTCACGCTCGGCGGCGAGCTTCTCGTGCTCGCCCTTGATCTGCATCTCTTCCAGCTTGGCCAGGTTGCGCAGCCGGGTGTCGAGGATGAAGTCGGCCTGGACCTCGGTCAGGCCGAAGGCCTTGATCAGCTCGGCCTTGGGGTGCTCCTCCTCGCGGACGATACGGATCACCTCGTCCAGGTTCAGGAAGGCGATCAGCAGGCCTTCCAGGACGTGCAGGCGCCGCTCGATGCGCTCGAGACGCCAGTTGGACCGGCGGATCAGCACGTCGCGGCGGTGGTCGAGGAAGGCCTGCAGGCAGTCCTTCACCCCCATGACGCGCGGCGTGCCCTTGCCGTCCAGCACGTTCATGTTGATCGGGAAGCGGGTCTCCAGATCGGAAAGCTTGAACAGGCTTTCCATCAGGATTTCAGGTTCGACCGTGCGGTTCTTCGGCTCGAGGATCAGCCGGATCTCTTCGGCCGACTCGTCGCGCACGTCGCCCAGCAGCGGCGCCTTCTTGTTCTCGATCAGGTCGGCCAGCTGCTCGATCAGACGCGACTTCTGAACCTGATACGGGATCTCGGTGACGATGATCCTCCACACGCCGCGGCCCAGGTCTTCCTTCTCCCAGCGCGCGCGCAGGCGCACGCCGCCGCGGCCGGTCTCGTAGGCCTCGTGGATCGCCGCCTTGGTCTCGACCGACACGCCGCCGGTCGGGAAGTCCGGCCCGGGCAGCTTGGTCATGATGTCGGCGGTGGTCGCCTGCGGGTTCTCGAGCAGCAGGTGGCAGGCGTCGATCAGCTCGGCGGCGTTGTGCGGCGGGATCGAGGTGGCCATGCCGACCGCGATGCCGGTGGCGCCGTTGGCCAGCAGGTTGGGGAAGCCGGCCGGCAGAACCACCGGCTCCTCGTCCTGGCCGTCGTAGGTCGGACGGAAGTCGACCGCGTCCTCGTCGATGCCGGCGAGCAGCAGCTGGGCGGCGGGCGTCAGCTTGCACTCGGTGTAGCGCATGGCCGCGGCGCTATCGCCGTCGATGTTGCCGAAGTTGCCCTGGCCGTCGACCAGCGGGTAGCGCTGCGAGAAGTCCTGCGCCAGGCGCACCAGGGCGTCGTAGATCGCCTGGTCGCCGTGCGGGTGATACGAGCCCATCACCTCGCCGACCACCTTGGCGCACTTGCGCGCCGCGGCCTCGGGGTTCAGGCGCATCTCGTGCATGGCGTACATGACGCGCCGGTGCACCGGCTTCATGCCGTCGCGCACGTCCGGCAGGGCCCGGTGCATGATGGTCGACAGCGCGTAGGCCAGGTAGCGGCGCGACAGCGCCTCGCCCATCGGCTCGTCTACGATGCGGCCGCCTTCGTCGTCCGGGTTGAAATGCTTGGTCATGGGGACCGGTACTCGTCATCTCGGGCGCGGAATCACCCGCTCGCCCACTAGTCTATCCGCTGGGCCGCCGGAATGGCGGATCCCGTGCGGTCCACAGAAACTCGATCAGCGCGGGCGCACGCACCCTTCGGGCACGGCGGTAAAGGTCGCGCCGATGCGGTAAGGCGTCTCGATCACGCGAAGGCTGTCGCCGGTTTCACAGGCCATCGAGCGCGGCAGCAGCACCAGACGCTTGTTCCCGGAGTCGAACCGCACCAGGGCCCGGCGGGCGTGCGGTTTCCAGTAGTACCCGGCCTCGACGACCTCGCCGACGATGACCCGCGCCGGTCCGGTCGGACGCCCCGCCACGAGAACCACCACGGCCGCCAGGACCGCCGAGATCGCCAGCACCAGCCAGTTCAGCGGGATCCTGCGGCGAGCGCTCACAGCCGCCCCGCGTCGGTCAGCCGGTCGACCATCCACACCCGCGCCGGCGGCAGCGGCTTGTTCAGGGCGTTGAACACGAACGCCTCCAGGAAATGGCCGGTCAGCTTCAGCCCAGCCCCCACTTCACCGTGACGCAAGCCGGCCTGCGACGCCAGCAGGAACGGCGGCAGGGCCAGCATGCGGTCCTTGTAGGGCTCGCCGGCGGCGCGGCTGACCGCGCGCCCGGTCTTGGGGCTGACATAGACGAGATCGTCGGTCGTGCCGGTGGCGGCGCAGCGGGTCAGGTCCAGGCCGAAGCCCAGTTCGTCGAGCAGGCCGGCCTCGAAGCGCACGAACACCGCCGGCCAGATGTCGGGGACGGCCAGCGCCGAGACCAGCGCGTCGAAGGCGTAGAAGGCGCCCGGATGCGGCTCGCGCTCCGGCAGCGCGCCCTGCGCCACCGCCGCGGCGGCGGCCAGGCCGGCCAGCGCCAGGCTGTCGTCGAACAGGGCCGCGGGCCCCTCCCCCACCGGCTCCAGGGCGGCCGAGCCCATCTGCTCCGACACGCGGGAGCGAAATTGCGCCATCACGCGTGCGCCCGGTTGCAGGAAGGGGCGCATCTTGCGCGACGCGCCGCCGGCCACGTAGGCGACGACGCGCCCGTGCGTCTCGGTCAGCAGGTCGACGATCGCCCCGGTCTCGCCGTGCGCGCGCGCAGACAGCACGAAGGCGTCGTCGGTCCACTCCATCAGATCAGACGTCGTACTCCAGGCCGAACTGGGCGTAGAGGGCGCGGTCGTCCTGCCAGCGCTCGTTGACCTGGACGTGCAGGAACAGGTGCACCGGGCGGTCCAGCAGCTCCTGCAGCTCCTCGCGCGACTTCTGGCCGATCCACTTCAGGGTCTGGCCGTTCTTGCCCAGCACGATCGGGCGCTGGCTGTCGCGCTCGACGTAGATGTTCTGCTCGATGCGGACGGAGCCGTCCTTGCGCTCCTCGAACTTGGTGGTCTCCACCGCCGCCGCGTAGGGCAACTCCTCGTGGACCCGCAGGTACAGCTTCTCGCGGGTGATCTCGGAGGCCAGCACGCGCGAGGGCACGTCGGCGCTCTGGTCCTCGGGGTACAGCCACGGGCCGTCCGGCATCAGCGCCGCCAGCCGGGCGGCGAGGTCGTCCACGCCCGAGCCGTTGGCCGCCGAGATCATGAAGACCTCATCGTAGACTTCGGCTTTGAAAAGCGTGTCGGCCAGCGCCAGCAGGCGGTCGCGCTTGATGCCGTCGATCTTGTTGAGCGCCAGGATGACCTTGCGGCCGGACGCCTTCAGGCCCTCGACGATGCTCTCCACGTCGATGTGGGCGCGCTTGTCGGCCGGGCTGGCGTCCTTGCCGTCCAGCACGGCCAGTTCGGCCTGGGCGTCGACCAGGTGGACCACCGCCTCGGCGTCCTCGGCCCCGCCCCAGGCGGAGCGCACCATGGCCCGGTCCAGCCGGCGGCGCGGCTTGAAGATGCCGGGGGTGTCGACCAGCACGATCTGGGCGTCGCCGACGATGGCCACGCCGCGCACCGGGAAGCGCGTGGTCTGCACCTTCTGGGTGACGATCGACACCTTGGTGCCGACCAGCCGGTTGACCAGGGTGGACTTGCCCGCGTTCGGGGCGCCGATGACGGCGGCGAAACCCGCGCGGGTCTTGGTTTCTTGGTTCACAGCAATCCTTCGCGTTCAAGCATGGCGGTGGCCGCGGCCTTCTCCGCCTCCTGGCGGGAACGCCCTGCGGCCCGCTCAGGCTTCACTCCTTCGACACTCACCTCGACGGTGAAGGTCGGCGCATGGTCGGGACCTTCACGGTTCACGACCTCGTAGGTCGGCAAGGGCCGGCCCTTGCCCTGCGCCCATTCCTGCAGGCGGGACTTCACGTCCTTCACCTTCGGCGCGTCCAGGTGGGCGAACTCGTCGGCCCAGAACGTGCCGAACATGGCGCGCGAGGCCTCCATGCCGCCATCGATATAGACCGCCGCCATCAGCGCCTCGCAGGCGTCGCCCAGGATGGTGTCCTTGTCGCGCCCGCCGGTCTTGGTCTCGCCGGGCGACAGCCGCAGCGCCGGGCCCACGCCCATGCGCCGGGCCGCCCGGGCGCAGGCCTCGCGGTTCACCAGAGCCTGCAGCTTGGGCGACAGCTCGCCTTCCTTGGCCTTGGGATAGGCCTCGATCAGGCGCTCGGCGGCCAGCAGGCCCAGCACCCGGTCGCCCAGGAATTCCAGCCGCTCGTAGTCGATCACCCGGCGCGCGCCCTCGCCCACGCTGGAATGGGTCAGGGCCCGCTCCAGCAGGTCGTGGTCGTTGAATACGTGGCCGAGCTTCTGTTCGAGGTCCGCGACGGCTTTCGCGCGCACACTCATTTCAGCGGCGTGAAGAACCGGCTCGGGCGCACCTTGGTGAACCAGGTCCAGGGCTTGAACAGGGACGCGCCCGGGTGCCACGAGAACAGGATGATCTGGGCCTTGCCGACCAGGTTTTCGGCCGGCACGAAGCCGACGCCGGCGCCGCCGTTGAACCGCGGGTCGACACGGCTGTCGATCGAGTTGTCCCGGTTGTCGCCCATCATGAAGTAGTAGCCCTCGGGCACCACGTACACGTCGGTGTTGTCCAGATCGCCGCCCGGACCGAAGTCCTGGGTGGTGAAGCTCTTGCCTTCCGGGAAGGTCTCGCGGATCTCGGTCGCTTCACGCGGCACGCCGTAGAAGGTGGGCACCTCGATCGGGCCCATCACGTCGTCCTTCACCGGCACGTCGTTGATGTACAGGTGGTTGTCGCGCATCTGGATGCGGTCGCCCGGCAGACCGACCACGCGCTTGATGTAGTCGCTCTTGTTGTCGCTGGGCAGCTTGAACACGACGATGTCGCCACGGGCCGGGCCCTTGCCGGGCGTGCGGCCGTGGAACAGCGGCGGGCTGAACGGGATCGAGTGGCGGCTGTAGCCGTAGTTCCACTTGGACACGATGATGTAGTCGCCCTCGTAGAGGTTCGGCTCCATCGACGCGGACGGGATGGTGTACGGCTGGAAGAACAGGATCCGCAGCACCAGCGCGATCAGCAGCGCGTAGAAGATCGTCTTGGCGATCTCCACGAACTCATCCTTGGCGGATTTGGCGTGGGCGGGCACGTCGTCGGTTTCCTCGACCGGCTCCTCGAAGTCCGCGCCCGCGGACGCTCCGGCGGTCAACGGCTCGGCGGCGGCGGAGGTTTCAGCCGCGGCCGCGGCTTCGGCGGTTTCGCTCGGCTCGGCGGCCTGGGCTCCGCCGGTTTCCACGGTGCTCATCGCTGTTCAGTCCCCGCCCGGGGCCGTCCGCCCCTCTCGGAAAATCGGTAGTCGCTCATTGTGACGCGGGCAAGGCTTCGATGACGACGAAGGCCTGCGCATACGGGTGATCGTCGGTAAGCGACAGGTGGATATACGGGGTCATCCCCGCCGGCGTCAGCGCCTTGAGGCGTTCGGCCGCGCCGCCGGTCAGGGCCAGGGTCGGCTGGCCCGTGGGCAGGTTGACCACGCCCATGTCGCGCCAGTGCACGTAGCTGCGCATGCCGGTGCCCAGCGCCTTGGCGCAGGCCTCCTTGGCGGAGAAGCGCTTGGCGTAGCTGGAGGCGCGGTCCGGCTTGCGCTCGGAGCGGGTCCGCTCGATCTCGGTGAAGCAGCGGTTGGTGAAGCGGTCGCCGAAGCGCGACAGCGTCTCCTCGATCCGTCGGATATCCGTCAGGTCCGCGCCGATGCCCAGGATCACCGGCTCAGGCTCCCGGCCGGGCGGCGTCGATACGCGCGCGCATGGTGCGGATGGCGGTCTCCAGGCCGACGAAGATCGCCTCGCCGATCAGGAAGTGGCCGATGTTCAGCTCCACCACCTGCGGGATGGCCGCCACCGTCTGGGCGGTGTCGTAGTCCAGGCCGTGCCCGGCGTGGACCTCGAGCCCGCGCCGCTCGGCTTCGACGGCGCCGCGCTTCAGGGCTTCCAGCAGCGGGGCCGGATCGCGGCCGTGGATCACCGCCTCGCAGTAGGCGCCGGTGTGGAATTCCACGACCTGGGCGCCGATGGCCTCGGCCACCGCCACCTGCACCGGGTCCGGCTCGATGAACAGCGACACCCGCACGCCGGCGTCGCGCAGGGCGCGGACGACGGGGGCGATGGCGGCGTGGTTGCGGGCGACGTCCAGGCCGCCCTCGGTGGTGCGCTCCTCGCGCCGCTCGGGCACCAGGCAGGCGGCGTGCGGCCGGTGGCGCAGCGCGATGTCGCGCATCTCCGCCGTGACCGCCATTTCGAAGTTCAGCGGCTTGCCGACGCCATGGCACAGCTCCGACAGGGCGCCGATGTCGGCGTCGGAGATGTGCCGGCGGTCCTCGCGCAGGTGCGCGGTGATGCCGTCCGCCCCGGCCTCGATCGCCAACCGGGCCGCGCGCAGCGGCTCCGGGTGCGCCCCGCCCCGGGCGTTCCGGACCGTGGCGACGTGGTCGATGTTGACGCCCAGGCGGACGCGGCCGCTCACTTCGACAGCCTCCGGCTGCCCGGATCCTCGATCGCGATCGCCGCCAGTTCGGGCGGCAGCTGGTCGGCCGGATAGGCCGGCACGTCCAGGGTCGCCAGCGCGATCAGCGGCACGCCGACGTCGGCGCGGCCGCCGGAGCGGTCGACGATGCAGGCCGCCGCGACCACGTCGCCGCCGGCCGCCTTGATCGCGGCGATGCACTCACGCGACGACAGGCCGGTGGTGACGATGTCCTCGACCATCACGACCTTGGCGCCCGGCTCGATCCCGAAGCCGCGACGCAGCTTGAACTCGCCGCCTTCCCGCTCGACGTACATCGACGGGACCTTCAGCCAGCGGGCCGTCTCGTAGCCCGGGATGATGCCGCCGACGGCGGGCGAGATGGCCACGTCGACCGCGCCCACCTGGGCGGTGATCTTCTCGGCCAGAGCCTTGCAGAGCCGAGCGCAGCGGTCGGCGTTCATGAACACCAGGTTCTTCTGCAGGAACACAGGGCTGTGCAGGCCGGAGGACAGCACGAAGTGGCCTTCGCGGAGCGCGCCGGCCGCACGGAATTCGTCGAGAACGTCTTCAGAGGTCATGGGCGGCTCAATAGGACCTGAATGGGTCCGCGTAAACGCCTGTGCGCCCGCCGCGCCCAGTTGACGAACGCCGGTCCGCGAGTCGACCTTCGCCACCCCGAACCCGACGGAGCGCCCATGAAGATCGTCACCAGCCTCAGCTTCCGCGGCCAGTGCCGCGAGGCCTTCGAGTTCTACGCCAAGGTCCTGGGCGGCAAGATCACCGCCGCCTTCCCCTATGGCGAAGGCCCGCCCGACATGCCGGTCGGCCCGCAGTACAAGGACTGGCTCATGCACTGCTGGCTGGAGGTCGGCGACCAGGCCCTGATGGGCGCGGACATGGACACCGACTGGGCCCCGAACATCGACAAGCCGAAGAACGGCTTCGACGTGACGCTGCACACCGAGGACGCGGCGCAGGCGCGCCGCTGGTTCGACGCGCTTTCCGAAGGCGGCAAGGTGGTGATGCCGTTCAACGCCACCTTCTGGTCGCCGGGCTACGGCTCGCTGATCGACCGCTTCGGCGTGCCGTGGATGGTCAACACGACGGGCGCCCCGAACGCCTGAGGCTGAGCCTATCCCTCCCCTTTATGGGGAGGGTGGCCCCGAAGGGGCCGGGTGGGGAGGTGGATCGATGCTTCCCCACCCTGGCCTGCTCCGCAGGCCTGTCCCTCCCCATGAAGGGGAGGGAGAAAGCGCACTACCCCCTCACCCGGTCGACGGTCTCGACCGAGGGGCAGGCCCGCAGGGCGGCGGCGATGGTGGTCAGGTGCTTGGCGTCGACCACCTCGACGTCGAACTCGGCGTCGAAGAAATCCGACTGCCGGTGCGCCATCTTCAGGTTGATGATGTTGGCCCCGGCCTCGCCGATGATGGTGCAGGCCTGGCCCAGCACGCCCGGCGCGTTGCGGATGGTGGCGCGCAGGCGCGCGGCCGCCACGGCGTTGCGCTCGGCTTCCGGCGTCCACTGCAGGTCGCGCCAGAGCTCCTCGCGGTCCTCGAACTCGGCCAGCCGCTCGCAGTCGATGGTGTGCACGGTCAGGCCGGTGTCGGGCTCCATGATGCCGACGATGCGGTCGCCCGGCACCGGGCTGCAGCACGGTGCGAAATGAACGCTGACACCCGGCGTCAGGCCGCCGCCGCGGACGAACAGCCGCCCCGACTTGCCGTCCTCGATGCGGGTGCGCGCGGCCGCGGCCGCCCGCTCGCTGTCCTTCAGGCCGGGGAAGACCGCCTCCAGGACGCGCATGGCCTCGACCCGGCCACGGCCGGCCGCTTCGAACAGCTCCTCCTCGTCCTCGACCATGCACCGCTCGAAGGCGGGGCGCAGCGAGACGTCGGCCATGTTCTTGCCGGCCCGCGCGAAGGCCTGCTCGATGGCGGCGCGGCCCAGCTTCAGGAACTCCTCGCGCTCGGTCTGGCGGATCTGGCGGCGGATGGCCGAGCGGGCCCGGCCGGTGACGGTCAGCGAGCGCCAGTCCGCCGGAATGTCCGGCTTGGCGCCGCGGATGATGTCGACCACGTCGCCGTTGGTCAGCTGGGTGCGCATCGGGCGCAGCTCGCCGTTGACCTTGGCTCCGATGGCGGTGTCGCCGACGTCGGTGTGCACCGCGTAGGCGAAGTCCAGCGGCATGGCCCCGCGCGGCAGGCTGATGATCCGCCCCTTGGGCGTGAACACGAACACCTGGTCCAGGAACATCTCGAGCTTGGCGTGCTCGACGAAGTCCTCCACGTCGCCGCCGCCGTGCTCCAGCACCTGCACGAGGCCGCGCAGGTTCTGCATCGGGTCGCGCCCGCCCTCCTCGGCGGCCGCCTCGGCGTCGAAGCCGTAGCTCTTGTTCTTGTACTTCCAGTGCGCCGCCACGCCCTCTTCGGCGATGCGGTCCATGGTCTCGGTGCGGATCTGCATCTCGATGCGCATGCCGCGCGGGCCGATCACCGTGGTGTGCAGCGAGCGGTAGTTGTTGCGCTTCGGGGTCGAGATGAAGTCCTTGAACCGCTCGGGCACCGAGGGCCAGGCGCGGTGGATGACGCCCAGGGCCCGGTAGCAGTCCTCTTCGTTCTCGACGATCACGCGGAAGGCGTAGATGTCGGACAGCTGGGAGAAGCCCAGCGACTTGCGCTGCAGCTTCCGCCAGATCGAGAACGGGGTCTTCTCGCGACCGAAGACGCGGGCCGAGATGCCGGCCTTCTCCAGCCGGTCGGCGATCGCTTCCGACACCTGGGCGACGGCCGGGCCCTGCTCGTGCTTCAGCACTTCCAGGCGGCGCGCGATCGCCTTGCGGGCGGTCGGGTTCAGGTGCTCGAAGGAGAGCTCTTCCAGCTCGGTGGCGAAGCGGTGACAACCGATCTGGCGGGCCAGCGGCGCGTAGACGTCCAGGGTCTCGCGCGAGATGCGCTCGCGCTTGGCCGGCGACACGTGCTGCAGGGTGCGCATGTTGTGCAGCCGGTCGGCCAGCTTCACCAGCAGGACGCGCACGTCCTTGGAGATGGCCAGGATGAACTTGCGCAGGTTCTCGGCCTGGCGCGTGTGCTCCGACTGCATCTCCAGGCGCGACAGCTTGGTCACGCCCATCACCAGCTCGGCGATCTCGTCGCCGAACATCTCGGCGATGTCGTCGCGCGAGGCCGAGGTGTCCTCGATGACGTCGTGCAGCAGGGCCGTGACGATGGCCGCGGTGTCCAGCCGGTAGTCGGTCAGGATGCCGGCCACCTCGATCGGGTGGGCGAAGTAGGGATCGCCGGAGGCACGGAGCTGCGAGCCGTGCATCTTCATCGCGTAGACGTAGGCGCGGTTGAGCAGCGCCTCGTCGGCGGTCGGGTCGTAGCTGCGGACCCGCTCGATCAGTTCGAACTGACGTAAAAACTTCGGCCGAGGCTTGGCCTCGGCCTTCACAGGCGTACTCACGGGCGTGTCGCTGCCGACAGCGGCGGTGGACGGCTCGGCCGAAACGACGGCGAGCGCGGCTCTGGTACGCGAACCGTCCGCCTGGGCTGTCAGTAGCGCTCCTCCTGACCGCCTTCGCGATCGCTCTGCAGAGCGCGGACCAACTCGGCCTCGCTCATCTGCATGTGCTGCGGCTCGGCCAGCAGCGCCAGGGTTTCAGCTTCTTCCTCGGCCTCGGTGCGCTCGTCGACGCGCTGCAGGGTGCCGATCAGGTTTTCGCGGAGCGATTCCGGCTCGACCTTGTCCTCGGCGATCTCGCGCAGGGCCACGACCGGGTTCTTGTCGTTGTCGCGGTCGAGCAGCAGCGGCGCGCCGGCCGAGATCGAACGCGCCCGGTGGGCGGCCAGCAGCACGAGGCCGAAGCGGTTCGGAACCTTCTCGACGCAGTCTTCGACGGTGACGCGGGCCATTGCTGTCCTCGGATGGGGGCTGGGGAGAGCCCCGGCAGAATTAGGGCTTTGAACCAGCGAATTTAACGGGCGGCTCTCGCAAGTGCAACATGTGGCGTCCGCAGGGCGAATTCAAACCGGCGCGGCGTCCCGCCCCACCGTCGCCGAAACGGCCAGATCCGCCGCCGTCGCGCCGGTTTCCGGATGCGTCCAGCCCGGCGCGATCTGCGCCAACGGGCCCATCACGAACCGCCGGTCGGCGGCGCGCGGATGGGGCAGGACGAGCTCGTCGGTCAGGAGTAGAGTCCGGCCGTGCGCGATCAGGTCCAGATCGAGCGTCCGGGCGGCGTTGGGCTCCCCTCGCCGGCGGCCGAACGCGCCCTCGATCCGGCGCAGCACGGCCAAGACCTGCAAGGGTTTAAGGCCCGTCTCGACAATCGCGACACCATTGAGGTAGGCAGGTCCGGTCGGATCCGGCCAGGCCGCCGACCGCCACCAGGAAGACCGGTCCACGACCGTCAGCCCCTCGGGCGCGAAACGGTCCAGGGCCGCCTCCAGCAGGGCCTCGATCGAAGGCTGGTCGCCTTTCAGATTCGAGCCCAGCGCGACCACCACGGCCTGGTCGAGCGACGTCATACTTCCACCCTGCGGGGACATTTCAAAAAATGACTTTCTATCCCACCGACCGCATCGCGCTCTTCATCGACGGGGCGAACCTATATTCCGCCGCCAAGGCGCTGAATTTCGACATTGATTACAAGAAGCTGCTCGACGAGTTCCGTCGGCGCGGGGTGCTGATCCGGGCCTACTACTACACCGCCATCGCCGAGGGCGACGACTACTCGCCGATCCGGCCGCTGGTCGACTGGCTCGACTACAACGGCTTCACCCTGGTGACCAAGCCCGCGCGCGAGTTCACCGACTCCCAGGGCCGCAAGCGCTGGCGCGGCAACATGGACATGGAGATCGCCGTCGACATGATGGAGCTGGCTGGAGCGGCCGACCATCTGGTGCTTTTCTCCGGAGATGGCGACTTCCGGCGCCTGGTCGAGGCCGTCCAGAGACGCGGGGCGCGCGTGACGGTCGTATCCACCGTGAAATCCCAGCCGCCGATGGCGTCCGACGACCTGCGCCGCCAGGCCGACACCTTCGTCGACCTGGTCGACCTGATGCCGCTGGTCGGCCGGCCGCGCACCCAGGCGCACACGCCGCGCTTCCTGCAGCCCGACGCCGCGCAGACCCCGGCCGAACGCGACGCCCAGGACGAGTTCTGACCTTTCCTGATGCGACTTGCGAACCTGCATGAAGACGGATGGCGCCTCGCCTCAGGAGAGGAGCGCCACGCCGAAACACCCGATACGTTCGAAATTCCGCCGGCTGACGTGCGACACGGCCTGGGCCGAGGTGTCGCCGCCAAGCTCCTGTTCGAGATCGCATTTGAGAACGAAGCTGGCGAACAATGGGAAGAAGTCGAGCGGATGTGGGTGGTCGTTTCGGAGATTGTGCCGGACGGCTACGTCGGACTTCTCGCGAACACGCCGACGTCGATTAAGGGCGGCGGCGACGTCTACCTGACGCACGGCGCCGAGATCCCCTTCCGGCCGGAGCACGTCGTTGCAGTCGATCGACCCGACGACGCGTTCCTTGAAGAAATCTTTTCACAGAGCTTGAGCCGCACATGGCCGAGAAACTAGCGCTGCTCGGCCCGCCCGAGCCCCCGCACGACTGCCCGATCTGCCCGCGCCTGGTCGCCTATCGCGAGGAGAACAAGGCCAAGGAGCCGACCTGGTTCAACGGCGCCGCCCCCTCGTTCGGCGATCCGCAGGCGCGCCTGCTGGTCGTGGGCCTAGCCCCGGGGCGCATGGGCGCCAACCGCACCGGGCGACCGTTCACCGGCGACTTCGCCGGCGTGCTGCTCTACGAGACCCTGATCAAGTTCGGCTTCGCCCGCGGACGCTACGAGGCGCGTCCGGACGACGGCCTCGAGCTGATCGACTGCATGATCACCAACGCGGTGCGCTGCGCCCCGCCGGCCAACAAGCCGCTACCGGCCGAAGAGACCGCCTGCCGCCCGTTCCTGACGGCGCGCATGGCCGCCCTGCCCCGGCTGAAGGCGATCGTCACCCTGGGCGACGTGTCCCGCAAGAACGTGCTGAAGGCCCTGGGGGCCAAGGCGTCGAGCGTCCCGAGCGGGCACGGCGTCGAGGCCGACGTCGGCCCCTACCGGCTGTTCAACAGCTATCACTGCTCGCAGTACAACCAGAACACCCGCGTGCTGACGCCTGAGATGTTCGAGGACGTGTTCCAGGCGGCAAGGGCCTACATCGACGCCTGAGCGCCGGGCCGGCTCAGAGCCTGCGCCAGCCGGCCCGCGCCATGCATTCCTCGAAGGCGCCCTTCTGCGCCGAGGCCGGCGCGCGCTGCGCCTCCTGGCGGCAGGTCGTCTCGGCCTGACCGAACGGCTCGCCCGCGCCGGTCCAGCCCCCCTCGTCGGTCGTCGCGCATGCGCCCAGCAGCGTCAGGCCCGCCAGGCCGCAGGCCAATCCAAGTTTCCGCATCGTCCCCTCCGCCAACGCATCCGAGCATGCCTCGGCGGGGGTCGGCCGTCGACCTCAGGCCAGAAGCGTCAGGGCTGGGCGGGCCGCCAATAGCTGTAGCGATAGGCGGTGACGAAGCCGAGGCGGGCGTAGAGCGCTATGGCGACCGCGTTCGCCTCTTCCACCTGCAGGAACAGGCGTCCGACGCCGCGCTCGCTCGCGGCGGCGACCAGGGTGGCGAGCACCTGCAGGGCCAGCCCCCGGCGTCGCCAGGCCTGCGCCGTGCGCATGCCGTGGATCCCAGCCCAACCGGCGCCGAAGCCCAGCGCGCCGATGGCGACGGTCTCGCCGTCGGCGCGGACCTGGGCGAAGGCGGCGTCGGTCGCGCGCACCAGGGTGGCGGCCCGCCTGGCCCCCTCGACCGGATCGAAGCCCGCGCCCAGGAACACCGCGCGCCAGGCCTCGTCGGGCGTGGCGACGCGTTCGGCCGGCGCGATCACGGCCAGGGTCTCGGCGACCGCGGCGGTGTCGGCGACCATCACGGCGGTCGGCTGTTCGGGCCGCAGGCCGCGCGCGCCCAGCGCGGCTTCCAGGCCCGGCCCGGCGAAGGGCGAGACCCGGAAGGCCGGCGGCAGGCCGGCGTCGGCGTAGAAGGCGAAGGCGCGGTCCAGCTTGTCAGCCAGATGGTCGCGTCCCTCGTCCAGCGGCACGACGCTGTTGACACGTCCGATCGCCCCGTCGTTGGCGGCCAGCAGCCAGCCGTCGTCCTCGACCAGAGCGCGGGGCGGCAGGGCGGCCAGCGTCGCCCGCTCGATGGCTTCGATGTCGGCGGCGGTGATCATGCTGCGTCCTCGACCGGCTCCAGCCATCCCCGATAGCGCGCGATGAGCCCGACGAGCGGATGGCGGATGTCGTCGTCGAACAGGAATCGCCCATCCTCGACGGTCTCGTAGGTCTGAAGCACCGGCGCAAGGCCCAGCGGCAGGGGCACACCGAAGGCCGCCCAGCGCCGGACGCCGATGCGAAGGCGATCGCCCTCGACCTCCATCGCCAGCCACAAGGTGATCGGCCCGAAGCGCTCGACCTTCAGGCCGGCGGCGGGTCCGCACGCCTGGCGGGAGACGAAGCTGCGGCCGCCGAAGGTGCGTCGCCACACCTCGGCGCCGCCTTCGCGCGTGAAGAAAACCCGGACAGGAACGTCGCGGCCGGCGGCCGGAACGCCGATGCAGGCCCCGATCAGCCGGGCCAGGGGGTGCTGCCCCCGCTCGACCTGGGCCACGCCCGCGGCCGCGGTCACGTCGAGCTCGTGCATGCGCCGGACCGCCGGGGGAAGCGCATGCCAGGCCTCGCCCAGCACGCGCCGATAGAGCGGCTGGCCGGCGAGGCCGTCGCTCACCCCTTCTCCCGCATCAGGCGCGCCTTGTCGCGCGCCCAGTCGCGTTCGGCGCTGGCCTCGCGCTTGTCGTGCAGCTTCTTGCCCTTGGCCAGGGCCAGCTCCAGCTTGGCGATGCCCTTCTCGTTCCAGTACAGCCGGATCGGGATGATGGTCCGCCCTTCCCGCTGCACCGCGCCGATCAGCTTGTCGATCTGCTTGCGGTGCAGCAGCAGCCTCCGCGGCCGGCGCGGCTCGTGGTTGAAGCGGTTGGCGTGGCCGTAGGGCGGAATGTCGGCGTTGACGAGCGCGATCTCGCGCCCCTCCACCGCCGCGTAGGACTCGGCGATGTTGGCCCGGCCGGTGCGCAGCGACTTCACCTCGGTCCCGGTCAGGGCCAGGCCCGCCTCGATCGAGTCTTCCAGGAAATAGTCGAAGCGCGCCCGCCGGTTCTCGGCGATCAGCTTCTGCCCGCTTTGTTGCTGGCTCATGGTCAGATTACGCCGGCCTCACGCAACGCCTCGTCGATGGCCGGCTTCACCGCGTCGGCGCAGGGCGCCAGCGGCAGGCGGATGTCCTCCGCGCAAAGGTTCAGCCGGTTGAGAGCGTATTTGGTGGGCGCGGGCGAATTGTCCAGGAACAGCGCCTTGTGCAGCTTGATCAGCCGGTCCTGCCAGCTGCGCGCGGTGTCGTAGTCGCCCCGCGCGGCCGCCTCGTAAAGCGCAACCATGGCTTCGGGCGCGACGTTGGAGGTCACCGAGATCACCCCGTGCCCGCCGTGGGCCAGATAGCCCAGGAAGGTCGGATCATCGCCGGAGATCAGCGAGAAGCTCTCGTCGACGAAGCCGCGCATCAGGCTGGCGCGGCCCAGGTCGCCGGTGGCGTCCTTGATGCCGACCACGTTCGGCAGCGGGGCCAGGCGCGCGACCGTGTCGTTCGACATGTCCACGCCGGTGCGGCCCGGCACGTTGTACAGCACCACCGGCATCTGCACCGCGTCGTTGATCGCGGCGAAGTGGCGATAGAGGCCTTCCTGGCTGGGACGATTGTAGTACGGAGTCACCACCAGGGCCCCGTCGGCGCCGACGGACTTGGCGTGGCGAACCAGTTCGATAACCTTGTTCGTCTCGCTGCCGCCCGCGCCCGCGATCACGCGCGTACGGCCGCCGGCGAGACGGACGCAGAGTTCGACCACCTTCTTGTGCTCGTCGGCCGAGACGGTGGCGCTTTCGCCCGTGGTGCCGACCGGCACGACGCCGTGGACCCCGGCCGCGATCTGCCGCTCCAGCAGACGCGCGAAGGCCTCCTCGTCGACGTGGCCGTCACGAAAAGGTGTGACCAGGGCGGTGATCACGCCCTTGAAGAGGGGTCGGG
This sequence comes from Caulobacter sp. 17J65-9, assembly GCF_010975005.1. GTDB lineage: Bacteria > Pseudomonadota > Alphaproteobacteria > Caulobacterales > Caulobacteraceae > 17J80-11. Next base: position 292 of record NZ_JAAIVC010000044.1, on the reverse strand, counting down.
TCATGGGAGAGACAACCTTGGGACTAGGGCGGCGTCACGCGACGCGCCATAAATTCGACGAGACCCTAGGGGGAGCTTGGTCGACCTGCAACATCCCGTGCTCGCCGGAGGAGACCGCATCTTGATTCCGCTGCTGCAACTGCTTCTCGCCACGGTCTCCGGTCTCGCCGTGGGCGCCGCGCCCGCCGCCCAGGCCCAGACCCCGACGACGCAGCCGGCGGCGCCTTCCGCCTACTCCACGCCCGCGCTCGCGCCGCGCGCGCCGCTGTCCGGCCAGGACGCCGAGCTGCTG
>NZ_JAAIVC010000043.1 GCF_010975005.1 Caulobacter sp. 17J65-9 | reverse complement strand
GGCGCGGCCGGGTTGACGGGGCGGGCCGGCCGCAAGGCCGGGGCGGCCGCGACCGCGACCTTCCATTTCGTCGGCGACCTGAACGGGGACGGCCGCTGCGACGTGGAGGACCTCCGCATCGCCAAGGACGCGATGGCGAAGGCGGCCGCAGACGTTCTTGGGCATCCGATGGTGAAGGACGCCGCCGCCAGAGCGCTTCTGGGCGGCGCGATCGGCTCGGCTATTCCCGGGATCGGCACGGGGGCCGGCGCGGCGATCGGGGCCGTCCTGGCGGCGAGGGTGATCGACGTCGGCGCCGACCTCGCCGTGCAGGCCCTGAAACCCTCGCCGAAGCCCAAGACGAAACGGTCGCAAGCCCGGCCGAAGTCGAAGCGGTAGGCGCGGCCGTCGTCGCGCGACCCCTCACCCTCCCACCGGCCTGCGGCCGGCGGGCCCCTCCCTCTCCGCAAGGGGAGAGGGGAAGAGAGGCGACGTTCGGAGGAGATGGTGTGCCCCCTGGGACTCGAACCCAGGACCCTCTGATTAAAAGTCAGATGCTCTAACCGGCTGAGCTAGGGGCACTCAACAAAATCAAAGACTTGCCGGCGATTCTGGGGCCGGGGCGTCCCGTCTTGCGAAGGTGCGCGTTTCTGTCGGATGCGCCGGGGACTGTCAAGGGCGCGCGAGGGTTCCCGATGGCGGTCTCGGATGAGGGGCTTCCTTCTCCCCTTGCGGGAGAAGGTGGCTGGCGGAGCCGGTCGGATGAGGGGTGCCGGCGTCGCGGCTTGAGGGATGGGCGTCGCCTTCGCAGGCCGGTCGGCGTCGTGCAGGCACCCCTCATCCGGCGCGCGCTGCGCGCCACCTTCTCCCGCAAGGGGAGAAGGGAAGCCCCTACCCAAAACGGGGGATCACCCTGCGTCGCCTTTAACCCTGACTTAGCGCGTGCGGGCGCACGCTCCCGGTCTGGGTACGAGGACTGACGCCGATGCGCAGCACAGGCGGGGCGACACGAGCGAGTTCGGGGGCGAACGCGGGGGCGGGCTGGGTGCGGGCGGCCAAGCTGGTCGGGGTGTGGCTGTTGCTGGCCGCCGTGTCGATCAGCGCCGCGCGGCTGGGCAAGGTCGGCGCGGTGTCGGCGATCTGGCCGACCAACGCCATCGCGCTGGTCCTGCTGCTGCGCGGCCCCTCCGACCGCAGCTGGAGCTTCGGGGTCTGCGCCGCCGCCTTCGCCTCGGCCATGACCTCGGCCCTGGTGGCCGGGCGCCCGCCGATGGTCGGCGCAGCCTCGGCCGTGGTGAACCTGACCGAGATCGCGCTGGCCGCCTTCCTGCTGCGCCGAGGCGGCCTGGTCGGGGCCGACGTGGCCGAGCCGCGCCGGCTGCTGCAGTTCCTGCTGCGCGCGGCGGTGATCGCGCCGCTGGTGGCCGCCGCCCTGGCCGCGCCGCTGATCGCCATGCGCACCGGCCGGCCCTGGACCGAGGGCTTCTGGGACTTCTTCGCCTGCGACGCGCTGGGCATCGTGCTGATCACGCCGCTGGGCCTGGCCTTGGCCGACGCGCCGCTGAAGCGCAGCTTCAAGTGGCCGGACATGGCCGCCGCCGCCGGCTTGGCCGCGGCCATCTTCGGCGTGTGCGTGTGGCTGAGCGACGATTACGGCCCGCCCGACGTGGCCATGCTGGCCCCGCTGGCGGTGCTGGCCACCCTGCGCTTCGGCGTCGCCGGGGCGGCCGGAGCGTCGTTCTGGTCCGGCGCGGTGATCCTGACGCTCAGCGTGCACGGCTGGGGCTCGATCGGCGCCGACGAGATGCGCGAGACCGTGTTCGAGACCCAGCTGGGTCTGGCGGCCCTGCCGCTGACCTGCCTGCCGATCGCCGCCATGCTGGCCCGCTACGACCAGGCCCGCCGCGACGCCGAAAACGCCAACGCCGCCAAGAGCGTGTTCCTGGCCAATATGAGCCACGAGATCCGCACGCCGCTGAACGGGGTGATCGGGGTGGCCGACGTGCTGGCCTCGCGCCCGCTGGCCGCGCCCGAGCGCGAGCTGGTCGACACCATCCGCGCCTCGGGCGCCACGCTGCGCCGCCTGCTGGCCGACATTCTGGACCTGGCGCGGGTGGAGTCCGGCAAGCTGGAGATCGCGCGCGAGCCGTTCCACCTGGGCGAGACCGTGCGCACGGCGGCGGCCCTGGCCCAGCCCGAGGCCGACGCCAAGGGCCTGGCGCTCGAGGTCGAGGTCGACGCCGACTGCGAGGGCCTGGTCGAGGGCGACGCGCTTCGCGTGCGCCAGGTGCTGACCAACTTCCTGTCCAACGCGGTGAAGTTCACCCCGGCCGGCTGCGTGCGCCTGAGCGCGCGGCGCACCCTGGACGGCGTGCGCCTGTCGGTCAGCGACACCGGCGCGGGCCTGACCCCCGAGCAGATGGCCCGGGTGTTCGAACGCTTCCAGCAGGCCGACGGCTCGATCACGCGGCGCTATGGCGGGGCCGGGCTGGGCCTGGCCATTTCGCGCGAGCTGGCCGGCCTGATGGGCGGCGAACTGGGGGCGCAGAGCACGCCCGGCCGCGGCGCCACCTTCTGGCTGGAGCTGCCGGTGACCCCAGCCGCCGCCGAAGCGCTCGGCCCGGCCCCCGCCGCCGCCGCCCTGGAGCCGGCCGAACGGCGCCTGAAGGTGCTGTCGGCCGACGACCATCCGACCAACCGCCGGCTCGTCGAGCTGCTGCTGGAGGCGTCCGGCGCCGAGCTCGTTTCGGTCGAGGACGGCGAGCAGGCCCTGGCCGCCTTCCGCGCCGAGGCCTTCGACCTCGTCCTGATGGACATGCAGATGCCTGGCGTCGACGGCCTGTCGGCGGTGCGCGCGCTGCGCCAGATCGAAGCCGAGCGGGGCGGGGAGCGCACGCCGGTGCTGATGCTCTCGGCCAACGCGCTGCCGGAGCACATCGCCGCCGGCCGCGCGGCGGGCGCCGACGGCCACCTGGCCAAGCCGCTGACCGCGGCGGACCTCTACGCGGCGGTGGCCGCGGCCACGGACGGGCGGGCAAGGGCGGCTTAGCCTTTCCTTCTCCCCTTGCGGGAGAAGGAGGGACACGCGCGCCGGAGGGCGTGAGCCCGCAGGCCTGCGTGGGAGGATGAGGGGGCTCGCGACGCCGGCCGTTGCGATCCGCAGGCGCGTGGTCGCGGACAGTTCGGCGCGACCCCTCATCCTCCCGCGCGGACCTTCGCCCTGCCGGGCTCCGGTGCGCGGGCTCCCTCCTTCTCCCTCAGGGGGAGAAGGAGGGCTAGGTGAGGGTGGTGAAGGCGGCTAGCCTGCGTTCTCGGGACAAGGGGCGACGGACATGCGCGCGGGACGACGGCTTTCGACCTGGGGGCTGGCCCTCGCCGCCCTGGCGCTGGCCGGGGCCGCGCGGGCCGAGGACGCCTGCCGCCCGCTGAAGGACGGCCCCGACGGCACGGTCGTGACCGACCTCCCGGCGACCCTCACCGCGCATCGGCGGATCAGCCAGTACGACGGGAGCCTGCTGAGTTCTGACGCCGTCTGCGGCGGCGTGCTGCCCTTCCGGATCGAGCGCGACAGCCCGGCCGACTTCGCCTGGGAGCCGATCGAAAAGCGCCTGCCGCTGGGCGACGAGTGGTCGTCCGGCGGGATGCCGTTCGTCGACGTCGGGGTGCGGGTCTCCGGCCGGATGCGCTGCGAGCCCGGCCGGACCTCCTGCGAGCTGGCGATCGACCAGCTGGTCCCGACCGCCCTGCCGGCGTCGATCCGGCCGATCCCGAGCGGCCCGCCGCCGGCCTGCGCGGCGCTGACGTCCCGCCACCAGGGCGCGCCCGTGCCCGAGCAGCCGGTCACCTTCAGCTTCAGCCAGGCCGACGAGCGGCGCCTGTGGGCGCGCTGCGAGGGCGGCTCGGTCTCGACCAGCTACGAGGTCGCCCCGGGCGGCGAGGCCGAGGCCGCCTTCGCGCGTATCGTCGCGCGCCTGCCCGCGCGCTCGGCCGAACGGCCCTACGCGGAGGTGGCGGTCGTGGTCGCCGGACAGGTCCGCTGCGATCCGAAGCCGTGGTCCTGCCGGCCGGTGTTCGACCGGATCGTCGAGGCGGCGGCGGGGAAGTAGGGCTGCACCGATGAAGCCGTGGGCCGCCGCCGTGCTGGCGTTTCAGCTCGCCGCCTGCAACGCCGCCGTTCCGGCGAAACTGCCGGCCGGCGACACCGAGATCGGGGCCGTGGCCAGGGACTGCAGCGCGCCGCGCTACTGCGGAAAGGTCGGCTTCGTCGATTGCGGCGCCGACTGGGACGGCCCGGCCTACTACTTCGAGAAGGACACCGGGAAGATCCTCGGCCGCTGCGGCGGCTACTGCATGGGGCCCGTCGGCCCCGACGGCGCCGACCCCGCCCGCGACTGCGCGACCTCCTGCCCTCCGCCCGCCTGGAAGTGCTCGCGTTGAAGTCTGCGGCGATGTCCGCTTTGGGTGGTGAGCGGACACGAGCTGTCCCTCCCGCTAAGCTGGCCAGATGAACCTAGCGGCGCGCCTTGCCGGAGCCTTTCCCGCCGAGACGGCCGGCCTCGCGCACGATCCTGTCCGCATGATCGTCGAGGCCGGGGCCACGCTCTCGCCGGATAGTTTCGACGTCTCCGTCGCGGGTCGGCCTGTGTCCATTCCGGAGCGGCTTTACGTCGACGCAGGTCGATTGCCTCGCCCGAGCCGTGTCGAGAGCGGCGTCCTCGCCTGCCTGCTGACCCGCCACCACGACGGGTACGTCCGACAGCGTGCGCTCGACAGCGTACTTGCTTCACAGGCGCCGTGGGCCGCGCCCTTCATCGTCAGGCTGATCGGCGAGTACGTCGTCGAAATCCTGGATGAGATCGAGGCCGCGTTCGAGCGCGAGGTCTCGCAGCCCGTACGGGAATTCGTCGCCGAGAACCCGGAGTTCGTCCGGCTGACCAAGGCTCGTGTGGAGAGCTATTGGGACTGCTACCACCGCCACATCCCGCGGGAGACCTACGCGGGGTTCAAACTGCTCGCCCGACTGGAGCGGGCCGGGGCAGCCTAGACGGCCGGGCGGCGTCCGGTGACCGCCTTGCGCCGCGATCGTGCCGACCTTAGCCTTCCCCCTCGGGCGGGGGAGGCTTGCGCGTGCGCTTGGTGATGATGACGGCGTTCGGCCTGCTCGCGGCGACGAGCGCGGCGGGCCAGACCTTGGACCAGGCCAAGGTCGTCGCGGACGGGCGGGCGGCGCAATACAGCCTTCAGCGGCAGGGGTTCGGCGGGGTGACCTGCACGCTGACGCCGGACTGGGAAACGACGCTCGGCCAGTCGCGCGGCGATCCGAGCATGACCGGCGCCTTCGAAATCTTCGACCAGTTGAAGTTCACCACGCGGGTGGACGCCCAGGGCGCCGCGGCCGTGGACGGGGTCGACACCGGGGCGCCGCGGCAAGCCGATGCCGCCGCCGGCATCCAACAGATCTTCCAGGGCGCGGACGACGCCGTCCGCGGCGTCTTCTACACCTGGAGCCTGTTCATGGTGAACTCGCCGTTCCCGCCTTCGGGGACCGCGGCGACGGTGACGCCGCGGGCGGGCGGATACCGGGTCGCCTACAAGGAGGACGACGCCGACGTGACCGTCGACCTCGAGCGCAACCTGACCATTTCACGCATCGAGGTTCGCGGGCCGACGTACCGCTCGTCGATCGAGCCGGTTTTCAGGCCCTCGTCCAAGGGACTGGTGCTGACCCGCTACGTGGCGGACTACGTGCCGACCACCGGACCCGGGGTCACCCACCTGACGGTGGGCGTGGACTATCAGAGCGTGTCGGGCATGCAGATCCCGAGCATGATCGACGTCAGCTCGACCCTGGACGGAGAGCCCTCGAAGCTCCGGGCGGTCTTCAGCGGTTGCCAGATGGCGAAGTAGCCGCTTCGCCTCATCGGGAACGCAGCGGCTTACGGACGTGACGTCCGCTTCGGCGACCGCCGGTCGCCAAGCGGGGCCGTCGCTGCTAGCCTTTGCGCGCGGCGCGCGTCGGGGGGCGCATGGACGAGCGGCAGACCCAGTTCCACCTGCACGAATACGACGCGCTGCGGGGCGAGATCATCGCCCTGGTGGTGGCGATGAACCGGCTGGTGCAGTTCGGCATGACCGCGGTGGCGGCGGCCTCGGCCTGGGTGCTGACGGTCACCCACCGCGACGGCCCGACCTGGATGTGGACGGCCGCCGCCTGGCTGCCGTTCTGGTTCTCGGTGCTGGTGGCGTTCCACTACACCCAGCTGCGCGGCCAGGTGCGCAAGCTGGCGCGCTACACCGTCAGGCTGGAGGCGGAGCTGGGCGCCCCCGACCTGGGCTGGGAGCGCTCGCCCGAACGCGTGGCCGGCGGGCGGGCCGGGTCGATCAGCTTCAGCACCCGGGTGATGCTGGGCGCCATGCACGTGCTGGCCCTGGCGCTGGGGCTCAGCCTGACCCTGCAGCTCTACGTCCCGCCCGAGTGGTTCGAACAGCTGCCGCTGGCCTGCCGGGTGCTGGAGAGCTGCGGGTAGGCGGGGGCGGGCGGCTCCTGTGAATGTCCGCTTTGGGTGGTGAGCGGACATTGCGTCCCTTACCGTGCGCGTATCGACGCTGGCGCATATTCAATGTTCGCAAAGTTTTTCAAACCGAAGAAACGAAAGTCCGTGGTGGCCGAAGCGGGCGCCGCTCGCCAGGATCAGTTCGAATACTGGTTGATCGATATGGACGGCGCTTTGGCGCGGTTTCTCGACGGCCTACCTGGAGAGCTGCGGGCGAAGCTGGATTTTACTCCAGAATCCTTTGAAGCCCTCGAAGGCTGGGCGTTGTCGCGCTACGCCTCCCTGGCCGAAGCGAGAGCGCCTTCGGAAGCCGCCACTCTCGACGGCGCAAGCCGTTACGTGGGCCAGGTTTTCAGGAAGAGTCTGGGCGGGCGCTGGTTTATTGATCACCGCGATCCGAAGAATGCCTTCTATGGCCTTCCGCAATTGGAAGGCTTGAAGGGACAGGTCGCGCAGATCTGTCCCTTGACGCTGGTGACTGCATCCCTAGACCGGCGAACGGGAACTTTCATCAGCACCGTCTATCGGAACCACCTCGCTCGGACCTAAGCTCAAGCATGGGTGAGGCTCGCCTAATGTCCGCTATGGGGCGAAAGCGGACGTCGACTTTGGCTGGAAACCGGACGTTTCCACCGCTAATCCCGGCCAATTGCAGCCAAGTTGGTGGGGGCCGCGCCGTGAGAAATCTAGCGATCATCGCCGCTGCTGCGGTCTTGTTGCAGGCCTGCGAAAAGCCGGCGACGACCGACGCGAATTCGGCCTCCGTTAAGGACGTGACCAAGGAGGATCGGACGCGCGCCGCTGCTTCGGCCAAGATCTGCGGACAGAGTCCGCTTTCTGGCGTCGCGGAGGTCGTGGGGGAAGGGCGGGCCTATTTTCATGGCGGCGCCGAAATCTGCCCCGGCGATGAGGCCTATTGTCTCCAGCGCTCCTATGTAATCCCGAAGGATCGTGTGGTGACCAGCATTTCGCAGGATGGATATACCTGCGTATTCATGCCTGGCCATGACACCATGACTTCCGGCTGGATTGAATCCAAACGGCTGCGGCAGGCGGCGACAGAATCTTCTCCGCCGACGTCAGCATGGGAGGGCGTCTGGGAGAGCGACGGGGTCATGAGCGTCAAGGTCGGGCTTGGCGAAGACGGTTTGCGGGCGTCCGGCGTCGATGATTGGGACGATGGCGACGGCCGGAACCATCACGCGGAATTTTCAGGGCTTCTGCGCGTTTCTGGCAATCACGCTCGGCTCGACGATGACGGGTGCGGCGTCGATTTCGTCCTGCTGGACGAATTCATGATCGTTGAAGACGAGACCTCATGCGGCCCCAACACGTCTTTCCGCGGCGTGTATCGCCGCAAGCCGTAGTTCGTCGCTCAGCTGCGCCTTATCCGTTTGCATCGGCTACAGGTGCGCCGACCGCCCGCAGGTAGAGCCGGGCGATCCCGATCTGTCAGCGGAGCCCGCCCTAGTTCCCAGCCCCGTCCACCCATTGGCCGAAGCGGCGGTCTTCCGCGGCGCCGGCGGCGCGGATGGCTTCGCGTTCCGTCTGCGGCACCTGGCGGGTCACGCGGGCGTGGTCCCAAGGATCGCCCCAGTCGCCGATCTCGGACCTGAGCGCATAGACGTACACGTCCGGCGCGACCTGGATCGTGAAATCGTACGGCTGGCGCAGGAAGCCGGTGACCAGGTACTGCCCGTTCGGCCGGAAGCGCACGTAGTAGGCGTTCGGCGGGCCGTTCGGCGCCTTCTGCGGATCGACGGGCAGTCTCACCTCTGGTCCGAGCGCCTCGCGCAGGGCGGCGAGCATCTCCGCCGAGGCGAGGACGGGCGCCTCACGCCCGAGCGGATTGCCCCGCGGCTGCAGCCGCCGTTCGACCTTCGGCGCGCCGACGATGACGGTCAGATAGCCGCTGGGCGGAATGCGCTGATCCAGCGGCAGCCGGCCGGTCCTGGCGTAATAGGCCTCGAGCAGGTCGGCGATCTTGTGGACGTCGTTGACGCGCTTGGCCGACGCGCTCTGCTGGTAGCGGGCCTCCATGTCGGCGAGGCCCCGCGCGCCCGCGCCGCTGGTGGCGGACAAAGCGACCGCGGCGACCACCGCCCCCAACCAACGCCTGCTCACGCGCACCACCGCACTGCTCGCCAAAGCTTCACTGTAAGGGGCTGAACGCTAAGGGGGTTCGGCGGTGGGCGGAAGGGGGGCGTTCAGCCGGATTGGTTGTCCCGCTCACGTACGAGCCGCTCGACCTCCTGAACGCGCGCCTCCAGTCGCGCCAGGAAGGGCGCGCCGTGCTTCTCCATGCGGTCGGGCGGGTAGTTGCGGATTGTGAAGCGATATCGCTCGGTTTCGTCTCTCAGAGCGCTGAGCAGACGCTGCAAATCCCTGTCGGAGAGGCTGTCCCGGCTGGTGTAGGCGTTCTCAATATACATGGGGCGCAACTGCAGGCGCTGAATGGCCAATGTCCAGCGGCCCGTCCTCCCGGTCGAGAACCGCCCCGTCGGGCGGGGCGCGGCTTAGATCCCATGCAGGCCAGTTTGCGCGCGGGACCGGGCCGCTCAAGGACGCGCCGCAGGCGCGCCGCGGCGCGGCAGGCCCGGCGGGCCTGTCCTTGACCGGCCCGGACCCGCGCGCTCGCATCAGCCATGGGACTTAAGCCGCTTACAGCGCCCGTGCGGGCGGTGAAGGGCAGGGGGCTCAAGCGGAACGGCTACCTGGCCTACGGCCTACGGCCTGATCGGCCTGGCCGCGCTGGTGGTGCTGATGTCCTTCTCGGTAGGCCTGGGGTTGCTGCTGGCGGTCCTCAGCGCGGTGGCAATCGCCTCGCGCATGGCTGCTATTTTGCGCTGGCGTTGCCGCTTGATTGCTTCCATTCGGCAAGCACTTCGCGGGTTTGTTCATTGACCAACGCTACGCGCCGAATGTCTGCGCCAATGAGACACGATTTCGTCAATGTATATGTCTCGCTGCGATACGTCGGCGGAGTTAATCTTTCCCGGTAGCATGCGATCGCTTGGCCGCTCGGCAATTTAGCAATTACCCCGCTCACAACCCAAATCGCGCTCGGCGCGTCTTGTCCTGCGGCTAGGTCCGTCGTGAACGTGTAAATGTTTCCGTCGCGTTCAGGTGTGCCGTTCGACGGCAAGCCATCCCCGTCATATTCTCTAAATTGCTTGAAGTTTACGAGGGCAACCTGTTCGGCTTCATAAATTTCGGTCGTCCATCGGGCGCCGAAAGCGTTCTCTCCATCGACTGAACCTTGACGTGACCCAGGCAGCCCACTGTCGATCATGAAGCCAGCAAGCCAATCGCCATTCTCGCCGGCGTCGAAAGACTCGGCCACCCACTGTTCTGGGGATGTGCTGTATTTGATCGTTCCGCCGGACCTGGAACTGTAAGCGCTATAATCAACTGCAGCGGAATCTTCGATGGAAAACTCGCGACCTATAAGCTTGCTCGCATTTATCGGAGTTTGTGCGACGTAGTTATCCGCCATTGCCCGAAGAGCGGCATGCCCATATTTGCTGATATCGTCTCTTGTCAGTGCGCTAGAGGTCGCCGAAATATCGGCCTCTATCGCCGAATTATGCTGTGTGTCGGTCGAGCCGCTATCACAAGAGCTGATCAGCAAGGACGCAATTGCAAGTGCACCGTAAGTGTACAGCTTAAGAGTGCGCACTGTTCACCTCCGAATTGGATTGTGGACCTCTTGCACGTGTGCCCGGCTCGGGCTGTGATGTACGGCGGCTGGCGAGGCCGCCTACACCGACGTTCGTCGGGACGTACGGGTTTGGGAAGGGCGCGCGGACTCAAAAGCCCGCGCGCCGCTCCGATGGCTCAGTTCGTCTTCTTGCAGCCGGACTCGCCCGCCTCGCACTTGCGGGTGTCGCCGTCGGGCACGCCGCCGTCCAGGTCCAGGGTCACGCTCACCCGGTTGCCGCCGAGGGTCGGCGGGGTCGGCTGGGTCAGGGCCTGCAGGACCGGGCCGCCGCCGGACTGGCTGGGATCCACCGCCGGGCGGGTGATCTCGAACTCGCCCGGGTTGAAGGTCAGGACGTAGTTGGCCGAGGCCGCCAGGTCGCCCTGGGTGATGGCGTACAGGCCCGGGTTCTCGCCCGGCGCGCGCACCAGCGCGCCGGTCAGGCTGTCGCCGCCGGCCAGCGAGCCGGCCGTCAGCGTCCAGGTCAGGGCCGGATCGACGTCGCCGCGCACCTTCGAGAGGTCGTCGGCCTTCACCGTCACGGCGCGGCGCGCGATGTCGGCCAGCACCGAGGCCGGGATGGTCACGGAATAGTTGCCCGCGTCCGCCCCGGTCAGGGTCACGCCCGAGACCGTCACGACCTTGTCCAGGCCGGCGTTGCGGTCGGCGAAGGTGTAGGTCCCCGCCGAGGTCCCGACCGCGTCGTTGGCCACCACGCCGCCCAGGCTGACCGTGCCGGTGCCGGCGGTCGTGCCGTCGTAGGTCTTGTCGTTCGCCACGACGGTGACGCTCAGCGTCTTCCTGGCGATGTCGGCCAGCGCCGAGGCCGGCAGGGACAGGGTGTAGTTGCCCGCGTCGTCGCCGTTCAGGGTCACGCCCGAGACGGTCACGACCTTGTCGGCCCCGGCGTTGCGGTCCGCGAAGGTGAAGGTCGCGCCGGTGGTCCCGACGCTGTCGGCGCCCAGCACGCCTTGCAGGCTCACCGAGCCGGTCCCCGCGGCCGAGCCGTCGTAGGTCTTGTCGTTCGCGGTGACGACGCCGGTGATCTGGCGCTTGTAGATGTCGGCCAGCACCGAGGCCGGGAGGGTCAGGGTGTAGTTGCCCGCGTCGCCGCCGGTCAGGGTGACGCCCGAGACGGTCACCGTGCGGCCGTTCCCGGCGTTGCGGCTGTCGAAGGTGAAGGTCGCGTCGGTGGTCCCGACCGCGTCGCCGGCCAGCACGCCCGTCAACGTCACCGAGCCGGCCCCGTTCGCGTTCCCGTCGTAGGTCTTGCTGTCCGCCACCACGTCGGCGCCGATCGCCTTGGGCGTCACCACGATCTGGCCGGCGCTGTCGAAGGCGAACTGGTAGCCGGCCAGGCTCTGCAGGTCGCCGGCCGAGACGACCACCTGGTAGGGGCCGCCCGCGACCGTGGCGCGCTCGGCCGCGCCGGCCGAGCTGAGCGCCGGGCCGCCGGAGACGACGTCGGACAGGGTGTCGGCCTGGAAGGCGCCGGCCACGCCGTCGCTCAGCCCGCTGACCGAGTAGCCCATCACCGAGGCGCCGTCGTTCCCGTAGACCTTGCTGCCGCCGGTGGAGGTGAAGGTCAGGGTCGGAGCGGCGGCGAAGACGTAACGGTTCCCGCTCTGGGTCACCGCGGCGCCGGAGATGTCGCGGCCCCAGACCGCCGTGTTCCCGCTGTCCAGCCCGCCGAAGATGTTGCCGCTCGGGCCGGCCGAATAGATCAGCCAGCGGCCGGCGGCGTTCACCGCGTCGGCCCCGCGCTGGTTGACGAAGGCCTGGTCGGTCGACAGCCGCACGTCGTCGCCCAGCACCCGCCCGCTCGAGGCCAGGGTCAGGTCGCCGTCGGCGATCAGGCCGACGTCGCCGGCCGCGCCGACCACGCCGTTCACCGTCAGGCCGCCGTTCAGCACGGTGACGGTCAGCGCGCCCGGCGTGCCCAGCGAACCCAGGGTCAGGCCGCCGGCCGTGTCGGTGATGCTGAAGTCGCCCATGCCCGTGAAGGTCGGGTTCAGCGCCTGGCCGGCGAAGTCGGCGGCGCTGACGGTGTAGTCGCCGTTGACGCCGACCGTGCCGGACGCGGTGATGGTCCCGGTGGAGGTCAGGCTCAGCGCCGCGTTGGCGTTGATCGCGCCGAAGGTCAGGTTCGAGCCGCTGAAGGTGGCGTCGCCGTTGGTCGACAGGCTGCTTCCGCCCCAGGTCTGGGCCCCGGTGGTGCGCACCAGGGCGCCGTTCACGATGGAGCCGCCGTTCCCCGACCTGGTCAGGCTGGTCAGCGCGGTGCTGGCTCCGACCGCGCCCATGAAGGTGGTCGTCGCGTTGCTGCTGATCGCCAGGTCATGCGCCCCGTCGACCGTGGAGTTGAAGCTGACCGCCCCGCTGCTGTTCAGGGTGACGTCCCCGCCCAGGATGACCGCGTCGTCGTAGGTCTGCGTGCCCAGGGTGGTGATCGAGCCCGACAGCGTGGTCGTGCCGGCGCCGCGCGTCCTCAGGCTGCGCAGCGAGAGGCCGTGCACCGCGGCCGCGCCCGAGAAGTCGAGCGTCAGGTTGTAGGCAGGGCCGACGATCGAGGAGACGTGGCTCAGGTCCTGGCCGGTCAGGGTGGTGTCGGCCCCGAGCCTGATGGCGTCGTCGTTGTAGGTTTGATCGCCGGTGGTGTGGACGCTGCCGCCGTAGATCTCGGTCGAGCCGCCGGCGTCGGTGGTCAGCGAGGCGAGCGCGGTGGTCGCGCCGACCGCGCCGTTGAAACGGGTCGTCCCCCCGGTGTTGAGCGTCAGGCCGTAGGCCCCGTCGATCGCCCCGAAGCGGAGGTCGCCGCCGGAGGTGCTGGTCAGGGTGGTGTCCGCGCCCAGCACGACGGAGTCGCCGAACGTCTGGGCGCCCGTGGTGCGGACCGCGCCGCCGTTCAGCGCCGTCGAGCCGCCGGCGTTGGTGGTCAGCGACGTCAGCGCGGTGGTCGCGCCGACCGCGCCGTTGAAGGTCGTGGCGCCGGTGGTGTTGGCCGTCAGGCCGTAGGCGCCGTCGACGGTGGAGGCGAAGCCGATGGCGCTGGCGCCGGCGTTCAGCGTGGTGTTCGCCCCCAGCACGACCGCGTCGCCGAAGGTCTGCGCGCCGCTGGTCGTGAGGGCGCCGCCGTTCAGACGGGTGACGCCGCCGCCGTCGGTCCACAGCCACGCCAGCTGGTTGGTCGCGCCGACCGCGCCGCTGAAGATCGTGTCGCCGCCGGTGGTGACGCTCAGGCCCTGCTGGCCGTTGGCGCTGTCCACCGTCCCGCCGAGCCGGATGTTCCCGTTCGACGTGCTGGTGAGCGCGACCGTGCCGGTCAGCGTCACGTTGTCGTTGAAGGTCTGCGCGCCCGAGGTCCGCACGCCGGCGCCGCCGGTCAGCGTCGTCGAGCCGGCCGCGTCGGTGGTCAGGGACGTCAGCGCGGTCGTATCGCCGACCGTGGCCAGGATGGTGCTGCCGGCGGTGTTCATGGTCAGGCCGTAAGCGCCGTTCACGAACGTGGAGAACCGCAGCATGCCCGACCCCGTGCTGGTCAGGGTGGTGTCGGCCCCCAGGGTGGCCGCGTCGCCGAAGATCTGCGCGCCGGTGGTGGTGACCGAGCCGCCGTTGAGCGCCGTCGTGCCGGGCGCGTCGGTGAACAGCGAGGTCAGGGCGGTCGAGAAGCCGACCGCGCCGTTGAACTTGGTGGTCCCGCTGGTGTTCACGGTCAGCTGGCTGGCGCCGTCGACGGTCTTGCCCAGCGTGACGTCGCCGCCGCCGGTGCTGGCCAGGGTGATGGTCGCCGCGCTCAGGGTGACCGCGTCGAGGAAGGACTGAGCCCCCGTGGTGGTGACGTTGCCGCCCAGGATCGTCGTGCCGATCTGGTTGGTGGTCAGCGAGGCGAGGGGGGTGACGGCGCCGACCGCGCTGCCGGTGAAGCTGGTGGGCCCGTTGGTGGTTACGGTCAGGTTGTACGCGCCGTTCAAGGCGTCGCTGAAGCCGATGGCGGCGGCGCCGGTGCTGCTCAGCAGGGTGTCCGCGCCGAGGATGGTGGAGTCGGCGTAGCTCTGGGCGCCCGAGGTGCGGACGTAGCCGCCGTTCAGCAAGGTCGTGCCGCCGGTGTTGGTGGTCAGCGACGTCAGCACGGTGGTCGCGCCGATCGCGCCGTTGAAGGTCGTGGTCCCCGCTGTGTTGACCGTCAGGCTGCGCGCCCCGTCGACCGTGCCGCCCAAAGTGATCGCGCCGCTGCCGGTGCTGGCCACGGTGGTGTTCGCGCCCAGCGTCACGGCGTCGTTGTAGGTCTGCGCGCCGGTGGTGACGATCGAGCCGCCGTTGAGCGCCGTCGTGCCGAGCGCGTCGGTGAACAGCGAGGTCAGGGCGGTCGCGCCGCCGATCGCGCCGTTGAAGCTGGTGGCGCCGCCGGTGTTGACGGTCAGGCTGCGCGCGCCGTTCACGGCGGCCAGGGAGATGGCGCCGTTGCTGGTGCTGGTCAGCACGGTGTCGGCGCCGAGTATGACGCTGTTGCCGTAGGTCTGATTGCCGGAGGTGCGGACGCTGCCGCCGTTGATGACGGTCGTGCCGCTGGCGTCGGTGGTCAGCATGCTCAGGGCGGTGGTCGCGCCCACGGCGCCGTTGAACGTGGTGGTCCCGGTCCCCTCCACCATCAGCCAACCGGTGCCGTCGAGGGTGCTGTTGAACGTGACCGCACTGCCGGCGCTCATCCTGACCGGCGTGCCCAGGGTGACGGCGTCGTTGAAGGTGGCGCTGCCCGTGACGTCGAAGGTCGTGCCGTTCAGCACCGTCGTGCCGGGCGCGTCCGTGGTCACCGAGGCGACATAGTCGTTGTAGCCCACGAAGCCGATCGTGGTCGTGCCGGCGGTGTTGATGTTGAGGTTGTACGGCCCGTTCACCCGGCCCAGGGTGATCGCACCGGCGCCCGTGCTGGTCAGCGTGGTGTCCGCCTCCATCCACATCGTGTTGAAGGTCTGGGCGCCGGTCGTGGTGACCGGGTTCTTCACGGTGACGCCGAACTGGGTGCCGGTGGCGCTGAGCGAGGTGAGGGCGGTCGTGCCGCCCACGGCGCCGTTGAAGTGCACGCTGCCCTTGCTGGTGACGGTCAGGTTATGGGCGCCGTTGACCGCGCCGTCGAACAGGATGTCCCAGCCCGGGCCGCCGCTGGTCAGCGACGCGTCCCCGGCCAGGGTCACGGCGCCGAGATAGTTCTGGCTGCCGCCGGATTGCATGGTGGCGCCGTTGAAGGTCGTCGCCCCGTTCACCGTGATGTAGCTGCCGCTCACGGTCGTGCCGTTGAAGGTCGTCGAAGGCGCCGTGAAGGTCGCCGTTCCGTTGGTGCTGACCGTCGGCGTGTTGAACACCAGCGCGCCGTTGTTCGACAGGACGAGGTCGCCGTTGCTCGTCAGCGGACCGGACACCGTCAGGCCGCCGGTGTCGGTCAGGGCGAAGCCCGCGCCGCCGAAATTGCCGGAATGGCCGCTGGCGCCCAGCACGCCGATGGCGTTGCCGGCGTTGGTCAGCGTGACGCTCCCACCCCCGTTGGCGCGGAGCGTGCCGGTGGTGATCGCGCCGGTCTGCGTGATCGCGCCGCCCGAGGTCAGCGCGACGCTGCCGGACGCGGCGTTCACGGCCCCGATCTGCAGCGAGCCGTTGCCCACGGTGGTCAGGTTGACGTCGCCGCCGGTCGAGGTCAGGGCGCCGAGGAAGGTCAGCGAACCGCCGTTCTGGGTGGTGATCGACAGGTTGCCGCTGACGCTGATGTTGCCCTGCACCAGGCCGGAGGCCGTGTCGGTGATGGTGTAGTTGTGCGGGACCGCGCCGGTCCACACCGGGCTCAGCGAGCCGCTGAAATCCTTGCCGGTGACGGTGTAGTGGCGGCCGATGGTGGTCGTGCCGGTGGTCAGCAGGTTGCCGGACGACAGGGTCACGTCGTTGCCGCCGGTGATGGCGCCCAGCGTCACGTCGCCGCCGCCGGTCACGGTCACGTCGCGGTTCGCCGTCTGCGCGCCGTTGCCGGTGAACGCGAGGGTCGTGCCCGCAAGGCCCGACGCCGCGCCGTTCGAAATCCCGCCGCCGCCGACCAGCAGGATGTTGCCGTCGCCGCTGGCGACCGCGCCGTTGGCGGTGATCGAGCCGGTGATGTTGATCGTGCCGCCGACCGCGTTGCGGCTGACCGCCCCGAGGTAGACGTTGCCCGCCGTGGTGGCGCCGGCCAGCGTGATCGGCGTGACGTTGGTGCCGCTGCCGACCGGCACCGTCCAGCTGAACAGGTCGAGGTCGCCGCCGGCGTCCGGCGCGAAGGTGATGGTGTAGGCGTCGGCCGCGCCGTACAGGACGTCCGAGTGCTTGCCGGCCGTACCGTCGTTGATGAGCGACCCGGACTGCGTGACCACGCTCGGTGCGATCAGCGCCAGGGTCCCGCCGTGGACGTTCAACTGGGCCCCCGACATCACATAGACCGAGGTGCCGGGGGTGGTCGTGAAGCCGAAGCTGTTGCTGACGAAGTTGAGGTCGGTGATCGCGCCGGTGGTGGCCAGCAGGCCGCCGACGTTCACGCGCGCGTTGGAGCCGAACACCACGCCGTCGCGGCTCATGAACCAGACGTTGCCGCCGTAGGCGCCGGCTGTCGTCCCTATGGTGCCGTTCACGGCGCCGTCGATGGTGGCCGAGCCCGTGTTGACCCGGTTCAGCGCGATGTCGCCGCGGTTGGCGAACACGAAGTTCAGGGTGTCGCCGCTGTTCAGGTTGAGGTTGCCGCTCCAGTCCAGAACGGTCCAGGGCCCGTCCAGGGTGATGGTCGACACGTCCGCGCCGCCCGTGTTCGAGTTCGCGCCGGAAAAGGTCGGGCTGCCGGCGGCGCTGTTGTAGCCGGTGATGGTGCCGGCGTTGGTCGAGACCTGGGCCAGGGCCGGGGCGGCCAGGAGGGCCAGCGAGACGCCCAGGGCGGTGCGGGCGAGCAGGGCGGTGCGGGTCGTGCGGCGGGTCATTGTCAGGCTCCGGGCGCGCAGGATCAGTTGAAGCGGGCGACGAGGTTGAGCAGCACGCGCGGGTCCGGCTTGCTGTTCGGGTCGGACGCGTCGATGCGGTCCAGCGGGTGGGCGTAGGCCAGGTCGACGGCGACCTTGTCGTTCAGGCGCAGGCGCACGCCCGCGCCGGCCGAGCCGACGTCGCGCGAGCCGAAGCCGCCGGCGTCCAGGTCCTCGACCCAGGCGTGGTCGTAGAAGGCGTAGAGGCTGGTGCGCATGCCGGCCGCCTCGAACGGGCCGAAGCGGGCCTCGAAGGCCGCCGCCGCGCCGCGATCGCCCGACAGCGCCGCCGGGTCGTAGCCGCGCCCGATGGTCAGGTTGCCGACGCTCATTTCTTCATAGGCCAGCAGCGGGCTGTCGGCCCACTGGGCCATGCCGGCCGCGCTCAGCGAGAAGCGCTGGGCCACGGCCAGCTCGGCGCGGCCGTCGGCGCGCACCAGCCAGGCCTGCGGATCGCCGTCGGCGCGCGACATGCCGAGATCGCCGGCCTCGTTCGCGCCGAAGCCCGACAGGCCCTTGCGCAGCTCCACCCCGCCGGACAGCGCGGTCGGCCAGCTGGCCACCTCGGTCGTGCCTTCGCCCTGCAGGCGGGCGAAAGCGATGCGCAGGTCGTCGTCGGTCAGGGTCAGCAGGTCCGACAGGTCGGTCTGCTGCTCGACCCAGTTCAGGCCGCCCGACAGCCAGGCGCTGTGGCGGCGATGGCGGGCCAGCGGATAGACCGCCTCGGCCGTGCCCACGAACGACTTGGAGCGCAGGTCCAGCGGCGACAGCACGTCGCCCGGCCGGCTTTCCGAATAGGCCAGCGACATGCGCCCGACCAGGCCGCTTCCGCCCAGGCGGGCCTCCTCGACCAGCTGCACGACGCGCTGCTCGGTCAGGTCGGTGGTCCCGTACAGCACCAGCGAGGTGCGCTCGCCCAAGGGCGTCAGGCCGTCGACGTCGACCCGGCCCAGCACGGTCCAGGGGCCGACCGTGTCGGAGCCGAAGTTCTGCAGGTTGGCGGTGACGCTCACCGGCTCGGCCCGGGTCAGCGTCACGTCCAGGTCGACCGCGCCGCGCGCGCCCGACGCGCCCGGCCGTACGGTGGTGGACAGCCGCACGCCCGGCACGTCGCCGGCCAGCAGCAGCCAGCGCTGGGCCGCGTTCATGTCGAACGGGGCCAGGCCCTCCAGCTTCTTCAGGTATTGCGCCGCCTTCTTCCCGGCCGGGCCGGCGTCGCCGAGGATGCGCACCTGCTCGACGTGGGCCTCGATCACCTCCAGCACGACCCGCCCGCCGGCGATCTCCTGCTGCGGGATGACCACCCGGGCCAGCACGCCGTGCTTCAGATAGGTCTCGGCCGCCCGGTCGCGGATGGCGCAGACCTCGGCGATCGACACGGTCTGGCCGGCCTTGGCCGACCAGGTCGGGGCCAGCTCGTCGGCCGACAGGCTGGCGTTCCCTTGGAACTCCACCGCCGACAGCGGGAAGCTGAGCTTCGACTCGACGAACGGGCAGGGCTCGGCCGGGGCGACCATCAGCTCCGCGCGCGGGGTCCCAGGCTCGGGCGGGCCGCTGCGCTGGGCCGGATCCAGCTGTTCGCGCGAGGGCAGGGGCGCGATCTGCGCCAACGCCGGACCGGCGGCCGCCCAGCCGAGCGCCGCCACCAGCGCGGCCGTCGCCGCGCGCGAAGCTTGAAGTCGCATTATGCCCCCTGCGCCGGCCCGACCCGGCGGAAATCACGTCAAAGCTGCACGCGCGGCGGAATCGCTCCGCCGCCTTGCTCGCCCGGTTAGCGCGGGGGTTGTGCCGGCGCATCTTCAATATTGTAGAGGCGGGAGAGAAAAACGCCGGATTCTTGCGAGGTGTATCCCGGGCGGCTCAGTGGCCTTTGGGTTTCGCGGCGTCATTCTCGTTCAATGGCCGGGGGGTGTCGGCTCTGGAAAGTTTATCCGGCCGGCTATTGGCTGGGTCTATTTCGCATGACCTTGGTTCGACGCTGCGGGAGCGATCCAGTCCGAGGTGAGCCGAGAAAATAGGATTCGTGCCGCGTCGATTTACATTTCGCGACTGGTTTTCGCATTTCACGACGCTGCGCTCATCGGTTGAGGCGCATTCCCCGCCGAGGCAGAAAGCCGGGGTCTCGTCTTGGGGCGGGGGAGCGCCCTTCCTTCTCCCGCAAGGGGAGAAGGAAGGGTGACTACGCCCTCCCGCCGCGCGCTCCCCCCGGGTTTGTCCGGATTGCGCCGCCCGCCCGCGCGATCCACGCTCGGCCTCGGCCCCTGGAGGGGCGCTCATGACCCTGGCCGCACTCGTCGTCCTGATCCTGAAGGCCAGCATCGCGGTGCTGGTGTTCACGGTCGGGCTCGGGACGAGGCCGCGCGAACTGACCTGCCTGCTGCGCCGTCCGGGGCGGCTGGTCCGCGCGCTTCTCTCCATGAACGTGGTGATGCTCGCCCTGGCCGTGGCGATCGTGCTGGCCATCCCGCTGCACGAGGCGGTGCGGGTGACGCTGGTGGCGCTGGCCCTGTCGCCGGTCCCGCCGCTGCTGCCGAAGAAGCTGGTCAAGGCCGGCGGCGGCCACGACTACGTCATGGCGCTGCTGTTCTCGGCCTCGGTGATCGCCGTCCTCTGGATCCCGCTGGCGGGCGCGCTGCTGGACCGCATCGTCCCGGCCGACATCAGCATACCGGCGCCGGCCGTGGCGAAGCTGGTGTTCATGACGGTGCTGGGCCCGACGCTGGCCGGCGTGATCGTGCGCCTGCTGGCCCCAGGCCTGGCCGAGCGCGTCGCCGGGCCGCTGGCGAAGGCGGCGACCCTGCTGCTGCTGGCCGGCCTGGTCCTGATGCTGGTCAAGGCGGCCCCGGCCATGGCGGCCCTGGTGGGCGACGGGACGTTGGCGGCCCTCGTGATCTTCGTGGTGCTGGGCCTGGTCGCCGGCCACCTGCTGGGCGGGCCGAGCCCCGGCGAGCGCAGCGTGCTGGCCCTGGCCACGGCCTCGCGCCACCCCGGCGTGGCCCTGGCCATCGCCCAGCTGACCTTCCCGGCCGAGAAGGCCGTCCCCGCCGTCCTGCTGCTGTACCTGCTGACCGCCGCCGTCCTGACCCTGCCGTACGTCGCCTGGCGCAGGAAGGCGCTGGCCGGGGAAGCGGAGTCATGAGCGAGCGCCGCCGGATCGTCGTCGTGCGCGACCGCGAGAGCGTGCGCCAGGCGCTGGAGTTCGCCCGCACGACGATCATCGGCGGGGCGCTCTTCCTGCTGCCGATCTTCGTGCTGTGGTTCGTGCTGAGCAAGATTCTCGGCGTTGTGGGCGGCTTCACCGAGCCGTTCGTCGAGGCGCTGGGCGTCACCAGCATCGGCGGGATCGCGGTCGGCAACCTGGTGACGATCGTCGCCGTCTTCGTGGCCGCCTTCCTCGCCGGCCTGTTCGCCCGCACCGAGCCCGGCCAGGGCGTGCTGACCTGGATCCGCGACGGCGTCGCCCAGATCATCCCCCAGTTCAGCCTGATCCAGGACGTCGCCCGCAACGTCGGGGCCGACGAGGACGAGGAGGCGGTGGAGCTGCCCGTCGTCCTGGTCCCCACCGACGCCGGCTGGGCGCTGGGCCTGCTGCTGGAGGAGGAGGGCGACTGGCACGCCGTCTTCCTGCCGGGCGCGCCGCAGATGTCCTCGGGCTCGGTCGCCTACGCCCACACCGACCAGATCCACCGCACCGACCTGACCCTCACGCACCTCTGGGGTCTGCTGCGCGCGCGCGGCAAGGGCTCGCAGGCGATCTACAAGCAACTGGCGGCGCTGCAGGCGGCGGGGAAGCTGGAAGGCTGAGGGCTCGGCCCGTGGGGCGGGGGTGAGAGCGGACTTTCGCGCGACGCGTCGTTACGTTATCGGCGAACAACAGGACGTATGCAGCCGGGGGGATTGTTACGTTGGGCTCGTTTTCTCTGTTCCATTATTTGATCGTGCTCGTGGTCCTGGCGCTTCTCATGGCGCCTTACATGCTGCCGGGGATCCTGGCCCTGGCCCGCAAGCACCCGCGCAAGGGCGCGATCATCGCGCTCAACTTCTTCCTGGGCTGGTCGGTCCTGGGCTGGTTCGGCGCGCTCGTGTGGGCCCTGACCACCCCGAACGAGACCGCCGCCTAGGCGGTCCGAAACGCTCTGAACCGCGCGTGATCCTTCACCGACACGCGGCCGGCGTCGGCGTCGACGACGATGTTTCGGCACGCGCAGGCGGCGGCGTTGCGTGGGATCGAGGGGACGAAATCCTCGCAGACGCCGCACTCGTAGTAGACGCCTGGTCCCGCCGGGTAGCCGCCGAACGGGGCGATATCGAAGTAGATTCTTCCCAAGATTGCTCAGCGCCCCCGCGGCTCGTCCAGGGCCGCCCGGAGCTTGGCGAGCGAGGCGTCCGGAAAGGGCGTCCCCCAGCGCGCCAGGTAGCCGGCCGCTCCCTGCGTCGCCAGGATGCTTTGCGCGTTCGCGACGACCGATCCCGCCAGGGTTCGCAGGCGGGCGACCTCGTCGAAGATCACCTCGCCGCGCGTCCGCCCGGTGAGCGGCCAGTCCGGAAACCGGGTGACGGTCACCCGCACCGTCGCGGGGGGCTCGACGGCCAGCGTGACGCCCAGGCACTCCGGCTCGTCGACGAAGACCGTCGTCGTTTCGGCAGCGCCGCCCCGCAGGAGCGCCGCGAGCGCGCTGATCAGGTCTCCGAACGCGTCGTCCGACAGGCGGCTGGCGAACCACTCGACCCGGGCGTCGCCGATCTCGAACGAACACGTCGCCCAGCTGTCGTCGCCCGGCTGGAATAGAAACTGAGCCCCCATCGGCTCAGCATGTCGGAGCGGCGGGGAGGCGGCAACCGGGCGCTGCGCCGTCAGCTGCAGCCCCCGCCCGACCAGGTCTGCAGGTCGTTCAGCCTTCCGTCCGCGTCCAGGGTCCATTTGGCCTCGATCCAGCGGGCGCAGTCGCTGCGCTCCTTCACCGCGTAGGCGTGGTTCTGCGCGGGTTCGACCGTCAGCCCGGCCTTGCGCAGGCGCTGTTCGACCGTCCGGTCGTCCGTGCCGACCGGGGCCAGCGCCTGAGCCTTGCGTTTCCAGGCGGCGGTCTGGCCGTCGTCGGGCAGCCCGGCGAAGGTGCGGTCCGCGGCGCGGACGTGCTCGGTCGTGACGAATACGGTCACGGCCAGCCCGAGAAACGCGACCGCCGGGACGAGAAGCTTCAGGTTCACAAGGCGCCTGCCTTTCGGCTCATCAGCCCCACCGTGCGCGCGGCGGCCGCCGCCACCTGCGCGGAACATCACAGCGAGCGGCGAGCTCTGCAAGGTGCTCGAGTGATCGTACCGGCGACCGGGAGGCTCGCCGCGTGCGCCCCCGCGCTCAGCGCCCGGTCACCAGCTGGAACAGGTATTCCTCGACGACCTGGCCGTTCTCCCAGCGCGCGATGGTGGCCATGGTCGAGCCGTCGTTGAACACGCCGGTCACCGCGGTCCAGTCGCCGGCGCCGATGCGGATGGGGTGCGCCTCGATCTGGTTGTCGGGGTTCTGCGTCAGGAAGGCCTGGGCCCAGGCCACGTGGTCCTCGACGTTTTCCGTGTGCTGGCCGAAGCCGCCGACGATCACGCTCTCGCCGTGCAGCTGGCGGAAGAGGTCCCAGTCCCGCTTGTTCCAGGCCTCGAAGTCGAGCCGTTCGAACCGGGCCAGGTTGGCCTCGGCCTTCTCGCTGTCGGCGGCCTTGACGGACGGGCCCGCGGCTCCGGTTTGCGCGACCATGGCTTGAGGCTCCTGATGACGCCGCGCCCTCAACTGCGGCCCGGGAGCAAGGTTGCCGGCCGGATCAGCGCCTGGCGCCGCGAACGATCAGCGCTGGTCCCGCAGGCTTTGCGCCCCGCTCACGCGCCGCGCCGGACGAAGTCGCGGCCCGAGATGTTCAGTCGCTTCGGCCGGCCGGCGACCACCGCTTCGAAGCGGTAGCGCTCGATCGAGGCCTCGTCGCCGGCCGAGCGCCACCAGCCGTCTGCGTGCTTCGTCAGCCGCTCGAGGTCGTTCCACAGCTCGTCGCCGCGGACGAAGATGTGCAGGCCGCCGTACCACGGGTCGTCGGTCTCGTAGAAGCCGGTCAGGGCCTTGAGCTCCGGCGAGGGCGCGGGGGCGGCGGGCGCGCCCGGCCGGCGCCAGGCGTCGTTCATGTGCCAGCCGCCGATCACCGCGCCCGACGGGTCGCGCTCGAACTGGAACAGGCCGGCGGCGAAGCGCGGGTCGTGGATCAGGAAGGCGTCGTCGGCCTGCTGTTCGACCACGGCCGTGCGGCCGCCGACGCGCGCGCTCAACGCCCCGCCGGCGACCACGAACTCGACCGTCTCGCCGTCGGCGCCGACCAGGCGCCCGGCGTAGTCGCCCGGCGTCTCCACGCTCGCCACGGTGGCGGCGGGCTTGGACGCCTTGCGCTTGTCGCGGGCCGCGCGCAGCAGTTCGCAGGCGAAGGCGGTGACGTGACGGGGGCGGTAGTTGATGCCGCCGACGTTGCTGGAGGCGAAGCAGCCGACCCCGGCTTCCGGGTCGACGTGCAGCGAGGAGCTGAAGGCGACCATGCCGCCGGTGTGGTGCAGCAGCTTGCGCCCGTCCAGCTCGACCACCGCCAGGCCGTTGGCGTAGGCCGCGCCGGGCGCCCAGCCGGGGGCGTCGATCACCGGCTTCACCCAGCGCGCGGCGGACGCGTCCGAGAGCAGGGGGCCGCCGCGGCCGCGACCGGCGTCGATCAGGAAGCGCAGGTAGCGGGCCATGTCGGCCGAGGTCGAGGCGACGCAGCCGGCGCCGTCGGTGACGTCGACCCAGGCCGCGGGGGCCAGCGCGCCGGCCTGCGGGAACGGCCGGTCGGCTTGCAGCGGGCTGTAGCCTTGCGCGAACCGCCCGCGCGCCTCGGCCAGGATGGCGCCCTCGCTGCCGGTCATGCCCAGCGGCCCGAGCACCTCGGTCTCCAGCACCTCGGCCAGCGGCCGCGCGTACAGCCGCTCGGCGATCATCCCCAGCAGCGTGTAGCCGGTGTTGCTGTAGGACCAGCCGCCGCCCGGCGTGAAGCCGACCCACAGCCGGCCGTCGGGGGTGCGCGGGAACACCGGCGCGTCGTGGGCCAGGCCGGTGGAATGGCAGAGCAGCTGCTGCACGGTGATCGCCTGGCCCTCCGGCCAGGGCACGTCGGGCAGCAGCTGGCGGGCGTCGGCGTCGAGGCTGAGCTCGCCGGCCTCGATCTTCCGGAACAGGGCCAGGCCCACGAACGACTTCGAGATGGAGCCGATCTGGAACAGGGTCTGCGGCGCGATCGGGGTGCGCCGCGCCGGATCGGCGTAGCCGAAGCTCATGCGGCGCTCGAAGCCGTCGGCGTCGACCACCGCCAGCGTCAGGCCGGGCAGGCCGTAATCGCGCACGTGCTTCTCGGCGTAGGCGCGAAGCGCGGCCATCTCGGCGGCGTACCTGCCCGCCGCGGCGGGCGTCGCCGCCCAGGCCGCCGCCGGCGCGAGCGCAGCGCCCCCGGCGGCCAGCGCCGTCTTCAAC
>NZ_JAAIVC010000042.1 GCF_010975005.1 Caulobacter sp. 17J65-9 | reverse complement strand
CGCCCGTCCCGGTCCGCGCCAAGGCCGCGCCGG
Source organism: Caulobacter sp. 17J65-9 (assembly GCF_010975005.1). Taxonomy (GTDB): domain Bacteria; phylum Pseudomonadota; class Alphaproteobacteria; order Caulobacterales; family Caulobacteraceae; genus 17J80-11. The sequence continues at coordinate 24,753 of NZ_JAAIVC010000042.1, read as the reverse complement.
CCGCGCGCCCGGCCGCCAAGGCCCCGATCGCCAAGCAGGCGCCCAAGCCGGCCGCCCGCCCGCAGTTGGCCCCCGTGTTCGACGCGCCGCTCGACATGAACGAGATGGACGACGAGGACGTGGACGACTTCGCCGACACCGTTCCGGCCGGGCCGAAGGTGGCCGAGGTCAAGCTGCCCAAGAGCTCCGACCGCGAGCTGCGCGAAAACCAGGGCGCCTTCGAGTTCGTGCAGCAGGCAGGCTTCCACCTGCCCGAACTGAACATGCTGTCCCAACCCAAGGCCCGCCAGGCCGCTCACGACGAGGCGGCGCTGCGGCAGAACGCGCGCCTGCTGGAGAGCGTGCTGGCCGAGTTCGGCGTGCGCGGCCAGATCGACCAGATCCGCCCGGGCCCGGTGGTCACCCTCTACGAACTGGTCCCGGCCGCCGGCGTGAAGAGCGCCCGCGTCGTGGCCCTGGCCGACGACATCGCGCGTTCGATGAGCGCGCGCGCCTGCCGCGTGTCGGTCGTGCAGGGCCGCAACGCCATCGGCATCGAGCTGCCCAACCAGAAGCGCGACACCGTCTACCTGCGCGCCCTGCTGGCCTCGGCCGAGTACGAGAAGTCCGGCCACATCCTGCCCATGGCGCTGGGCGAGACCATCGGCGGCGAGCCCTACATCGCCGACCTGGCCAAGATGCCCCACCTGCTGATCGCCGGCACCACCGGCTCGGGCAAGTCGGTCGGCGTCAACGCCATGATCCTGTCGATCCTCTACCGCCTGCCGCCCGAGCAGTGCCGGTTCATCATGATCGACCCGAAGATGCTGGAACTGTCGGTCTACGACGGCATCCCGCACCTGCTCGCGCCCGTCGTGACCGACCCGAAGAAGGCGGTCGTGGCCCTGAAGTGGACCGTGCGCGAGATGGAGGACCGCTATCGGCGGATGTCCAAGATCGGCGTGCGCAACATCGCCTCCTACAACGAGCGCGCCCGCGAGGCCGCGGCCAAGGGCGAGCACTTCGAGCGCACGGTGCAGACCGGCTTCGACGACGCCGGCCGCCCGATCTTCGAAAGCGAGAAGATCCGCCCCGAGGCCATGCCCTACCTGGTCGTGGTGGTCGACGAAGTGGCCGACCTGATGATGGTCGCCGGCAAGGACATCGAAGGCGCGGTGCAGCGGCTGGCGCAAATGGCGCGCGCCGCCGGCATCCACCTGATCATGGCCACCCAGCGCCCGTCGGTGGACGTCATCACCGGCACCATCAAGGCCAACTTCCCGACCCGGATCAGCTTCCAGGTCACCTCCAAGATCGACAGCCGCACCATCCTGCAGGAGCAGGGCGCCGAGCAGCTGCTGGGCCAGGGCGACATGCTCTACATGGCCGGCGGCGGCCGCGTGACCCGTCTGCACGGCCCGTTCGTCTCGGACGGCGAGGTCGACGCGGTGGCCACCTTCCTGCGCGACCAGGGCGCCCCGCAATACCTGGAGGACGTCACCGCCGGCGGCGACGAAGACGGCGGCGGGGGCGGCGACGACTTCGGCGGCGAAGGCGGCTCGGGCGACGACCTGTACGACCGCGCCGTGGCCGTGGTCACCCGCGACCGCAAGGCCTCGACCTCTTACGTCCAGCGCCGCCTGCAGATCGGCTACAACCGCGCCGCCTCCCTGATCGAGCGCATGGAGCAGGAAGGCGTGGTCAGCCCCGCCAACCACGCCGGCAAGCGCGACGTCCTGGCCGGCCCGCCGCCGGCGGCGTGAGGCCACCAACGCCCGTCATCCCGGCCGTAGCGGAGCGCAGCTCCGCGAAGAGCCGGGACCCAGCAGGCGCGGCGCTGGTTGCAGTGCGGGCTTCGCGGCGTTCAGGTCGAGCTTGCTGGGTCCCGGCTCTCCCGCCCGCTTACGCGGGCGTCCGGCCGGGATGACGGATTGATCGCACTTCAATTTACCGCCGCGCCGGACCCGCACCGGCGCCGACGCCGTTCCTAGGCCGGAATCCAACTAGGAAAGGTGCGGCCATGGCGCGTCTCTGCCAGGTCTGCGGCGTCCGGCCGGCGACGGTCCAGGCGACGGTGGTGAGCGACGACGGTCGGGAGACCATCCAGCTCTGCGAGGTCGACTATGCGCGGCTGGCGCGCGAGCAGCGCTCCGCCTCGCCGCTGGAATCCCTGTTCGGCCGCCACCGCAGCATGTTCAACGACATGCTGGGCGACGACTTCTGGGGCGGGCGGATGAACTCCGCCTTCGGCGACCGCGGCCCCGAGTTCGACGGCGGCGATCCGGAGCCGCCGGGGCGCGTGGCCCGCGCGACGGCCCGTTCCGGCCCGGCCGAGAACCTCAGCCAGCACGCCCAGGAGATCCTGCAGGGCGCCGCCCGGCGCGCCCAGGAGCTGGGCCGGCGCGAGGTCGACACCGAGCACCTGCTGTCGGCCCTGACCGAGAGCGACGTCGTCCGCACCGTGCTGGAGCAGTTCAAGGTCTCGATCGACGACCTGCGCCGCCAGCTGGACGCCGCCTCGCCCAAGGGCAAGGCCGGCGAGGCGGCGGGCGAGGTCGGCGTGTCGCCGCGGGTGAAGAGCGCGCTCGCCCGCGCCTTCGCCGCCTCGCGCGAGCTGCGCCACTCCTATGTCGGGCCCGAGCACCTGCTGATCGGCCTGGCCGAGGAGGGCGAGGGCATCGCCGGCGAGATCCTGCGCGGCTACGGCCTGACGCCCCAGGCGCTGCGTCAGCAGGTGGTCAAGGTGGTCGGCGAGGGCGCCGAGGGCGGCCAGGTCGAGGCCCCGACCAACACGCCCAACCTCGACAAGGTCTCCCGCGACCTGACCAAGATGGCGCGCGAAGGCAAGCTGGACCCGGTGATCGGCCGCGCCCACGAGATCGAGACCACCATCGAGGTGCTGGCCCGGCGCAAGAAGAACAATCCCGTGCTGATCGGCGAGCCCGGGGTCGGCAAGACCGCCATCGTCGAGGGCCTGGCCCAGCGCATCATCGCCGGCGAGGTGCCGGAAAGCCTGCGCGACAAGCGGCTGGTCGAGCTGTCGGTCAATTCTCTGGTCGCGGGCTCGAAATACCGGGGCGAATTCGAGGAGCGCATCCAGCAGGTGATCGAGGAGGTGGCCGAGGCGAAGGACGACCTCATCCTGTTCATCGACGAGATCCACACCATCGTCGGCGCGGGCGCGGGCGGCGGCGAGGGCGGGCTGGACGCGGCCAACGTGTTCAAGCCGGCCCTGGCGCGCGGCGAGATGAACCTGATCGGCGCGACTACGCTCAACGAGTACCAGAAGTACATCGAGAAGGACGCGGCCCTGGAGCGGCGCTTCCAGCCGGTGTTCGTGCCCGAGCCCAGCGTCTCGCAGACCATCATGATCCTGCGCGGCCTGCGCGACACGCTGGAGGCCCACCACAAGGTGACCATCACCGACGAGGCGGTCATCGCCGCGGCCGAGCTGTCGGACCGCTACATCACCGGCCGCTTCCTGCCCGACAAGGCCATCGACCTGATCGACCAGGCGGCGGCCAGGGTGAAGATCTCCGCCACCGCGCGGCCCGTGGACGTGCAGGAGCTGGAGAGCGAGATCCGCCAGATCCGCCGCGAGCTGGACTACGCCCAGTCACGCAAGCAGGCCGACCGGGCAGGTGACCTGCAGGCCCAGCTCGACACGCGTTCGAAGGATCTGGAGCAGGCCGAGGAGCGCTGGCGGCGCGAGCGGGGCTCCGCCTCCACCGAGGTGAAGGCCGAGCACATCGCCCAGGTGGTCTCCAAGCTAACCGGCGTGCCGGTCAACGAGCTGACCGCCGAGGAGCGCCAGAAGCTGACCAGGATGGAAGAGCGGCTGGAGCAGCGGGTGGTCGGCCAGGACGAGGCGGTCAAGGCCGTCTCCGACGCCGTGCGCCTGGCCCGCGCGGGCCTGCGCGAGGGCCGTTCACCCATCGCCACCTTCCTGTTCCTGGGTCCGACGGGCGTGGGCAAGACCGAGCTGGCCAAGGCGCTGGCCGACACCGTCTTCGGCGACGAGGACGCCATGATCCGGCTGGACATGAGCGAATACATGGAGCGCCACGCGGTCGCCCGGCTGATCGGCGCGCCGCCAGGCTATGTCGGCTACGAAGAAGGCGGCCAGCTGACCGAGCGGGTGCGCCGGCGGCCCTACAGCGTCGTCCTGCTGGACGAGATCGAGAAGGCCCACCCGGACGTCTACAACGTGCTGCTGCAGGTGTTCGACGACGGCCGCCTGACCGACGGCAAGGGCCGGGTGGTGGACTTCACCAACACCATCGTCATCGCCACCTCGAACCTCGGCTCGGACATCATCCAGCGCTCCTTGCGCACCCGCGGCACGGCCGAGGAGGATCCGGCCCGACTGAAGCGTGAGCTGATGGACGTGCTGCGCGGCCACTTCCGGCCGGAGTTCATCAACCGCATCGACGAGATCATCGTCTTCCACGCGCTGGGCAAGCCGGAGATCCGCCAGATCGTCGAGCTGCAGCTGGAGCGGGTGAAGCGCACCGCCCACGGCCAGGGCGTGGAGCTGACCTTCGACGACACCCTGGTCGAACACCTGGCCGCCGCCGGTTTCAAGCCGGAGTTCGGCGCGCGCGAGCTGCGCCGGCTGATCCGCTCGGAGATCGAGACCAAGCTGGCCACGGCCATGCTGGGCGACGAGGTGAAGGAAGGCGATCGGGTGCGGATCCGCTGGGACCTGGCCAGGCAGCAGGTGGTGCTGGAGCCCTCCCCCGCCGGCAAGCCGGCCAAGGCCGAGGACCGCGGCAAGGCCCCGCGCGAACGCGCCACCTTCGCCAAGGAGGCCGCCGAAGCCGGTGAAGAGGCCGCGCCGGCGCCCGAAAAGCGGCCGCCCGAGGAACGCCGCCCGCCCGCCTGACCTCGCGAAGCCCGTCCCGAAGGCCTATCTGGGTCCGACCCCCATGGGCCGTTCGGGGCGGCGACGCTTGGAACTCCTTTCCTGAACAGGCCTTCATCCCAGCGCCGCACAATGGCCGGGGTGGCGTCATAGCGCCGCCCACTGGACGTGCTTCGCTGCATCCGGTTCAAGGAGGAGACCATGAAGACGAGAACCGCCCTTCTGGCCTCGATCGCCGCTCTCGGCGCCGCGGCCGTTCCGCTGACGGCCTCGCTGGCCGCCCCCGCGCGCGCCCAGGCCGCTCAAGCCGCTCCACTGAGCGCCGAGGACAAGGCCCTGGTCGACAAGGCCGCCGCCTACCTGCAGCAGCTGGACGCCGCCAAGGGCCGGTTCGTCCAGACCGACGCGCGCGGCGCCCGCTCGGAAGGCGACTTCTGGCTGAAGCGCCCCGGCAAGGTCCGCTTCGCCTACGACAAGGGCCTGCTGGTCGTGTCCGACGGCTTCAACGTCAACATCCACGACCCGCGCCTGAAGACCTTCGACCGCTATCCGCTGTCGGCCACGCCGCTGCAGGTGTTCCTGGCCAAGCAGATCCGCCTGGACAAGGGCGTGAAGGTCGACCGCGTGACCAAGACCGCCGACGGTTTCCAGATCACCGCCCGCGACGCCAAGCGCCCTGGCGACGGCTCCATCACCCTGGCCTTCATCGACGGCCCGAACATGCGGCTGAAGGAGTGGACGGTGGCCGACGCGCAGGGCCAGCGCACCCGCGTGCAGCTGACCACGCTGGAGCCGACCTCGGGCCTGAACAACGATCTGTTCGTGCTGCGCGACCCGTCGCGCAACGCCGGGCGCTCGTGAGCCAGCTGTGGCGTACACGCTACACGCAAGCGTGAAGCGAATTATTAATTGACAATTTTCGTCCACGTGGCATTTTGACCACAGAGACCGGCGGCGGCCGGTTTCTCCCGTGCCGGACCCCATCCCCTCCCGGCGGCGGCGTGAGAGACGATCCCTTCCCAGACCCGGCTCCCCTCGAGCCGGGTCTTTTTTATTCCCGTCTCGTGGCCCGGCTCCCCTCGAGCCGGGTCTTTTTTATGCCCGACCGACCGGGCACATGAGGACCATGCGCCTCCGACTCGCCACCTGGAACGTCAACTCCGTCCGCCTGCGCGCCGAACAGGTCGCGCGCTTCGTCGACGAACATGCGCTGGACGTCCTGTGCCTGCAGGAAATCAAGTGCCGCGACGGGGAGTTCCCCACCAACGCCTTCGTCGACGCCGGCCTGCCCTACGTGCGGGTGAAGGGCCAGAAGGGCTCGCACGGGGTGGCCATCGCCTCGCGCCTGCCGATCGAGGACGCGCCGCCGCTCGACGTCTGCCGCGAGGGCCACGCCCGCGCCGTCTCGGCCGTGGTGGCCGGGATCGAGATCCAGAACTTCTACATCCCCGCCGGCGGCGACGTGCCGGACCGCACGGTGAACCCCAAGTTCGACCACAAGCTGGACTTCTACGAGCGCCTCACCGCCGAGATGAGCCGCCGCGACCCGAATGCGCCGCTGGTCATCGCCGGCGACCTGAACATCGCGCCGGGCGAAAACGACGTCTGGAGCCACAAGCAGATGTCGCGGATCGTCAGCCACACGCCGGTGGAGGTCGAGGCCATGCGCGCCCTGCAGGCCTCGCTCGGCTTCATCGACCTGGCCCGCGAGGCGATCCCGGAGCCGCACAAGCTGTTCAGCTGGTGGAGCTACCGCGCCGCCGACTTCCGCAAGTCCAACCGCGGCCTGCGCCTGGACCACCTGTGGGTGACGCCCGGCCTGCGCGACGCGGCCTTCCGCATGGGCGCGGCCTCCTGCCGGGTGCACGACGACGTCCGCGCCTGGGAACGGCCCAGCGACCACGCGCCGGTGACGGCGGATTTGTATCTGTAATCAAAGACCGTCATCCCGGCCGCAGCGCAGCGAAGAGCCGGGACCCAGCAAGCGCGCCGCTGGTTGCAGCGCGCCTGTCGCAGCGTTCCCGTCGAGCTTGCTGGGTCCCGGATAGCCGCTTTGCGGCTTCCGGGATGACGATCGGAATTACGGCTGCAGCCGGTAGCCGCCCGCTTCCGTCAGCAGCAGCCGCGCCGAGCTCGGCTCCGGCTCGATCTTCTGGCGCAGGCGGTAGACGTGGGTTTCCAGCGTGTGGGTGGTGACCCCGGCGTTGTAGCCCCAGACCTCGGTCAGCAGCTCCTCGCGCGACACGGGCTTGGCGCCCGAGCGGTAGAGGTACTTGAGGATGTTGGTCTCTTTTTCCGTCAGCCGGATCTTCTTCTGCTTGGCGTCGATCAGCAGCTTGGCGGCCGGGCGGAACTCGTATGGCCCGATGCGGAACACCGCGTCCTCGGACTGCTCATGGCTGCGCAGGTGGGCGCGGATGCGGGCCAGCAGCACGGCGAAGCGGAAGGGCTTGGTGACGTAGTCGTTGGCCCCGGCGTCCAGCCCCAGGATGGTGTCCGAATCGGTCGAGGCGCCGGTCAGCATGATGATCGGCGTGCGCACCCCGGCCTTGCGCAGCAGCCGGCAGGCCTCGCGCCCGTCCATGTCGGGCAGGTCGACGTCCAGCAGAATCAGGTCCGCCTTCAGCTCCTTGCCCATGCGCACGCCCTCAGTGGCGGTCGGGGCCTGGGCGGCGCGGAATTCCTCGTGCAGCTCCAGCTGCTCGGCGAGCGCTTCGCGCAGGTCGGTGTCGTCGTCGACGACCAGAATGGTCTTGGGTTGAGCCATGGTCCGGAACATGCACCGCTCCGTCCGACCGCGTCAAAGGATCGAACGCCGTTTCGGGGACGAGACGGCGCAAGCGCCGCCCTACCTTGACCGAGGTAGGGCGTGATCGGCCTGAAACAAGTCGTGAAGTGCTTTTACCAGGCCCCGACGTTGGGCATCGACGCCCAGGGCTCGGCGGGCGCCTTGCGCGGGCCCTTCTGCAGCAGCTCGACCGAGATGCCGTCCGGCGAGCGGACGAAGGCCATGTTGCCGTCGCGCGGCGGGCGGTTGATCACGACGCCGCCCTCCATCAGCCGCTGGCAGGCGGCGTAGATGTCGTCGACCTCGAAGGCCAGGTGGCCGAAGTTGCGGCCGCCCGCATAATCCTCGGTGTCCCAGTTGTAGGTCAGCTCGACCAGCGGCGCGCCGCGCTGGCCGCCGACCTGGGCGCCCTCGGCGTCCTCCGGCGCGGCCAGGAACACCAGGGTGAAGCGGCCTTGCGGGTACTCGTCGCGCTTCACCTCGACCAGGCCGAGCTTGGCGCACCAGAAATCCAGCGCCGCGTCCAGGTCGCGCACGCGCACCATGGTGTGCAGGTAGCGCATGATCAGTGACCGTCGCCCGAGCCGCGCGGCGCGGGGCTGTGGTAGTCGCCATGGCCTTCGTCGTGGGCCAGCACGAAGCGGCGGTCGCAGTAGCCGCACTCGACGAAATCGTCTTCGCCCATGTCCATGTAGACCAGCGGATGGCCCAGCGGACCGCCGCCGCCGTCGCAGGCGACGCGCTTGGCGCGGACCACGATCTCTTCGGGAGGAGCGGACAGGGTCGGATCTTGCGACATGGGACACTCTCACGGCCGCGGTCTTGGCGCGGCGCATCGGGCGGCATACCTATGCGCCGCTTCGTTTCGCGTCAATTTCGGCGAGCCCCTTCAGGGCGGTTCGCTCAGAGCTGGATCGCCCATGGACCTGCCCGAACACGCGCTGGACATCTCCGGCCTGGTGAAGACCTACCCGGCCGGCAAGACCACGCCGGAGAAGAAGGCCCTGAAGGGCGTCGACCTGGTCGTGCGCCGGGGCTCCATGTTCGGCCTGCTGGGTCCCAACGGGGCCGGCAAATCCACCTTGATCAACGTTCTCGCCGGCCTGACCCGCAAGACCTCGGGCTCGGTGAAGATCTGGGGCCGCGACATCGACGAGCGCCCGCGCGACGCCCGCGCCGCCCTGGGCGTCGTGCCCCAGGAACTGGCCGCCGACGTGTTCTTCACCCCCAAGGAATCGCTGGAGGTCCAGGCCGGCCTCTACGGCGTGCCGAAGAACGAGCGCCGCACTGGCGAGCTGCTCGAGGCGCTGGGCCTGTCGGACAAGGCCAACGCCTACGTGCGCCAGCTGTCGGGCGGCATGAAGCGGCGGCTGATGGTCGCCAAGGCCTTGGTGCACCAGCCCCCGGTGCTGATCCTCGACGAGCCGACCGCGGGCGTGGACGTCGAGCTGCGCCGACAGCTGTGGACCTACGTGCGCAAGCTGAACGCCGAGGGCGTCACCATCGTGCTGACCACCCACTACCTCGAGGAAGCGCAGGAGCTCTGCGACACCATCGCCATCATCAACCGGGGCGAGGTGGTGGCCTGCGAGCCGACCGGCCAGCTGCTGCAGCGGATGGACACCCGCAACGTGGTGATCACCCCGGCCGAGCCGCTGGGCGTCGCGCCGTCCCTGCAGGGGTTCGAGACCAAGTTGCGCTCGGGCGGGGCCTTCTCGGTCACCTACCGCACCGGCCAGTCCAGCGTGGAGCAGGTGCTGGCGGCGGTGCGCGCCTCGGGCCTGCACATCAAGGACCTCGCCACCGAGGATCCGGACCTGGAAGACGTGTTCCTGGCCCTGACCTACGGCGACCCGAACGCTGGCGACCCGACGAAGGATTGAGCTTCGGCGCGGTTTCCGTTAGAGGTCCCGCTCCCGAAAGACGCACCCGTAGCTCAGCTGGATAGAGCGTTGCCCTCCGAAGGCAAAGGTCACACGTTCGAATCGTGTCGGGTGCGCCATTTACCGCCGGCCCAAGGCCCGGCGACGTCTTTCCGCCAGCCCTGAAAATGCGAAAGGGCGAGGCCCGGACCGCGCTCTAGCGGCGGCAACGGGCCCACACTTTGAGAGGGGCGGTAATGGCGTCACGCATCGCCATCGTGGGCGGCGGGTTCAGCGGGACGGCGCTCGCCGTGCAGCTGCTCCAGCGTCGTCCCGAGTGCGAGGTGGTGCTGATCGAGCGCTCCGGCCGGTTCGGCCAGGGCCTGGCCTATTCCACCGATTGCGACGCCCACGTGCTGAACGTCCGCGCCGAGCGGATGAGCGCGGTGCGCGATCACCCCGACCACTTCACCCGCTGGCTGGCCGACACCGGCCGCGCCGCCGACCCCGACCGTTTCGTCCAGCGCCGCGAGTACGGCCGCTACGTCGCAGACTGGCTGGCCGAGGCCGAGCGGGACGCGCCCGGTCGGCTGACGCGCGTCGAGGCGGAGGTCGTGAACCTGGGACGTGACGCCGGCGGCTGGACCCTGGCCCTGGCCGACGGCACGGCGCTGGGCGCCGACGCGGTGGCCCTGGCGCTCGGCAACTTCGCCCCCCTGACCCCGGAGGTCGACGGGCTCGGCCCCAAGACCCCGGCCTATGTCGCCGATCCCTGGGCGCCGGGCGTGCTGGACGGCCTCGCGCCCGACGCCGAGGTGCTGCTGGTCGGCGCCGGCCTGACCATGGTCGACGTGCTGCTCAAGCTGGAGCGGACCGGCTGGCGCGGCCATGCGCTGGCGGTGTCGCGCCACGGCCTGCTGCCCCACTCGCACGACGCCCATCAGATCCACGTGCACGCGCCCCCGCCGCCGCAAGCGCGCCTGTCCGCCGCGCTGCGCGACTTCCGCCGGCGCGCCGCCGAGCGGCCGTGGGGCGAGCTGATGGACGAACTGCGCCCGCACGTGCAGGCGATGTGGACGCGGCTGAGCGAGGCCGAGCGCGGCCGCTTCCTGCGCCACCTGCGCCCCTGGTGGGACGTGCATCGTCACCGGCTGGCCCCCGAGGTCGCCGCCCATGTCGAGGAACTGCTCGCGGACGGACGGCTGGAGGTCGCGGCCGGGCGGCTGGCCAGGGTCTCGACCGACGACGGACGCGTGAGCGTCGAGTGGCGGCCGCGCGGCGAGCGGACCTTCCGCCGCTCCGCCGTCGACCTGGTGGTCAACTGCACCGGCCCGGCCTTCGACCTGACCCGCGCCCGCGATCCGCTGGTCCGGGCCCTGCTGGCCGGCGGCCTTGTGCGCCCGGACCGGCTGAAGACCGGCTTCGACGTCGACCTGAACGGCCGCCCGCTGGACGCCGCCGGCCGCCCGACGCCCGGGCTCTACGCCGTGGGCCCGCTGACCCGCGCGGCCTTCTGGGAGATCGTCGCGGTGCCGGACATCCGCAGCCAGGCGGCGACGCTTGCCGACCTGATGATCGAAGCCCCGGCGACTGCCGAAGGCTGACCTCGAAGGCTGACGTCGCGGCGCCTTGCCCGGCCGGCTACGTACCGCCTAGCTTGCCCGCCCGAACCGAAGGAGCCTTCCCATGTCCCGACCCCGCATCGGCGCCGACGCGGCGCTGGCCGAACTTTCCGGCTGGTCGAAGGCGGAGGGGCCGCGCGACGCGATCTTCCGGCGCTTCGTGTTCAAGGACTTCAACCAGGCGTTCGGGTTCATGACCCGCGTCGCCCTGCTGGCCGACAAGATGGACCATCACCCGGAGTGGTCGAACGTCTACAACCGGGTCGAGGTGCTGCTGACCACCCACGACGCCGACGGCGTCACCGAGCTCGACCTGAAGATGGCCCGCTTCATGGATGAAGCCGCCTCTGGCCTGGGGGTCTGAGCATGACGGGACGTGTCGACGGCAAGAAGGCCCTGATCACCGGCGCGGCCGGCGGGCTGGGCGAGGCGATGGCGCGCATGATGGCGCGCGAGGGCGCCAAGCTGGCCCTGACCGACATCGACGGCGCGCGCGCCGAGGCGCTGGCCGCCTCGATCAACGCCGAGCGCCCGGGCACGGCCTTCGCCTACGCCCACGACGTCACCGACGAGGCCCAGTGGGCCGACGTGGTCGACCGCGCGGCGGCCGACATGGGCGGGTTGTCGGTGCTGGTCCACAACGCCGGCATCGGCGGGACCCTGTCGCCGATCGAGACCTGCGAGCTGGAGAACTGGCGCAAGGTGATCGCGGTCAACACCGACTCGGTGTTCCTCGGCACCAAGCACGCCATGAAGCACCTGCGCCAGAACCAGCCGGGCGCCATCGTGGTGATTTCCTCGATCGCCGGCCTGCTGGCCGCGCCGGGCATGGGCGCCTACAACGCCGCCAAGGCCGGAGCCTGGATGGTGTCCAAGACCATCGCCCTGGAGTGCGCCAAGCAAGGGATCGACGTGCGCTGCAACTCGGTGCACCCGGCCTTCATCAAGACGCCGATCCTGGACCCGTTCATCGCCATGGCCGGCGGCGACGAGGCGGCCGGCCACGCGAAACTGGCCCGCGGCATCCCGCTGGGCCGGGTCGGCGATCCCGACGACGTCGCCTACGCGGTGCTCTACCTGGCCTCCGACGAGAGCCGCTTCGTCACCGGAATCGAGCTGAAGATCGACGGCGGCCTGTCGGCGCAGTAGCGGACGAGCAGATCTCCCCCCGAGCGGCAGCGCTGGGGGGAGCAGGCGGCGAAGCCGCCGTGGGGGGCTCCAGCGGGGTGCGCGGGCTCCGTCGCGCCAAGGCGAGCCCCCTCCACCGCCTTCGGCGGTCCCCCTCCCCCACCGCTTCGCTCGGGGGAGGATCTTTACGTCAGCAGGGCCCGCAGCACGCCGTCCAGCACCAGCCGGCCGGCCCGGGTGGCGGCCAGGCGTTCGTCGCCGGGGGCCAGCAGGCCGTGGCCCTGCAGGTCGCGCACCCGCTCTGCGTCGGGGGACAGGTCCAGGGCGGCGAGTTCGGCCCAGGCCACGCCCTCGTCGATGCGCAGGCCCAGCATCACGCGTTCCTCGGCCGCCTCCACGGGTGAAAGCGCCTCGGCGGTGTCCAGGCCCACGCCCTCCGTCTCGACCCGCTTGAGGAACTCGCCGATCGCCGGCGCGCCGCGGGTGGCCGTGCGCGCGCCGCCCAGCACCACGCGGCCATGGGCGCCCGGACCGACGCCCAGGTATTCGGCGCCGCGCCAGATCGCCAGGTTGTGAGCCGAGCGGGCGGCCAGGCCGCGAGCGTGGTTCGACACCTCGTAGGCCTCGAAGCCCGCGCCCTCCAGCACGCTCTGGGCGGTCTCGAACAGCTCGGCGGCGGCGTCCTCCACTGGCGGGGCGAAGCGGCCGCGCGACACGGCGCGGTCGAAGGCGGTGCCGGCCTCGATGGTCAGCTGGTAGGGCGAGACGTGCTCGGGGCCGAGGTCCAGCGCCGCCTCCAGCTCGCGCGTCCAGTCGGCCGTGCTCTGGCCGGGCCGCGCGTAGATCATGTCGATCGACAGCCGCGGGAAGGCCTCGCGCGCGGCCAGGGCGGCCCGGCGCGCCTCAGCCGCGTCGTGGTTGCGGCCCAGGAACTTCAGGGCCTCGTCGTCCAGCGACTGCAGGCCCAGCGACAGGCGCTGCACGCCTGCCTCCGCAAAGCCGCGGAAGCGCTCGGCTTCGGCGTCCGTGGGGTTGGCCTCCAGCGTGATCTCCAGGTCCGGCCCGGTCTCGAACAGGGCCCTGGCCTCGTCGACGATCCGCGCCGCCCAGGCCGGGTCCATCAGCGAGGGCGTGCCGCCGCCGAAGAACACCGAGCCCAGCCGCCGCGGGCCCAGGCGCGCGGCCTGGGTCCGCAGGTCCTGAACCAGAGCGTCGGCCAGGGCCTGCGCCTCCGCCTCGCGGCCGCGCGCGCGCACCACGTTGAAGTCGCAGTACGGGCAGATACGGGCGCAGTAGGGCCAGTGGACGTAGAGGGCGAGCGGGGACACGTCTGCGGTGGGGTCAGTCGTCGAACAGGGCGGCCTTGAGCTTTTCGAAGGCGAGGAAGCGATGGCTGATCGCGTCCTTCGCCGCGGGCTCCATCTCGCCGAAGGTGGTGTCGTGGCCCTCGGGGCGGAAGATCGGGTCGTAGCCGAAGCCCTTTTCGCCGCGACCCGGGAAGACCAACGTCCCCTCGACCCGGCCCTCGACCGCCACCACCGGCCCGTCCGGCCAGGCCACCGCCAGCGCGCAGGTGAACCAGGCGAAGCGGTCCTGGGCGTGCTGCTCGTCCAACCGCTCCTCGACCTTGCGCATGGCCACGCCGAAGTCCTTGGCCGGCCCGGCCCAGCGCGCCGAGAAGATGCCCGGCGCGCCGTCCAGCGCCCGCACCGACAGGCCGGAGTCGTCGGCCAGGGCCGGCAGGCCCGAGGCGTCGGCCGCCTTGCGCGCCTTCAGCACCGCGTTGCCGATGAAGGTCGTCTCGGTCTCGTCGGGCTCCGGCAGGCCCAGGGCGCCGGCCGCGACCACGTCGAAGCGGCCGTCCAGCAGGGCGGCGATTTCCTTCGCCTTGCCGGGATTGTGGGTGGCGGCGACCAGGCGCGCGCCGCGGGGAAGGATCAGGGTCATGGGGTTCACCTTACGTCGGTTTAATGCATTGCAAAAGTTTAATATCGTTTTTCGATAATTCCATTTGATCGATAGTCGGCATGGTCGTATTGATAATCAGCAAGAACGGAGCTGCACCGTTCTGCAGGTGCGAAAAATGACACCCAGTTAATGTTGCAGCGCACAACGAGCTTCGCACGCTCAGGACGACCAACGGAGACACGACCATGACCGCTCTTCCGACCACCACCCTGTTCGACCGCTTCGGCAGCACCATCGTCATCGCCGCCATGCTGGCCGCCTTGCCGGTCGCCCTCTTCTCGATCGTGGCCCAAGCGTTTTGATCCTGACGGAATTCGGCGCATTGTCGCCGAGCCGCGGCACGGCCGGGCCGCGGACGGCTGAAGGGGCTCCCAGGGGGGCGGAGCCCACAGAGCCTTCCCGTTTCGAATAGCGCATTCGAACCGGGAAGGCTCTGCTATTTGAAGAGCGCGACGGTCGCCGAAGCCGGCGTAACCGGAGAATGCTCTAGGGGGGCGTATCGCATGCGGGCCATGGGTCCCGGCTCGGTGTCGAGCCTGCTGAAAGTCGCGCTCGACGTGGTCCACGTGGTGTTGTGGATCGCCATCGGCGGCCTCCTCCTGATCACCATCGCCTCGCTGATCGTGCCCCTGCCCGGCGAATGGACCGCCGACCTGGGCGAAGGCGCCGGCGTCGAGCTGACGCCGCTGAAGATCGCCCCGATATTCGCCGGCGCGGCGGGCTACACCGCCATCCTGCTGTTCGTGGTCCGCCAGCTGCGCCGGGTGTTCGCCACCCTGACCGCCGGCGACCCGTTCCACCCCGACAATTTCTCGCGGCTGCGTCTGATCGGCGCGGGCCTCGCCGCGCTGGAAATCGCCAACATGCTTTCGCCGGTGGGCCTGGCGTGGCTGCTGGGCGCCTCCACCCAGGAGGGGCGCGGCATCGATCTCACCGCATGGTTTTCGGTTCTCGTCGTCTTCGTGCTAGCGGAAGTTTTCCGCGAAGGCGCACGACTGCGCCGCGAAGCCGAACTGACGATCTGACCCGCCCATGCCCATCCGCGTACAATTGGATCGCGTGCTGCTCGACCGGCGCATGTCGCTGACCGAGCTGGCCGACCGGGTCGGGGTCACCCTGGCCAACCTGTCGATCCTGAAGACCGGCAAGGCCCGGGCCATGCGCTTCTCGACGCTGGACGCCCTGTGCCGCGAGCTGAACTGCCAGCCCGGCGACATCCTGGTGTTCGAACCCGGGCCGCCCGACGCCGACGAGGGCGAGGCGGAGTAGCGACTCTCCTCCCCTGCGCAGCGGGGGAGGGGGACCACGCGAAGCGTGGTGGAGGGGGCGAACCGCGCCCCCAGCGCTTTCAAGTTTGGTTCTGAGGGACCTTAGCCGACCGCGCGCGGCCGCTCGCCCCCTCCACCGCCCTTCGGGCGGTCCCCCTCCCCCGTTCGCTTCGCTCACAGGGGAGGAGACGACGCACTCACCCGCCGACCGCGGCCCGCTGCATGGCGAACAGCTGCTCGCAGCCCAGGCCGGCCAGGCCGAACAGGGCGTCGAACTCGGCGCGCGAGAAGCCGCGCTTCTCGCCGGTGGCCTGGATCTCGACGATGTCGCCCTTGCCGGTGAGCACGAAGTTGGAATCCGCCTCGGCCGAGGAATCCTCCTCGTAGTCGAGGTCCAGCACCGGCACGTTCTCGTAGACGCCGCACGACACCGCCGCGACCTGGTCGACGATCGGGTCGCGGGCCAGCACGCCCTCCTCGCGCAGCCAGCGGCAGGCCTGGGCCAGCGCCACCCAGGCGCCGGTGATGGCGGCGGTGCGGGTGCCGCCGTCGGCCTGGATCACATCGCAGTCCAGCGTGACCTGGCGGTCGCCCAGCGCGCGCAGATCGACGACCGCGCGCATGGAGCGGCCGATCAGGCGCTGGATCTCCTGGGTGCGGCCCGACTGCTTGCCCTGGGCGGCCTCGCGGCGGCCGCGGGTGTGGGTGGCGCGCGGCAGCATGCCGTACTCGGCCGTGACCCAGCCCTGGCCCTTGCCACGCAGCCAGGAGGGCACGCCCTCCTCGACCGTGGCGGTGACCAGCACGCGGGTGTGGCCGAACGAGACCAGGCAGGAGCCCTCGGCGTAGCGGTTGACGCCGGTCTCCAGGGTCACGGGGCGAAGAACGTCGGGGGCGCGGCCGGACGGGCGCATGCGGGCTAGCTCCAGGAACTCGAGGGCGCGGCTTGCGCGCGAGGCCCCGCCGCTTATCCTGAAACGACACTGATCGCCACGTCCGAAGCACGATGTCCCCGATCTTCCCCCCGTCCGGCGTCCCGCCCCGCTCGGCCAGCCTGAGCGAACTGGACGACCGCGCGCGCGACATCTTCCGCCGGGTGGTGGAGACCTATCTGGAGACCGGCGAGCCGGTCGGCTCGCGCACCGTGTCCAAGGGCGGGGTGCAGCTGTCGCCGGCCTCGATCCGCAACACCATGCAGGACCTGGCCCAGATGGGCCTGCTGTCGGCCCCGCACTCCAGCGCCGGGCGCATGCCCACCCACGCGGGCCTGCGGCTGTTCGTCGACGGCCTGCTGGAGATCGGCGACCTGGGCGAAGACGAGCGGCGCGAGATCGAGGCCCGCCTGGCCGGGCGGGGCCGCAACTTCCAGGAGGCGCTGGACGAGGCCACCGCCATGCTGTCCGGCCTGGCCGGCGGCGCGGGCGTGGTGGTCACGCCGATCCGCGACGCAGGCGTCAAGCACGTCGAATTCGTGCCGCTGGCCCCCGACCAGGCCCTGGCGGTCGTGGTGTTCGAGGACGGCGTGGTCGAGAACCGGCTGATGCGGCTGGCGCCGGGGATCACGCCCTCGACCCTGCAGGAGGCCTCCAACTTCCTGAACGCCAAGCTGCGCGGGCGCACCCTGGCCGAGGCCAAGGCGGAGATGCGCACCGAACTGGAGGCCGCGCGCCGCCAGCTGGACGAGACCGCCGCGCGCCTGGTCGAGGACGGCCTGGCCGCCTGGTCCGGCGGCGAGGAGGCCAGCCGGGCCCTGATCGTGCGCGGCCGCGCCAACCTGCTGGACGACCGCGCCGCGCTGGAAGACCTGGAAAAGGTGCGCATGCTGTTCGACGACCTCGAACAGAAGGGCCAGCTGATCGGCCTGCTGGACGACGTGCGCGAGGCCCAGGGCGTGCGCATCTTTATCGGGGCGGAAACACGGCTGTTTTCGCTTTCGGGTTCCGCTGTGATCGCGGCGCCCTATATGACGGGCCGACAGAAGGTGGTGGGCGCGATCGGCGTGATCGGACCTGCTCGCCTGAACTACGCCCGGGTTATTCCGTTGGTGGATTACACCGCACGCGTCCTGGGCCGCATGTTGGACGGCTGAGTTCTCAAGAGCGACATGACTGAAATCATCAAGCGCGACGATCACGCAGACGCGAACCCCGAGACCGAGACCCTGCTGGAGGCGGCCGAGGAGGTGATCGCGCGGCTCGAGGCCGAGGTGGCGGAGTGGAAGGACCACGCCATGCGCTCCGCGGCCGAGACCGAGAACATCCGGCGCCGCTCCGAGCGCGAGATGAACGACGCGCGCGCCTACGCCATCAGCCGCTTCGCCAAGGACCTGCTGGGCGTTTCCGACAACCTCGGCCGGGCGCTGCAGCATGCGCCGCGCGACCACGCCGACCCGGTGGTGAACAACCTGGTGCTGGGCGTGGACATGACCGAGAAGGAGCTGCTGGGCGCCTTCGAGCGTAACGGTCTGAAGCGCGTGGACCCGGGCAAGGGCGACAAGTTCGACCCGCACATGCACCAGGCCATGATGGAGCAGCCCTCCGACGAGGTCGCGGCCGGCACGGTCCTGCAGGTGCTGCAGCCGGGCTACGAGCTGTTCGGCCGCATCGTCCGCCCGGCCATGGTGGTGGTCGCCGCCAAGTCCGGCGGCAAGTCGGCCGGCGCGCCCTACGCCGGCGCCGACGCGGCCGCCGGCGGCTCGCTCGACACCAAGGCCTGACGGCGCTCGACCCGCCCCCAGGCGCGTTCATGGATGGCGAAGGCGGCGGTCTGCACGATCGGTTCGATCAGGCCGACCGCCAGCGCCACCCGCCAGTCGCGGGTCAGCGCGTAGGCGACCGTGACCGCCACGGTCAGGTGCATGCAGCCATAGGTCAGGGTCTTGAGGGCGAAGCGCACGGCCGGCTCCAGTTGCGAATTGTTCGCAACTGAGATGGGGCACGCGCGCCGGGGTTCAACCCGCCGGGTTCACCGGCCTGACGTCAGGACAGGAAGCGCGCCATGCTCCGCTTGACGCATTCCTCGTCGAACATGTGGCCGCCGTTGAACTCGTAGAAGTCGACGTCGCAGCCGTCGGCCTTCAGTTGCGCGGCCATGGACTTGGCGTTGGCGAAGTTCGCGCCCGGGTCCCGCGTGCCGTGGGTGAAGAACACCCGCGGATTGCCGAACGAGCCCGGCGCGTAATAGCGGATCGCCGAGAAGGCGAAGATGTCGCTGAAGAAGTCGCCGTTCACCAGGCCGGTCGACAGGGCGTAGGACGCCCCGTCCGAGAAGCCGGCCACGCCGATGTGCTTCGGATCGACCACGAAGCGCTGGAAGATTGCGTCCATCGCCCGGTCGATGAACACCGCGTCCGGGCCGATCGGGCCCTTGTCGAACGCCCAGGTGAAGTCGCGCGACTGTGGCGCCATCAGCAGCACCTTGCGGCGGCTGACCGCGCGCTTCCACTCGCCCATCACTTCGTTGGCGAGCTGGCTCTTGCCGTGCAGCATGATGATCAGCGGCGCGGGCTTGGTCGGATCCAGCCCGGGCGGCACGAACAGGTGCGCGTCGCGCTCGGCGAGGCCGAGCTTGTGGAAGCCCGGGCCCAGCGGCGGCAAAGGCGGGTGCGCCAGCGGCCGCGCCTGATAGCGCCCGGTCGCCGCCACCAGCGGCCCGCCGACGGCGTTCGCAGCCTGAGGCGCGCCCTGGGGCGCGGTCTGGGGCGCGGTCTGGGGCGCGCTTTGGGGCGCGCTTTGGGCGGACGCTCCGCCGGCCCAGGCGGCCAATCCGCCGGCAAGTCCCCCGGCCAACACTTCGCGACGATGCATGCTCATGGGTCTGTCCTCCCCCGTGCACACCTAGCGCCCCGGACCGGGCCGCCGACCTCACGCTTGCGACGAACCCGGCCGCGCGAGCGACCGGGTCCGCTGGATCACAGGTACTTGCCGAACCAAGCCAGCAGGCGCTTCCAGCCGTCCTCGGCCGCGGCCTGGTCGTAGCTCTGACGGTAGTCGGCGTGGAAGCCGTGCTTGGCCTCCGGGTAGACGACGATCTCGTCGCGCTTCTCGCCCGCCGCCTTCAGGGCCGCGCGCATGGCCTCGACGTCGGTGAGCGGAATGCCCTGGTCCTGGCCGGCGTAGAGGCCCAGCACCGGCGCGTGCAGCTGCTTGACCACGTCCAGCGGCCACTGGCGCGCCTCGTCGCCCAGGAAGGCGCCGGCCTTGGGCTTGGCGAGGCGGCCGTACCAGGCGACCCCGGCCTTCACCTCCGGGACTTCGGCGGCGGCCATCCAGGTCACCGCGCCGCCCCAGCAGAAGCCGGTCACGCCGATGCGCTTGATGTCGGCGAACTTCGGCTTGCCCAGGCCCTTGCGCGGCTGGCCCAGGTCCGGATTGGTCTTCAGCCAGGCGACGGTCGCCTTGATGTCGCCCATCACCTGGGCGTTGGTGGCGGTGGCCACGATCTTGCGGATCTCGTCCTGATCGGTCAGCGGGGCCGGATCACCGGCGCGCGCGAAGAAGGCGGGCGCGATCGCCACGTAGCCGGCCTTGGCCAGGCGACGGGCGGTGTCGCGGATGTACTCGTGCACGCCGAAGATTTCGGAGACCACGATCACCACCGGCCGCTTCTTGGCGTCGGCGGGCATGGCGACATAGGCCGGCAGGTCGAAGCCGTTCGACGGGATGGTCACCTCGCGGGTGAACAGGCCCTCGGTGCTGGTGGTGATGGTCTCGGCCCGGGCCGGTCCGCCGCCCAGCGCATAGCCGGCGAACATCATGAGGCCCGCCAGAGCGCGGCGCGTCGGCTTGAAATCGGCATCGGTCGCCCCCTCCGGGCGCGGCAGGTGAACCATGGCGCTACTCCCCCCTAGAGCCTTCCGCTTCGGACGAAATCATCCGAACGGACAGGAAGGCTCCGAATTCCTAGAGCTGGCGCGCGATGGTCGCCGAAACCGGCGTCTGCTTTCGGCGATCGCGCTCCCGTCGGAGGGCATAATGGCGAAGCTGGGCCGCGCGTCCAGCCCGCACGACGGCGGTACGCCAGAGCGCGTTCCGCAAAAGTGGACCCGGTTTTGCGGTCAGAACGCGCTCAAGCCGGATCGGCCGGGGCCGCGCGTCGCAGGGTGAGGTTCAGCCGGCCCCCGCCCGGGACGAGGGTGGACGAACCGCCCAGCACCCGGTCGACGCCGTGCCGCGCCAGCCGCGCCTCGCCGCCCAGCACGCAGAGGTCGCCGGATTCCAGGCGCACGGTGGCGGTCGAACCGCCTCCGGCCGGGCCGATGCGGAACACCGCCGTGTCGCCCAGCGAGACCGACACCACCGGCTGGCCGAAGTCCGCCTCGTCGCGGTCCTGGTGCAGGCCCATCTTCGCGCCCTCCCGGTAGAGATTGACCAGGCAGGCGTCCGGAGCGGCGTCGCTCCCGCCGTAGCGGCGCCACAGCTCGAGCAGGACCGCCGGCATGTCCGGCCACGGCCGCCCTGATTCAGGGTGCAGCGGCTGGTAGCGGTAGCCGCCGCGGTCCGACACCCACCCCAGCGGCCCTAAATTCGTCATCTCCACCGAGAAGGGTTTTCCCGTCCGCGTCACCGGCCGGAAGAACGGCGCGGCCTCGACCCGGGCCATGACCTCGGCGACCAGCGCCGCCTGGGCGTCGCGGTCCAGCGCCCCGCGATGGAGCTGAAATCCCGGCAGATTCGGAAGGCCGATCATCCGCTGAGGGTGTCGGCCAAAGCCGCCCCGGCGTCCAGCGGCGGGCGCGGCCGGCGGGCGTCCGCGCCCCTTGCGACCGGGAGTCGCGCCGATCGTCCCTGCTCGCGGTGGGGATGTTCCTCTTGCGCACCCCCCGCTTCTCCCCATATCGACCGGCGAAGGCGAAAGCTCACAGAGCCGTGAGCTAAGCCGTAACCATTTGGTTTCAACGTGAGAAACAAGGGGACGGGCGTGCGCGGCGCTTACAGCGAGGCCGCCGAACCGTCCGCCTAACGGAGCGTCAGACAGGACCCATGAGCAAGATCATCGGCATCGACCTCGGCACCACGAACTCGTGCGTCGCCATCATGGACGGCAAAACGCCGAAGGTTATCGAGAACGCCGAAGGCTCGCGCACCACTCCGTCCGTCGTCGCCATCATGGACGACGGCGAGCGTCTGGTCGGCCAGCCGGCCAAGCGCCAGGCGGTCACCAACCCGTCCAACACCCTTTTCGCCATCAAGCGCCTGATCGGCCGCTCGTGGAACGACCCGATGGTCGAGAAGGACAAGGGCATGGTGCCCTACGAGATCGTCAAGGGCCCGACCGGCGACGCCTGGGTGCGCGCGCACGGCAAGGATTATTCGCCCCAGCAGGTCTCCGCCTTCACCCTTCAGAAGATGAAGGAGGCCGCCGAGGCCCACCTCGGCGAAAAGGTCGAAAAGGCGGTCATCACCGTCCCGGCCTACTTCAACGACGCCCAGCGCCAGGCCACCAAGGACGCCGGCAAGATCGCCGGCCTGGAAGTCCTGCGCATCATCAACGAACCGACCGCCGCGGCGCTCGCCTACGGGCTTGAGAAGAACGAAGGCAAGAAGATCGCCGTCTACGACCTGGGCGGCGGCACCTTCGACGTCTCCGTGCTGGAGATCGGCGACGGCGTGTTCGAGGTGAAGGCCACCAACGGCGACACCTTCCTCGGCGGCGAGGACTTCGACCTGCGCATCGTCGACTACCTGGCCGAAGAGTTCAAAAAGGAACAGGGCGTCGACCTGCGCAAGGACAAGCTGGCCCTGCAGCGCCTGAAGGAAGAGGCCGAAAAGGCCAAGAAGGAGCTGTCGTCGACCGCCCAGTACGACGTCAACCTGCCCTTCATCAGCATGAACGCGTCGGGTCCGCTGCACCTGACCCTGAAGCTGACCCGCGCCAAGCTGGAGAGCCTGGTCGAGGACCTGATCGCCAAGACCATCGGTCCGTGCGAGCAGGCCCTGAAGGACGCCGGCTACAAGAAGAGCGACATCGACGAGGTCATCCTGGTCGGCGGCATGACCCGCATGCCCAAGGTCCAGGAAGCCGTGCAGGCCTTCTTCGGCCGCGAGCCGCACAAGGGCGTGAACCCGGACGAAGTGGTGGCGCTGGGCGCCGCCGTGCAGGCCGGCGTGCTGCAGGGCGACGTCAAGGACGTGCTGCTGCTGGACGTGACCCCGCTGACCCTGGGCATCGAAACCCTGGGCGGCGTGTTCACCCCGCTGATCGAGCGCAACACCACCATCCCGACCAAGCGCAGCCAGGTGTTCTCCACCGCCGACGACAACCAGTCGGCCGTGACCATCCGGGTGTTCCAGGGCGAGCGCCCGATGGCCCAGGACAACAAGCTGCTCGGCCAGTTCGACCTGGTCGGCATCCCGCCGGCCCCGCGCGGCGTGCCGCAGGTCGAGGTGACCTTCGACATCGACGCCAACGGCATCGTGCACGTCACCGCGCGCGACAAGGCGACCGCGAAGGAACAGTCGATCCGCATCCAGGCCAACGGCGGCCTGTCGGACGCCGACATCGAGAAGATGGTCAAGGACGCCGAGGCCCACGCCGGCGAGGACAAGAAGCGCAAGGAGCTGGTCGAGGCCCGCAACAGCGGCGACGCCCTGGTCCACCAGTCCGAAAAGGCGCTGGCCGAGCACGGCGACAAGGTTCCGGCCGCCGACAAGTCGGGGATCGAGACCGCCCTGGCCGACCTGAAGTCCGCCCTCGAGGGTGAAGACGTCGAGGCCATCAAGGCCAAGACCCAGACCCTGGTGCAGGCCTCGATGAAGCTCGGCGAAGCCATGTACCAGTCCCAGCAGGGCGCCACCGAAGAAGGCGGCGCCTCGGACACGGCCTCGGAGGAAGGCGTCGTCGACGCCGAGTTCGAGGAAGTCGACGACGATCAGGCCAAGCGCGCGTGATGAAATGTCCTCGCCCCGGATCGGCCGGAAACGGCTATCCGGGGCGGGTAGCACTTGCTGGGGCGGCCTAGATGGCGCGTGATTACTACGAAGTCCTGGGTGTCCAGCGCGGCGCGGACGCGGCCGAGATCAAGGCCGCCTTCCGCAAGCTGGCGATGGAACACCATCCGGACCGCAACGGCGGCTGCGAGCAGGCGACCGGGCGGTTCAAGGAAGTCAACGAGGCCTATTCGGTCCTCTCCGATCCGGACAAGCGGGCGGCCTACGACCGCTTCGGCCACGCCGGCCTCGGCGGCGGCGGCGGAGCCGGCTTCGGCGCCGGCCAGCGCGGCTTCCAGGACGTCAACGACATCTTCTCGGAGGTGTTCGGCGACGTGTTCGGCGAAATGTTCGCCCAGGGGCGCCGCGGCTCGACCGGCCCGGTGCGCGGGGCCGACATCCGCCACGACCTTGAGATCAGCCTGGAGCAGGCCTACCGCGGGGCCGACGTCGAGATCGTCACCCCGACCACGGCCTCCTGCGACGTCTGCGAAGGCACCGGCGCCAAGCCCGGCACCTCGCCGTCGGTCTGCGGCACCTGCGGCGGCGCCGGCCGCGTGCGGGCCGCCAACGGCTTCTTCGCGGTCGAGCGCACCTGCCCGCGCTGCGGCGGCGGCGGCCGCGTGGTCTCCGACCCGTGCGTCAAGTGTCACGGCCAGGGCCAGGTGCGGCGCGAACGCAAGCTGCAGGTCCGCATCCCGGCCGGCGTCGACGACGGCGCGCGAATCCGCCTCGCCGGCGAAGGCGACGCGGGCCAGCGCGGCGGCCCGCGCGGCGACCTCTACATCTTCCTGTCGGTGAAGCCGCACGAGCTGTTCGAACGCGACAGCCTGGACCTGCTCTGCTCGGTGCCGGTGCCGATGTGCACCGCGGCGCTGGGCGGCGAGATCGAGGCCCCGTGCCTGACCAGCGAGGCCTGCGACGGCCAGTGCAAGGTCACCGTCAAGGTGCCGGAAGGCGCCCAGACCGGCCGCACCGTGCGGATCAAGGGCAAGGGCATGCCCTCGCTCAACGGCCGCCAGCGCGGCGACCTGGTGGTGGAGCTGTTCGTCGAGACCCCGACCAACCTCACCCCCCGCCAGAAGGAGCTGATGCGCGAGCTGGCCGGCAGCTGCAGCGACAAGCAGCACCCCAAGCACGCCGGCTTCTTCAAGAAGGCCAAGCGGTTCTGGACCGACCTGACCACCGGTCAGGAAGACGAACCGGTCGCTTAACTCTCCTCCCCTGCGAAGCGGGGGAGGGGGACCACGAAGTGGTGGAGGGGGCGAACCGGTGCACGCCGGTTCGCCTTTTTCTTTGCCTTGGCGCCCGGCGAGCGCGGTGCGCCCGTTCGCCCCCTCCACCAC
>NZ_JAAIVC010000041.1 GCF_010975005.1 Caulobacter sp. 17J65-9 | reverse complement strand
CCGCCCGCATCGCGCCGGGCGACCGCCAGCGGTTGGCCCGCGCCTTCGAGGTGCACGCCGCCACCGGGCGCGCGCTCAGCGACTGGCAGGCGGACACCCGCCCCCGCCTCGCGGCCGGCGGCTATGAGGCGCTGGTGATCGAGCCGCCGCGCGACGTGCTCTACGCCCGCTGCGACGCCCGCTTCGACGCCATGCTGGCGCAAGGCGCGCTGGAGGAGGCGCGCGCCCTGCTGGCCCGCGGCCTGGATCCGAACCTGCCGGCGATGAAGGCGGTGGGCCTGCGCGAACTGGGCCGTCATCTCTCCGGCGAGCTTTCGCTGGAGGACGCGGCGGCGCTGGGTCGGCAGGAGACCCGCCGGTACGCCAAACGCCAGCTCACCTGGCTGCGCAACCAGACCCCCGACTGGCCCAGACTTTGCGACTAAACGCCCTTCACAGAACGTTATTACCCGCATAACGTGAAGATCGATCATATACGCCGACTGTTGGAGGGTAAATTGAGCGTCCGTCTGTTGTCCGCCGCCGCGCTTCTCGCGTCGTCGCTGGCGTTTTCCGCGGCCGCCGCGGACGCCCCCGCCGCCACCAGCACCGGC
Source organism: Caulobacter sp. 17J65-9 (assembly GCF_010975005.1). Taxonomy (GTDB): domain Bacteria; phylum Pseudomonadota; class Alphaproteobacteria; order Caulobacterales; family Caulobacteraceae; genus 17J80-11. Next base: position 24,629 of record NZ_JAAIVC010000041.1, on the reverse strand, counting down.
GCCGCCGCCACCTCGAGCGCCGCGAGCTCGACCGGCACGGATCCGGACAAGATCATCTGCAAGACCGACAAGAAGACGGGCACGCGCCTGGCCAAGCGGACCGCGAAGATCTGCAAGACCAAGGCCGAGTGGGACCGCATCGATCTGGACAACCAGCTGATGAACCAGGACATGCAGCGCAGCCTCGGGTCGAGCGGCGCGAAGGGCTGATCGCGCCACAGGGTCTTCCGCTTCGCCGATCGCGTCCCTATATTCGACCTGTCCGGTTTCGACCGGACTATGGGGATAAACGCGCGCGAAATAAGCGGACCGGACCCGGGTGCGATTCCCGGCGGCTCCACCATTACCTTCCTCCGCGTTATCGGCGGGAAAGCATGGGGCCGATCAGCATCGACGGACGTGTAAAGGCGTTGCTTTCTCTCGGCCTGACCCACCGTTTCGGGTCATTTACTAACTGCGAACGATAACTTCGCTGAAGAGTTCGCTGTCGCTGCGTAATGCGGCGCCGGTGAGTTCGACCTAAAGCCCTGGGGGTTCAGATCCTCAGGCGGGGCTCGGGGGAGGCCTGGCAACAGAACTCCCCCACTTTCGCCGCCTCCGGAGCGCAATCCGCGGGAAGTCGGCCCCTCTCCCTCACGACAAGAATTTCATCGCTCGTTCACCCTCCTTGGGCGAGCGCGGCGCGTTCATTTGATGTATGCTTGCGGGTCTCGGTCGCGCCTTGGGCGAGCGGCTTTGCCGTAGAGAGCCGAGGCGTTAGTTTCCCGCGGACTGGGCGGACGAGGCGTAGATGGACCAAGACGGGTTTCCGAAGGACGAGATGCGCTATGACGCGCTGGCGCAGGAAGCCCTGCGCGGCGTCGTGAAGGCGGCGCTGAAGCGCGCGGCCGCGCCCGAAGGGCTGCCGGGCCAGCATCATTTCTACATCACCTTCAAGACCCAGGCTCCGGGCGTCACCGTACCCCCGGAGATCATCGCCAAGTACCCGGACGAGATGACCATCGTCCTCCAGCACCAGTACTGGGACCTGGCCCCGGGCGAGACCTTCTTCTCGGTCACCCTGAAATTCGGCGGCCAGCCGCGCCGACTGTCGGCGCCCTACACCGCCGTCAGCCGCTTCTATGACCCGAGCGTGCAGTTCCTGCTGCAGTTCGAGGCGCCGGAGCCGGAACCCGCCGAGGCGGTGCAGCCCAGCGCCGCGCCCGAGCACGCCACTGAAGCCGCCTCCGACGAGAGCGCGCCCAAGGTCGTGTCGCTGGATCACTTCCGCAAGAAATGACCCCGAACGTCGGAGAACGACGTTCTTCGGGGCTTCAAAAGCGTCGCCGTTCGAGCCTATGCTGACCGCCGCAGGGAGGAGCCCATGCGGCGATCGCTTCTGGCTTGCGTGCTGGCGCTGTTCGGATGGGCGTTCGCGCAATCGACCGCCCTGGCGGCCGATTCGGGCGGTCCGTTCCGGGATTGGGCCGCGGTCGTCATCGCCGGCGACTGGCGCGCCCACGAGGGCCAGTCGACCGAGGCCTTCGAGAACGTCCGCCGCGACGTCGGCGCCGCCCTGCTGAAGGCCGGCTTCTCGGCCGAGAACCTGCGCGAATATTCGCTGCGGCCGTCCAATTCCCCCGTCACCACGCCCGACCAGGTCGCCGCCGGCTTCGCCGAGACGGCCCGCAAGGCCACGGGCGGCTGCCTGTTCTACATCAGCTCGCACGGCTCGCCCGCCGGCGCGGTGTACGGCCCGAACGACACCCTCACCCCCAAGACGCTGAACCGCATGCTGACCGAGGCCTGCGGCTCACGGCCGACCGTGGCGATCATCTCGGCCTGCTTCTCGGGCGTGTTCGTGCCGCCGCTGTCCGGCCCCAACCGCATGGTCCTGACCGCCGCGCGCGCCGACCGCAGCTCGTTCGGATGCGGCGAGAAGGACCGCTACCCGTTCTTCGACGCCTGCGTGCTGGAGTCCCTGCCGAAATCGGCCGACTTCATGATCCTGGCCCAGGCGGTGAAGGCCTGCGTGGTGCAGCGCGAGGACGAGCAGGACATGGCCCCGCCCTCCGAGCCCCAGACCTTCGTCGGCGGCGAACTGCGCATGATGCTGCCGCTGATGCGGTTCGACCGACCTTAGAGCCCGGCGCACTCAGGCCCGCCGCGAGACCCGGATCAGGATTCGCTCGCGCTCGCCCGGCCGGCGCTCGACCAGCAGGCGGCCGACCTGGGCGTCGTCGTGGAAGGCGTAGCCCTTGATCGAATCCAGCAAGGCCTTGGCCAGGTTGTCGAGGTCCAGCCACGGCGGCTCGCCGACGTATTCCATGTAGATCTCGACCGAGAACTCGCCCCAGGCCGGGCGCGAGCCGCGCCACGCCTTGCGGAAGAACTCGTAGATCAGGGGCTTGTAGTATTTGGCCTGGGTGGTCAGGCCGTCGACCACCATCTCAAGGCCGCCGCCCTCCTCGCGGGCGCGCACCTTGCCCCAGGCGATCCAGTCGGAGGCGGAGCCTTCCGCGCTCATCAGGCGAAGCTCCTAGTCACAAGCGAGGGCGAACCTTTAAGTGGTCGCTGAACCCGCCGCCACCACGGATCGCCATGTTCCGCTTCCTCTCCGCCTTGTTCGGCCGCCGTCGCGTGCTAAACCGCGCGCCCGTCGAACAACCGCAAGCCGAGGCCCTCCCCATGTCGCCGCGCACGACCCGCACCGAGACCGACACCTTCGGACCGCTGGAGGTCGCCTCCGACAAGTACTGGGGCGCCCAGGCTCAGCGCAGCCTCGGCAACTTCAAGATCGGCTGGGAAAAGCAGCCGGAGCCGATCGTCCGCGCCCTGGGCGTCGTCAAGCGCGCCGCCGCCGAGACCAACATGGCGCTGGGTCGCCTCGATCCGAAGATCGGCGCCGCCGTCGTGCAGGCCGCCAATGAAGTGATCGAAGGCCGCCTGACCCCGCACTTCCCGCTGGTGGTCTGGCAGACCGGCTCGGGCACCCAGTCGAACATGAACGCCAACGAGGTGATCTCGAACCGCGCGATCGAGATCCTGGGCGGCGAGATGGGCTCCAAGAAGCCCGTCCACCCGAACGACCACGTCAACATGAGCCAGTCGTCGAACGACACCTTCCCGACGGCCATGCACGTGGCCTGCGCCGAAGAGATCGTGAACCGGCTGCTGCCGGCGCTGCGCATCCTGCACAAGGCGCTGGACGACAAGGCCAAGGCCTGGGCGCACATCATCAAGATCGGCCGCACCCACACCCAGGACGCCACCCCGCTGACGCTGGGCCAGGAGTTCTCGGGCTACGCCATGCAGGTGCAACTGGGCATCGAGCGCATCGAGCAGACCCTGCCGCGGCTGATGGAGCTGGCCCAGGGCGGCACCGCCGTCGGCACCGGCCTGAACGCACCCGTAGGCTTCGCCGAGATGGTCGCCGAGAAGATCGCCGGCATCACCGGCCTGCCGTTCAAGACCGCCCCGAACAAGTTCGAGGCCCTGGCCGCCCACGACGCCATGGTGTTCAGCCACGGCGCGATCAACACGGTCGCCGCCTCGCTGTTCAAGATCGCCAACGACATCCGCTTCCTGGGCTCGGGCCCGCGCGCGGGTCTGGGCGAGCTCTCCCTGCCGGAGAACGAGCCGGGCTCCTCGATCATGCCGGGCAAGGTCAACCCGACCCAGTCCGAAGCCCTGACCCAGGTCTGCGTGCAAGTGTTCGGCAACAACGCCGCGATCACCTTCGCCGGCTCGCAGGGCCACTTCGAGCTGAACGTCTTCAACCCGGTGATGGCCTACAACTTCCTGCAGTCGGTGCGCCTGGTGGCCGACGCCTCGGTCAGCTTCGCCGAGAACTGCGTGGTCGGCATCGAGCCGCGCCTGGACAACATCCAGTCGGGCCTGGAGCGCTCGCTGATGCTGGTCACCGCGCTGGCCCCGAAGATCGGCTACGACAACGCCGCCAAGATCGCCAAGACCGCGCACAAGAACGGCACCACCCTGCGCGAAGAGGCCGTCGGCGGCGGCTATGTGACGAACGAGGAGTTCGACGCGGTCGTCCGTCCGGAAAAGATGATCGCGCCGGAATGATCCGGCCGCAGATCGCCTGAAATAAGGGCCCGCCGGAGCGATCCGGCGGGCCTTTTCGTATCCGCCCGATCAGTCCGAGGACGGCAGGCAGCCTAGCCCCAGGTTCGAGCCGGCCATGTCGCGATCGCAGGGAACGATGGTCTTGCCCATCGGGGCGTCGCGGCGGCGGACCTCGGCGTCCCAGCGCAGGCGCAGTTCGCCCGGGACGCCGGCCAGCTCCGGGTAGGCGCGGCTGGACGCCCACCGCTCGACGCAGGCGGCTGGACCACGAGCCAGGCCGCCGTCAGTCAATTGATCGCAGAACACCCGCCGCTGCCGTAGCCGGAACGGCTCCGGTCCAGCCGCGACGTCCGGCTGCACCGAAGCAGGCCCGTCGGGCGCGCCCGCGGCCTCCGGCGCCGACCCGTCGTGGCTCGCCTCGCTTCGATGGAGCCGCGGACCGCGCCCGCTCGGTTCGGGCTCGCGAGCGCTCGACCGCGTCTGCGGCCAGGTCACCAGCTCGACCGAGATCGCCTCTTCCGTCGACCCGGACGGGCGCTTGATCGTCAGGAGCATGCCCGAGATCGCCAGGGCGTGGACGGCGAGCGCCACGCCCCACGCCAGCGCCAAGCGGCGCGCGCGGCCCCGTCGGCCGTCCTCAAACGCTGTACTCACCGGCAAGAACGCAGCCTAGCGCTTGTCGACCACCACCTTGCCGATCGGGGCCAGGGCCACGCCGGCCAGCTCCAGGTCCTTCAGGGCGAAGGGGATGCCGATGATCGAGACGAACTCGGCGACGGCGATCAGCAGGTGGGACAGGGCGATGTACCAGCCGCCCAGCACGAACCAGAGCACGTTCAGCACGCAGCCGACCGGTCCGGTGCCCAGGTCCTCCTGGCCGGTGTGCAGGTCGCGCGAGACGATCTCCCGCCCGAACGGCCAGGCGGCGAAGCCGGCGATGCGCCAGGCGGCGGCGGTGTACGGCAGGCCGACCACGGTGATGGCCAGCAGCAAGCCGCCCAGCAGCCACAGCAGGCCGGAAATCCAGCCGCCGAGAATGAACCAGACGACGTTCATCAGAAAGCGCACGGACGGTCTCCGAAGCTCGAACCTTGTCCAAGCCGTGCTTCAGAACCGCCCGGCTGTCGAGCCGGCGGGCGATTAATTCGGCGTAAGCCGGCCCCTTACTGGACGGGGCGCCAGCGCTGCTCGGCTTCGGCCTGGGTGCAGCTGAGGAACACCTTGCGCTCGTTGGGCGCGACCCGTTCCACCCAGTCGAGGGGGATCAGGTGGTGCTTGCCGTCGATCGCCTCGGAATCCCGGCGGGTCAGCTTGATGTCGCGGTCGAGCACGTGATCGACCTCGCCGACGTGGCGGCCGTCCTTGCCGATGACTTCCATGTGCTCGCGGATGGCGAAGATGTCTGCGGTCATGTCAGTGCTTCGCGTGCCAGCTGGCCTTGGCTTCCTCGCGGGTCACGTTCAGGTGCACCGCGTCGTCCACGCGATCGACCCAGCTGGTGGGGATCATGTGGTGCTTCAGGCCCGCCCCGAAGTCGAAGCGGGCGAGCTCGATCTCGGTCCCCAGGATGTGGTCCACGCGGCCGACATGGCCGCCGTCGGAGGCGATGACCTCCATGTGTTCACGGATGGAGCTGGTGTCGGCCACGGCGGTACTCCTCTACTGACACGGCCCCGGACGCGCGCGCGACGCGATCCGGACCCGCCGGTGGTCTCCGCGGGAGAACGGCGGCCGCACGGCCCCCGTTCCAGCCCCATTCCGGCAGGCGGCGCTTGCCCAAGGCGCCCGGATGCGCCGATATCGTCCGCATCGCCGATCCGCCCGGGCGGGGCGCTTTTCAAACGACGGAGGCTGACCGGTGGGCGAAATCGTCAACCTCAACAAGGCGCGCAAAGCCAAGGCCCGCGACGCCGACAAGGCGCGCGCGGTCGAGAACCGCGCCAAGCACGGCCGCACCAAGGCCGACCGCGCGGTCGACGAGGCCGAGCGCCAGCGCGCCCGCAAGGCGCTGGACGCGCACGAACGCGAAGACCAGGACTGACCTAACCGCGTTCGCCCAACCCTTGCCGTCGGAGCTTCGCCGCGTCATCGTCCCCCCACGCTGAGGGACACCACCATGGCCAAGGGCAAGGACGACGAACGCAAGAAGGAGGGCCTGCTGGCCCTGCTGATGCTGCGGGCCGGCAAGCGGCGCACCGACGCCGGCAAGACCGGCAAGGATCCGAAGAAGGACGACTAAGGCGCGTCGAAGCGCGGCCGGAACGCACGCGGCGACCAGCCCAGGTCGCGCGCGGCCGCCGCGCCGTCGAAGGCCAGGTCCTGGTCCATCCGCTCGCCCATCGCCGCGCCGACGCCGGGCAGCAGCGGCGCGGCCAAAGCCAGGCCGGCCCGCCAAACGGGCTTCGGCACGCTGAGTATCCGCGGCGCGCGGCCCAGGCCCGCGAACACCCGCTCCACCATCGCCCGATAGCTCAGGGTCTCGCCGCCCGGCAGGTCGTAGACCCGCCCGAACGCCGCTTCCCGGCCCAGCGCCTCCACCGCCGCGCCCGCCAGGTCGTCGGCGTGGACCGGTTGGCGCAGCCCCTGCCCCCGCCCGGACAGGGGCAGCACGCCGAACCGCCGCGCCAGGCCCGCCAGGCGGCTGACGTTGCGGTCCAGCCCCTCGGCGTAGATCAGGGTCGGGCGCAGGACCGTCCAGGCGACGCCGGACGTCGAGCAGAACGCCTCCACCCTCGCCTCGCCCTCGGCCAGCCGGGCGGCGACGGCGCGCTCCGCCGGGTCGGGCGACCTCTCCTTGGTGAAGCGGCTGGTCGACGAGAAGGCGACCAGGCGGGTCATGCCGCGCTCGCGCAGCGCCTCGAGCACGCGCGGCGACAGCAGCCAGATCGGCGACAGGCTGAGCACCTCGCGGGCTTCCGGCACGACGGAAAGGTCCGGTCCCTCAAGGTCGACGCCGATCCAGTGGACGCCCGGCCGAGCCTCGCCTGGCCGCCGGCTCACCGCCGCCACCCGCCGGCTCGCCATGGTCAGGCGCGGCAGGGCGAAGCGGCCGACCAGGCTGGTCGCGCCCAGAACCGTAACAGGGAACGATCCGTGGTCCCGAACCGTCATAGGGCCGCCTTCCGCGCGGGCGGCCAGCCCTCGCCCGCCGCCAGCTTCAGTATCGATCGGAGACGCAGATGGGACTGTTCAACTTCGCACGCGACGCCGGCGAGAGCCTGCGCCACGCCATCGGCATTGGCGGACCGGACGAGAAGGATCTGACCCAGGCGCTGCAGAAGCACGGCGTCACGCTCCAGAACCTCGACCTGAAGGTCAAGGGCGAGACGGTCACCATCAAGGGAGTAGCCGACAGCCAGGCCGAGCGCGAGAAGGCGATCCTGATCGTCGGCAACGTGAAGGGCGTGGAAAAGGTCGACGACGACATCCGCATCGCCGCGCCGACCGCCGCCCAGGTCCGCACCGCCGTGCCGCAGACCAACCCGCAGGCCGGCGCAGCCGCCGCCCCGCCGCCGCGCATCGAGCCGGAAAGCCAGTTCTATACGGTGAAGCCCGGCGACACCCTGTCGGCCATCGCCCAGCAGTTCTACGGATCGGCCAACAAGTACCAGGCCATCTTCGAGGCCAACCGGCCGATGCTGTCGGATCCGAACAAGATCTACCCGGGTCAGGCGCTGCGCATTCCCGTCCAGCACTGACCGCGGGTCTCAAGCAAGGGTTGCCCCACGGCGACGCTTGCCCCTCAATACGGGACGAACGTTCTGTAACCGGGGGCTGACATGCGTCGCCGTTCCTTCATGCTGGCCCTGCCGGCTTCCGCCCTGGCGTCCGCCGCCGCGAACGCCGCGCCGACCGTCTATCCCGGCGTCTATCCGGGCGACCGCATCGCGGGCGCCAGCTTCGCCGGCCGCTCGGCGGTGTGGGGGACGCACGGCGCGGCGGCCACCGCCCACCCGATGGCGACCATGATCGCGATCGACACCCTGCGCCGGGGCGGCTCGGCCGTCGACGCGGCGATCGCGGCGAACGCGGCGCTGGGCTTCCTGGAGCCGACCGCCAACGGCGTGGGCGGCGACGCCTTCGTCATGCTGTGGGATCCCAAGCTGAAGACCGTCGTGGGCCTGAACGGCTCGGGCCGCAGCCCGCGCGGCCTGTCGGCGGCGACCGTGCAGGCGCGCGCCAAGGACGGCCACATCCCCTCCTACGGCGCGGTCTCGGTCAGCGTGCCGGGCGCGGTCGACGCCTGGTGGACGCTGCACCAGCGCTACGGAAAGCTGTCCTGGGCCGAGGTGCTGGAGCCGGCCGCCGCGCTCGCCGAACAGGGCGCGCCGGTGCCGCAGACCATCGCCTGGTACATGGACGGCAACATGAAGCGCTTCACCGCGCCAGGCGCCGGCGTGGAGGAAGTCCAGAACGCGCTGAAGACCTACGCCCCGAACGGCCGCACGCCGCGCGAAGGCGAGGTGTTCAAAAACCCCGACCTGGCCCGCACGCTGCGCCTGATCGCCAAGGGCGGGCGCGACGCCTTCTACCAGGGCGAGATCGCCGACGTCATCGAGCGCTACTTCAAGCGGGTCGGCGGCTGGATGACCAAGGCCGACCTGGCCGCCCACCATTCGGAATGGACCAAGCCGCTGGTCTCCAACTACCGAGGCGTCGACGTCTGGGGCCTGGCGCCGAACACACAGGGCCTGTCGACCCTGCAGATGCTCAACGTCATGGAGCAGTTCGACCTGAAGTCGATGGGCTTCCAGTCGGCCGCCTCGCTGCACCACCAGGCCGAAGCCAAGCGCCTGGCCTTCGAGGACCGCGCCCGCTGGTTCGCCGACCAGGACTTCTCCAAGACCCCGATCGAGCAGCTGATCTCCAAGGACTACGCCAAGGAACGGGCGAAGCTGATCCGCCCGGATCGGGTGATGGACCGCGTGTTCCCGGGCGACGCCCCGTCGAAGGGCGACACCACCTATTTCACAACCTCGGACTCCGACGGGATGATGGTGTCCTTCATCCAGTCGAACTACCGCGGCATGGGCTCAGGCCTGGTGCCGGACGGCCTGGGATTCATGTTCCAGGACCGCGGCGAACTGTTCGACGTGAAGCCGGGCCGGCCGAACAGCTACGCGCCCGGCAAGCGGCCGTTCCACACCATCATCCCGGGCTTCGCCACCAAGGGCGACCAGCCCTGGCTGTCGTTCGGGGTGATGGGCGGGGACATGCAGCCGCAAGGCCAGGCCCAGATCATCGCCAACATGGTCGACTACGGCCTGGGCGTTCAGGAGGCGGGCGACTCCCCGCGCTGGCACCACGAGGGCTCGTCCGAGCCGACCGGCGAACCAGCCGAGGGCGTGGGCGTGCTGCACCTGGAGACCGGCGTGCCGGAGGCGACCCGCAAGGCGCTGGCCGACATGGGCTGGAAGTTGGGCCCTTCGGACGGCGGCTTCGGCGGCTATCAGGCCATCCTCAAAGGCCCGGAGGCCTATGGCGCGGCCTCGGAGATGCGCAAGGACGGCCTTGCGCTGACCTACTGATGACCTGGGAGGAGGTCCGCGCCCTGGCCCGCGCCCTGCCCGGCGTCGAGGACGGGACCTCCTACGGCACGCCGGCGCTGAAGGTCGGCGGCAAGCTGCTGGTCCGCCTGCGCGAGGACGGCGAGACCGTGGTGCTGCAGGACACAGGCTTCGACGAACGCGAGGCCCTGATCGAGAGCCGCCCGGACGTCTTCCACTTCACCGGCCACTACCGCGACTACCCGTGCGTCCTGGCCCGGCTGCCGGCGGCCAGGGCGGACGACCTGCGCGGCCTGATCGAACGCAGCTGGCGGCTACGCGCGCCGAAGCGGATGGTCGCGGCCCGGGAACGCGATCGCGCCTGAGCCCGAAGACTCGTGGGGAACGCGGGGATTGCGAAACGCTCAACCACCGCGTTAGTAAGCCTCGCACATCAAGGGGGCTTTCGTGCGATCTTTCGTCTTCGGTCTCATACTCGGCTGCGTCGCCGCCACGACGGTGAACGCCCAGGTCATGCCCGCCGTGATCGGCAACGCAGTATCCAACGCCGCCGCGGCGCAGGCGCGATGCCTTAAGCCTGAGGAGATGCCTCAGGCCCAGGTCGAGGCCATGACCGCCGACGCCGACCGGCTCACCACGAAATTTCGCAAAGCGTTGGCTCAAGGAGACAACCGCACACTGGACCGGCTCACCTACGGCAAGGTCCACGTGCGCTGGCCCGACGGGTCCGTAATCAGGGCGCAAAAATCGCCGCGGGCGATCGCCGCCGTCGCGGGTGCGGAGATGGAGTTGCGCAGGCTTGTGATCGCCGGCGACCAGTTCACGGCGCGCGGCCTCTGGAAAGGGGTCGACGCCTCTGGCGCCGACCTGTGGCTGACCGTCGACTACGCTAGCAGCCAGTGGACCGGCCGATGGAAGGTCGGACGCATGGCCTTCTCGACCGGAGCGGAACCGACCCTGCCGGACAGCTTCTGTCATATGTCGGAGTTGGGCCCGCTCTGGTGAAAAGCTAAGCGGCCTCGCGCTTGAACAGCATGTCCTTGGCCGCCAGCACCGCGCCGGCGGTCACGGCCACGCAGGCGAAGGCCACGGCCGGCGTCGCGCGGCCCTTGCCGGCCAGGAGCAGCAGCAGGGTCGACAGCAGGGGCGTGGCGTAGGCGGCGGCGCCCAGCACCTGGATGTCGCCACGCTTCACCCCGTGATCCCAGACGAAGAAGGCCGCCCCGACCGGGAACAGGCCCATGGCCACGACCGCCAGCCACTGGCCGGCGCCTTGTGGCCACACCGTCTGCTCGAAGATCAGGTGGCAGACCAGGCTCAGCGCCGCCGTGCCGAGGCAGAAGCCGGCGACCGCGTCGGTCGGCACCATGGTCATGCGCCGCGACAGCACCGAATAGACCGCCCAGGTGAAGGCCGCGCCCAGCGCCGCCAGATAGCCGGGCACGGCGCCGCCGGAGAGCGACGCGCCGGCGCCCACCACCACCGCCGCCGCGCCGGCGAAGCCCAGCGCCGCGCCGGCCACGTGGTGCGCCTTCAGCTTCTCGCCCGGCAGCAGGCCCGACAGCAGCACGATCAAGAGCGGCCACAGGTAGTTCAGCAGGTTGGCCGCCACCGGCGGGGCGCTCTTCAGGGCGGTGAAGTACAGGAAATGGTAGCCGAACAGGCCGCCTACCCCCAGCGCCCAGACCTTCCACGGCTGGGCCAGCACCCGCAGGCTGCGGCCCCGCGCGATCAACATGCCCAGCGACAGCACGCCGGCCAGGCCGAAGCACAGGGCGTTCAGCAGGAACGGCGGCGTCTTGCCCGACACCGTGGTCAGCAGGGCGAGCGTCGACCACATGGCCACCGCGCTCAGGCCCACGAAGGTGGCGCGCCGCCGCGCCGCGCCGTCCTGTTCCGACATCCCCGACTCCTCGAACTGGGCCTTCCTCCTAGCCGAGGGTTGCGTTGACGCAAGGGCGCCGTGGTAGAGCGTTTCGAATGGAAACGAACGCCCGAGCCGAAGACGTCACGGTCCGCCCGATCCAGTTCGCCGCCGACGACGGCCACCCGCTGGCCGGCGTGCTGATCGCGCCGGTGCAGCCGACGCTGGCCGCGCTGATCACGCCGGCGACCGGCTATCCCAAGGAGTTCTACCTGCGCTTCGCCAAGGCCTGGGCGGCGCGGGGCTGCGCGGTTCTGGTGTTCGACTGCCGCGGCGTCGGCGGCTCGGCGCCGGACGACCTGAAGCGCTTCTCGATGGACTACACCGACTGGGGCCGACTCGACATGCCCGCGGCGCTGGACGCGCTGGCGGAAGCCGCGCCCGGCCGGCGCATCGTCCACGTCGGCCACAGCGCCGGCGGCCAGTTCGTCGGCTTCATGCGCAACCACGAGCGGATTTCGCGCCACGCCTTCGTGGCGGTCGGCTCCGGCTACGGTCCGCGCCACCACCTGAGCCACCGGCCGCGCGAGGTGCTGTTCTGGTGGGGCTACGGTCCGGCCTGCCTGGCGACCAAAGGCTACATCCCGGCTGGCGGAATCTGGGGCGGCACCGCCCTGCCGCGCGGCGTGTTCACCACCTGGCGGCGCTGGTCGCACCAGAGCCGCTACTTCGCTGGCGAGCTGGACCGGCGCTTCGGCTGGCACCGGTTCGGGGCGGTCACCGCGCCGATCCGCTCCTGGACCTTCGCCGACGACCCGATCGCCACCCCGGCGGCGGCACGCGACATCCTCGAGCTCTTCCCCAACGCTCCGACCGAGCTGATCGAGCGCCGCCCGCGCGACTATCGCGCCAAGCGCCTGGGCCACGACGGCGCCTTCCGCGCCGCCGGCCAGGGCGTGTGGGCGGAGGTCTGGGACTGGCTGGAAGCCGACGCGGCTTAAACCGCGCGACGCACCATCTCCACCTGCCTCAGCGGGACCTCGAAGCCGGCGGCGGTCCAGGCCTTGGCGATCGGGCCTTCGCCCGGTTCGTCGACCAGGCGCAGCGGCGTGTGCGGCCAGCGTGCGCCCAGCGCCGACAGCAGCGCCTCGCCGGCGCGCAGGTCGGCCGCGGCGGCGTCGATCAGCACCACGCGCGACAGCTCGGGCACGCAGACGGCGAAGGCGGCGACGTCGTCGCCGCGCTTCACGCCGACGATCACCGCGCGCTCCTCCATCAGGGTCTTCACCAGGCTGGGAAGGCCGCGCCGCCAGGTCGGCGGAGCCGGGTCGTGGGCCGCCCCGTGCGCCTGCACCACCTCGTCGAAGCTGAGCGCGCAGCCCGCCTCGCCGCCGTCCGGCGAGCGCCCCTCCAGCAGCAGCAGCTCGCGTTGCGCGGTGAAGCCGGCCGCCTCGTAGACGCGGCGCGCGGGGTTGAAGTCGATCACCTCCAGGCGCGTGCGCTTCACCCCGGCCGCGTCCAGCGCCTCGCACTGGGCCTGGATCAGCCGCCCAGCCAGGCCCTTGCGGCGGAACTCCGGCGCGATCCCGAAGCCGCCGATCCAGGCCTGCTCGCCCAACACCGCCGCCAGCGACAGGCCGAAGGTGAGCCCCTCGATCCGGCCCACCCGGGAAAGCCCGAGGTTGATCCCGGCGCGGCGAACGTGGCGGTCCAGCTGCTCAGGCTTGAAGCTCAGCGGGACGTAGTAGCCGTCGTAGGCGCGATTCCAGAGCGTGGTCAGGGACTCTCGGGTGGAGGCGTCGGCCCCCTCGAATTCCAGCACCAGCTCGTCCACGAACGCCTCCGCACGCTCACGCCACGGCGCGGCAATAGCCGAGCTTCACGTCGGAAGCGTGACAGTCGCAAGCCCGCGCACTAGAGCTTCGGCGCGGCGAATGGAGTGTCCGATGGCGGCGGCCTACCGGTCTTTGCGTGAGTTCATGGCCAGGCTGGAGGCCGAGGGCGAGCTGGTGCGGGTGAAGGAGCCCGTCTCCACCGTGCTCGAAATGACCGAGATCCAGACCCGCCTGCTGGCGACCGGCGGCCCGGCCGTGCTGTTCGAGAAGCCGGTGCGCGCCGACGGCGAGATCTCGCCGATCCCGGCGCTCGCCAACCTGTTCGGCACGGTCAAGCGCGTGGCCATGGGCGTCACCCTCCAGGACAAGGAGCGCACCACCGGCGCCGACCTGCGCGAGGTCGGCGAACTGCTGGCCTTCCTGCGCCAGCCGGAGCCGCCGCGCGGGCTGAAGGGCGCGCTGGACATGCTGCCGACCCTGCAGAACGTGCTGTCGATGCGGCCCAACGTGGTCAAGAAGGCCCCGGTGCAGGAGGTCGTGCTCAAGGGCGACGACATCGACCTCACCAAGCTGCCGATCCAGACCTGCTGGCCGGGCGAGCCGGCCCCGCTGATCACCTGGCCGCTGGTGGTCACCAAGGGCCCGTCCGACGCGCGCGAGGACGACTTCAACCTCGGCATCTACCGCATGCAGGTGCTGGGCAAGGACCGCTGCATCATGCGCTGGCTGGCCCACCGCGGCGGGGCCCAGCACTACGGCCGCTGGAAGAAGGAAGGGCGCCGCGAGCCCCTGCCCGCCTGCGCCGTGCTGGGCGCCGATCCGGGCACCATCCTGGCCGCCGTCACGCCGGTGCCCGACACCTTGTCCGAGTACCAGTTCGCCGGCCTGCTGCGCGGGGCCAAGGTCGACCTGGTCCCGGCCAAGACCGTGCCGCTGATGGTGCCGGCCCAGGCCGAGATCGTGCTGGAGGGCCGCGTCCTGCTGGACGAGTACGAGGACGAAGGCCCGTACGGCGACCACACCGGCTACTACAACTCGGTCGAGAAGTTTCCGGTCTTCCAGGTCACCGCGATCACCATGCGCCGGGACCCGATCTATCTGACCACCTTCACCGGGCGTCCGCCGGACGAGCCCTCGGTGCTGGGCGAGGCGCTCAACGAGGTGTTCATCCCGCTGATCCGCCAGCAGTTCCCGGAGATCACCGACTTCTGGCTGCCGCCCGAGGGCTGCAGCTACCGCATCGCCGTGGTGTCGATGAAGAAGGCCTACCCCGGCCACGCCAAGCGCGTGATGCTGGGCGTTTGGAGCTACCTGCGCCAGTTCATGTACACCAAGTGGGTGATCGTCGTGGACGACGACATCAACGCCCGCGACTGGAAGGACGTGATGTGGGCGGTGTCGACCAAGATGGACCCGGCGCGGGACATCACGGTCATCGAAAGCACGCCCATCGACTATCTCGACTTCGCCTCGCCGGAGTCCGGCCTCGGCTCGAAGATCGGCCTGGACGCCACCGACAAGTGGCCGCCCGAGACCAAGCGCGAATGGGGCGAGGAGATCCGCATGGATCAGGCCGTGATCGACCGGGTCAGCGACATCTGGTCCAGCCTCGGCCTGCCCGGCGATGGAAAGCCAATCTGGAAGTGAGCTGAGCCTTGCGCGTGGGACGGCGCAGGCGCACCGTCCCGCCCGACTTGTCCTGTTCGGCCGCGGGGGGCGGCCTGTCCATGCGTGACCTGACCCAAGGCTCCATCACCCGCCACCTGCTCGGCATGGCGGCGTTCATCGGCGTCGGCATGATCGTGCAGACGCTGTACTTCCTGGTCGATCTCTACTTCGTCTCCCACCTCGGCGAGCACGCCATCGCGGGCGTCAGCACGGCCGGCCCGGCCTGGATGGTGGTGATGGCCTTGAGCCAGACCATCGCGGTCGGCGCGCTGGCCCTGATCTCCCAGGCGCTCGGCCGCAAGGACGACGCCGACGCCGGGCGGGTGTTCAACCAGACGATCGGAATGTCGCTCTGCACCAGCCTGCTCGTGCTGGTGCTGGGCTACACCGTGGGCCCGATCGCGCTGGGCGCGCTGGGCGCGGACGCGGAAACGGTCGCGGCCGGCCGCAGCTACCTGACGTTCTTCCTGCCGTCGCTGGCCCTGATGTTCCCAATGGCCGCGCTGGGTACGGCGCTGCGCGCAGCGGGCGTGGCGGGTCCGCCGATGATGATCCAGACCGGCTCGGTGGTGGTGAACGCCGTCCTCGCCCCGGTGCTGATCGCCGGCTGGGGCACCGGCCGTCCGATGGGCGTGGCCGGCGCCGGCCTGGCCAGCACCATCGCGGTCGCCGCCGCGCTGATCGTCACCCTGCTGCTGTTCACCCGCATGCAGTCGCGCCTGAAGCTCGAGCGCGCGGAGATCAAGCCGCAGCTCAAGACCTGGGGCCGGATCCTGGGCATCGGCCTGCCGTCCGGCGGCGAGTTCCTGCTGATGGCCGTGATCGCCAGCGTGGTCTACGCGGTGATCCGTGACTATGGCGCCCACGCCCAGGCCGGCTTCGGCGTCGGCAGCCGGGTGATGCAGTCGATCTTCCTGCCGGCCATGGCCGTGGCCTTCGCCGCCGCCCCGATCGCCGGCCAGAACTTCGGCGCCCGCCAGGCCGCGCGCGTACGCGAGACCTTCCGCCAGTCGGCCCTGATCGGTGGCGTGATCATGGTGGGCCTGACCCTGCTGTGCCAGATCCGCCCGGACCTGCTGGTCAGCCCGTTCGTGCAGGAGCCGCAGGCCGCCGCGGTCGCCGCCACCTACCTGCGCATCGCCTCGTGGAACTTCGTGGCGACGGGGCTGATGTTCACCTGCTCGGGCATGTTCCAGGCGCTGGGCGACACCCGGCCGGCCTTCTTCGCCAGCGCCAGCCGCCTGATCACCTTCGTGGCGCCGGCCCTGTGGCTGACCCACCAGCCGGGCGTGCCGCTGGAGACCTTCTGGAAGCTGTCGGTCGCCTCGGTGTTCGCGCAGGCCCTGCTGAGCGTCGGCCTGCTGCGTCTGCAACTGCGCAAGAAGCTGGACCAGCCGGTCGCCGCGGAGGTCGCGCCCGCCCCGGCCGGCTGACGATTTCCAGCTCACCTCGGGAGCCGGGCGGCGAGCGCGGAGTTATCGGGGCGTTCGCCGGACGGAGGCCGACGCTCATGACCGCTCCTCGCCGCCCCGGCCCCACGGGGGCGATGGTCCTCGCGCTGGCGCTCGGCGCCTGCGCCTACACCCCCGGCGACCTGCCGCAGGTGCACTACGCCACCGCCGCCTCGCACGGGAAGACCGGCGTCGCCTTCGCCGGGCGTCCTTCCCAGCAGCAGGTCGACACCGCGGTGTCGAAGTGGTCGGTGGCGATCGCGGACTCGTACGCCTGCGGCCTGCCCAGGACCGAGGTGCTGCAAGCCGGCGCGGTGGCGGCGCTGGAGCTGGCCACCATGAGCTCGCTGGCCAAGGGCGGCGGCGAGCAGATGCGCCAGGAGGCGATCGGCGACTATCTGGCCGACACCCTGCAGCTGGCCTGGTCCGACCGGCCCAAGCCGCCGGCCGACCGCTGCGCGGCGCTGAGCCGGTGGCTGCCCCAGGTCCAGCAGGAAGGCCGCGAAGCCCTGCAACGCGCCGACGAGCAGGGCCTCATCAAGTTCTAGGCTGGAGTCGCCTTGCGGCGGCGTCCGAAGCTTGGCCTTATGCGCCCGTTTGGTGACTTGAGGTCGGCGATGGACGTCTTGATCCCGGCGGGCGGTGCGGCTGCGTTGTGGGCCGGGCTGAACCTGCTGGTGCTGCTGGTCCTGTCGGTGCTCGTCACGCGCCAGCGCCGCCGCCACCGCGTCGCGGTCGGCGACGACGGCGTGCCCGAGCTGGTCCGCGCGCTGCGCGCCTTCGGCAACGCCAGCGAGTACATCCCCGCCGGCCTGGCCGCCCTGGCCATCCTGGCCCTGGCCGGCGCGCACCCGGCCATCGTCCACGTCGTGGGCGCGATCCTGTTCTTCGGCCGGGTGGCGCACGGCGTCGGCCTGAGCCTGAGCGCCGGCACCTCGATGGGCCGCAGCGTCGGCATGATCCTGACCTGGATCGCCTGGCTGATGGCCGCGGTCTGCCTGCTGTTCTACGGCATGGGCTGACGGCCCGGCTTGCCCGCAGACCGGGGGTCGGTCATATCCGTCGCCCTATGTCCGAAGAACATTCCGCCCTCCTTCACGAGGTGATCGCCGCCGCGCGCAAGGCCGGCGCCGACGCCGCCGAGGCCGTGGTCTCCGAACGCCAGGCGCTGTCGGTCACCACCCGGCTCGGCGAACTGGAAGAGGTCGAACGCGAGGAGTCCCGCGACCTGGGCCTTCGGGTGTTCATCGGCCGCCGTCAGGCGACCGTCTCGGCCTCCGACCTCTCGCCCGCCACGCGCAGCCGCCTGGTCGAGCGGGCCGTCGCCATGGCCAAGCTCGCGCCCGAGGATCCCTACGCCGGCCTGGCGCCGGAAGAGCTGCTGGCGCGCGGCCCTCACCCGGACCTCGACCTCTACGATGCGACCGAGCTGTCGCCCGAGCAGATGGAAGAACGCGCCCTGGCCGCCGAGGCCGCCGCGCGCGCGGTGCAGGGCGTCAGCAATTCGGACGGGGCCTCCTCGTCCTGGTCGACCGGGGCCTGGCGGCTGGTCACCTCGACCGGCTTCGAAGGCACGCACCAGGGCAGCGCCTTCTCCCTATCGGCCAGCGTCATCGCCGCCGACGAGAACGGCATGGAGCGCGGCGGCGAGGGCCGCACGGCCCGCAACCTCGCAGACCTGCCCTCGGCCGAAGCCATCGGCCGCGACGCGGGCCAACGGGCCGTGGCTCGCCTGGGCGCGCGCAAGATCGCCAGCTGCACCGCCCCGGTGATCATCGAGAACCGCATCGCCGCCGGCATGCTGTCGGGCCTGATCGGCGCGATCTCCGGCCCGGCCGTGGCGCGCGGCACCTCCTTCCTGAAGGACAAGCTGGGCCAGCGGGTGTTCGCCCCCGGCTTCGAGCTCGTCGACGACCCGTTCCGGCCGCGCGGCCTGTCCTCCGCCCCCTTCGACGACGAGGGCGTGCGCGTGGAGAAGCGCTCGATCATCGAGGACGGCGTGCTGACCACCTGGCTCTTGAACTGCTCGGCCGCCGCCCAGCTCGGCATGACCTCGACCGGCCACGCCACGCGCGGCCTGGCCGGACCGCCGGGGGTGTCGACCCACAACCTGCACGTCACGCCCGGAAAGCTCGACCTGGCCGGCCTCATGCGTGACGCCGGCTCGGGCCTCTTGGTCACCGCCATGTTCGGGCCGTCGCTGAACGCCAACACCGGCGACTGGTCGGCCGGGGTGTCGGGATATTGGTTCGAGGACGGCGCGCCAGCCTATCCGGTCACCGAGATCACCATCGCCGGCAATCTGATCGACATCTATGGCCGGCTGATCCCGGGTTCGGACCTGGAATTCCGCGGCTCGACCAATTCGCCGTCGCTGATGGTCGACGCGATCGCCATCGCCGGCCGATGAGCGACGACCTGGCCCTGCTCCGGGACGCGGCCCTGGAGGCGGGCCGGATCGCGCGCGAGCACCGGGAGCGCGGCCTGAAGATCTGGTCGAAGTCCGGCGGCTCGCCGGTGACCGACGCCGACCTCGCCGTCGACAAGCGCCTGCACGACATCCTGCTGGCCGCCCGGCCGGACTACGGCTGGCTGTCGGAGGAGACCGCCGACGATCCGGCGCGGCTCTCGCGGCGGCGCCTGTTCGTGGTCGATCCGATCGACGGCACCGTGGCCTTCATGAAGGACAAGCCGTGGTGGACCGTGGCCCTGGCCGTGGTCGAGGACGAGCAGCCGGTCGCCGCCGTGGTCTACGCCCCGGCCCTGGACGAGCTCTACGAGGCCGCCGCCGGCCAGGGCGCGCGGCGCAACGGTCAGTCGATCCGCGCGTCGGACGCCGACAGCCTGGAGGACGCGGCCATGCTGGCCGACGCCAAGCTGTTCGAGCGGGACATCTGGACCGATCCGTGGCCGGCCATGCGCTTCGAGAAGCGCAACTCCATCGCCTACCGCATGGCCCTGGTCGCGGCCGGCGCCTTCGACGCCGCCGTCGCCCTGTCGCCCAAGCACGACTGGGACGTCGCCGCGGGCGCGCTAATCGCCGCAGAAGCCGGCGCGATCACCACCGACCACCGCGGACGACCGTTCCGCTTCAACCAGCCCGTGCCGGCCCAGCCCAGCCTGGTCTGCGCCGCCCCGGGCGTGCACCCGTTGATCTTGTCCCGCTGCGCGCCTATCAGCCTGCCCGAATAGCGCGTCCGCCGGTCCGGCTCGGCGCGTCTCCAGCGAGCGAACCATGCCTTCCAAACAGCTTCTGCACATCGTCATCGGCGGCGAACTCAAGGACGTCGCCGGCTCCGAATTCCGCGACCTGTCGAAGGTCGAGTTCGTCGGCGCCTATCCGACCTACGACGAAGCCCGCCGCGCCTGGAAGGCCAAGGCCCAGGCCACCGTCGACAACGCGCTGATGCGCTATTTCGTGATCCACGCCCACCGGCTGCTGGACCCGACGCACGACTCGGAATAACGCCGGTCTCCGACTCGCCTTGCGGGCGTAAGCCGCCCGTGAGACCCTCTGCCGTGGGCGAGTCCGGGGAACGCTCATGACGACCATCATTCTGATCGGAATGGCGGGCTTGCTCGTGGTCCTGCTGCTGCTGGTCCTGGCCACCAAGGCCAAGGGCGGCGCGCAGGACCCGAACAACGTCGGCGACGGCGACTGATGAAAGACGGGCCTCGACGGCCCGCGCCCTATTCGCGGCGCAGCACCCCTTCGGTGATCAGGTTCCCCCACCACTGGGCGTGGAAATCCTTCTTGATCGCGACCGGATCGTAGGCGTCGCTCTCGACCCACTCGACGAAGCTCAGGCCGGCCGGCTTGCCCTCGGTCAGGTAACGGCTGAACACGTAGTCCAGCACGCCGGTCTTGCCCTGCTTCACGTGCAGCTTCTCGAGGCTGAGCTCGGTCATGGCCACCTCGATCGGCTGGCCGAGATGGAAGTGCCGGTACAGCACGCTCATGATCCCGGCCCGGTCCGCGCCGGACTTGCAGTGCATCAAGACCGGGTACTCCAGCTGCGCGAACAGGTCGCGCGCGCCCAGGATGCGCTGGCGCGACGGCGCCTCGCGCGAGCCGATCTTGAAATCGACCATCTTCAGGCCGAACTGCTCACAGGCGTCCTTTTCGAGCGCGTAGTAGGCGACATCGGGGAAGGTGCCGCGCAGGTTCAGGACGGTCCGGATTCCCTTGTCGGCCCAGCGCTTCAGCTGGAACGGCCAGGGCTGGTTGGTGCGCACCAGGTCCTTTCCGATCCAGTGGGCGTTCTGGAAGCCCACGCGCAGGAACGCATGGTCGCCCCAGATGAAGTCCCACTGGGCCTTGAACCGCCCCTGCGGCGTGGAAAGGTCGTAACGCGCCAAATCGTCATCTCCGGCCGTGCTGCGGCCGGGCCTACCTAGGGCCCTGAACCCGCTTTGAAAAGCGCGGCTTGACTTCGCAGCCGCCGCATCCGACCGAACGCACATGACTGGCTCCGCCGCGACGGCGAAAGATTCCGAGACCTTGCGCCCCCTGATCGGGCGCATCTGGCGCGACTATCTGAAGCCGCGCTGGCCGCTGCTGCTGTTTTCGCTGCTGTGCGCGGCCGCGGTCGCCGGCCTGACCGCGAAGCTCGCGACCGTGCTCGAGCCGGCCGTGAACCAACTCATGGGCGACGACCGCAATCCGCGGGCGATCGTGGTGATCCCGCTCACCGTCATGGGCCTGGCCTTTGCGCGAACCGTCGCCCAGGTCACCCAGGCCCGGATCGTCAACCGGATGGGGCATCGCATCGTCGGCGTCGTGCAGACCCAGCTTTTCGCCAATCTGGTCCGCGCCGACCTGTCGCGCCTGCGCAGCGCCCACTCCGGGGCACACGTCTCCTCGGTGCTTTACGACGCCAACCTGATCCGCGAGGCCTTCACCAACGGCGTGGTGAACTACACCCAGCAGGCCCTGACCCTGATCGCGGTGATCGGGGCCATGCTCTACAAGGACCCCCTGCTGGCGGGCCTGGTGCTGGTGGTCGCCCCGATCGCCGGCTGGGTGATCCGGGTTTTCCAGAAGCAGACCAAGAAGGCCGCGGCCGGCGCCATGGCCGAGACCTCGAACCTGTCGACCGCGATCATGGAAAGCATCGACGGGGTGAAGATCGTCAAGATCGAGAACCGCGAGGCCTACGAAGAACAGCGGGTCGGCGAAGTGGTCGAGCGTCGCCAGACCCACATCATCAGGGGCGCCGACGCCCGCGCCTTCAGCGCGCCCGTCACCGAGGCCCTGATGATGGTGGTCACCGCGGGCGTGCTGGCCTACGCCGGCTGGGCCGCCCAGGCCGGCCACATGACCGCCGGCAAGTTCACCTTCTTCACGGTCGCCCTGGCCATGGCCTCGCAGTCGCTGCGTCAGCTCGCCAGCCTGCAGACGGTCCTGGCCGAAGGCCTGACCGCCGCCCGGCGCATGTTCGACGCGCTCGACGTCGAGCCCGAGATCAGCAGCGCGCCCGACGCCCCGGCCCTGCCGCCCGGTCCTTGCTCGGTCGTCTTCGAAGACGTCGGCTTCGCCTACCACGCCGACGCGCCGATCCTGCGCGGCGTCAGCCTGGAGGCTAGGCCCGGCGAGACCATCGCCCTGGTCGGCCCTTCCGGCGGCGGCAAGAGCACGGTGCTGAACCTGATCCCGCGCTTCTACGACGCGGTCTCGGGGCGGGTGCTGGTCAACGACCTGGACGTGCGCGGGGTCGAGCTGGCCTCGCTGCGCGACAAGATCGCCCTGGTGACCCAGGAGCCGTTCCTGTTCGACGACACCATCCGCGCCAACATCGCCTACGCGCGCCCCGAAGCGCCGTTCGAGGCCGTGGTCGAGGCGGCCCGGGCGGCCGCCGCGCACGAATTCATCGAGGCCCTGCCCAAGGGCTACGACACCCCGGTCGGCGAGGCCGGCGGGCGCCTCTCCGGCGGCCAGCGCCAGCGCATCGCCATCGCCCGCGCCTTCCTGAAGAACGCGCCCATCCTGCTGCTCGACGAGGCCACCAGCGCGCTCGACACCGAGAGCGAGGCGCGCGTGCAGGAGGCCCTGGAGCGGCTGATGCAGGGCCGCACCACGCTTCTGATCGCCCACCGCCTGTCCACTGTCCGCAACGCCGACCGCATTTACGTGATCGAAGCCGGTCGCGTGGTCGAACAGGGCTCCCACGCCGCCCTCGCCCGCAAGGGCGGCCTTTACGCCCGCCTGGCCAAGAGCCAGAGCCTGGACACCCCAGTGGAGACCGCCGCGTCGTGAAGCGTCCCATGCGTCACCCCTGGGTCCAGGCCGCACTGTCCTGGGTCTTCTATTCCTGGCTGAAGTTCTGCTTCACCACCATCCGCTGGAGCCACGAGAACCGTGCCGCGGTCGAACGCGTGTGGGAGGCGGGCGGACCGGTGATCGTGCTGTTCTGGCATTCCCGGGTCGCGCTCGGGCCGGCGGTCTGGGACCACACCCGAGGACAGGAAATCCGCGCCCTGGTGTCCATGTCGCCCGACGGCGAGTTCTTCGCCCGGGCGATGGAAAAGCTGGGGTTCCCGGCCGTGCGCGGTTCCTCCTCTAAGAAGACGGCGCTGGACAAGGCCAAGGGCGGCGGCGCGGCCTTCCGCGAGTTGCTGCGCTGGCTCAAGGGCGGCGGCGCCGTGGCGATCACGCCGGACGGGCCGCGCGGCCCGGCCGAGGAGATGGCCGAAGGCGCCGCCATGCTGGCCAAGACCTCCGGCGCGCCGGTGCTGATGTTCGGGGTCGCCTGCAACCCGGCCATCCGCCTGGGCACCTGGGACCGCTCGGTCGTGCCGCTGCCGTTCTCCCGCGGCGTCGTGGTCTGGGAAGACCCGGTGATCGCCCCGCGCGACGCCGACCTGGACGAGCTGCGCCGCGCCTGGTCGGCCCGGCTCACCCGCGTCACGGACCGGGCTGAGGAACTGGCGGCGTGACGGTCGCGCTGCGCGCCTATCGGAGCCTGACGGCCCCGCTCGAGCCGCTGGTCTCGGCGGTGCTGCGCGACCGCGCCCGGCGCGGCAAGGAAGACCCGGCGCGCCTGACCGAACGGCTGGGCTACGCCAGCCGCCCGCGGCCGGAGGGCCCGCTGGTGTGGCTGCACGGGGCCAGCGTCGGCGAGAGCCTGTCGCACCTGCCCCTGGTCGAACGCCTGGCGCGCGAGCGTCCGGACGTCTCGGTGCTGGTCACCTCCGGCACGGTCACCTCGGCCGAACTGCTGGCCAAGCGCCTGCCCGACGGCGTGATCCACCAATACGCCCCGGTCGACGCCTCGGGCGTGGCCGACCGGTTCCTGGACCACTGGCGTCCGACCGTCGTGGGCTTTGTCGAGAGCGAGCTCTGGCCGAACCTGATCCTGGGGGCCAAGGCGCGCGGCGCGCGGCTGGCCCTGATCTCGGCCCGGCTGTCGGAATCCAGCCAGCGCAACTGGGCGCTGTTCCCGCAGGCCGCGCGCGAGCTGCTGGGCGCCTTCGACCTGGTCCTGCCGCAGGACGCGGACGCCGCCCGCCGGCTGAGCGCGCTGGGCGCCCGCGACGACGGCCGGCTGAACCTGAAATACGCCGGTGAGCCCCTGCCCGCCGATCCGGGCGCCCTGGAGCGCCTGCGCGCCGAGATCGGCGACCGCCCCGTCGTGCTGGCCGCCAGCACCCATCCGGGCGAGGAGGACGTCGTCCTGAAGGCCTTCAAGGCGCTGAAGCAGCGCCCCGACCGGCCGCTGCTGGTCATCGTGCCTCGCCACCCCGTGCGCGGGGCCGAGATCGTCGGGGCCGCTCGCGAGCTCGGCTACGAAACCCGCCGCCGCGCCGCCCAGGAGCCCCCGGCGGCGGAGGCGCAGGTCTATGTCGCCGACACGCTGGGCGAGCTCGGCCTGTGGTTCCGGCTGGCGCGCACCGCGCTCGTCGGTGGCGGCCTGGTTCCCGACGTCGGCGGCCACAACCCGCTGGAGCCGGCCCGGCTGGACTGCCCGTTCGTGTCCGGCCCTTACGTCGACAACTGGGCGGCCGTGTTCCGCGATTTCGAGGCCGCCCGGGCGCTGAAGACCGTGGCCGGCGTGGTCAGCCTGGGCGACGCCTGGGCCGACGACCTGGACGCTCCCAAGGACGCCCGCGCGCGGGCCGCCCGCGCCCGCGGCCTGGCCGACAGCCGCGCCGACGTGGCCGACCGCGCCTACGCCGCGCTTTCGGGTCTCCTGCCGGCATGAACCTGTCGACGCCGCGCTGGTGGTACGCACGCCAGGGC
>NZ_JAAIVC010000040.1 GCF_010975005.1 Caulobacter sp. 17J65-9 | reverse complement strand
CGCCTGCTGCTGCGGCTCCGGCCGACGCGGCGGCGGCTCCCGCGGCCCAGGCTCCGGCTGCTGCGGCCCCGGCCGCTGCCGCCCCGGCGCCCGCCAAGAAGTAAGGCTCTCCGGAACCGGGGCCGCGACGGCACGTTCGGGTCGCATGACCGACGCCGCCGGCGAGGCCCCGTGCCCGCTTACGCCCCACGTGCCCCTGCGCCGCGTGGAGATCGTGGTCAATCCGAAGTCTGGCGGAGTGGGCGCCAATGCGGCCGCCGACGTCGACCGCATCATGCGCCGCTTCGCGTGCCAGGCCCGGATCGTCGAAGCGGAGCCGGCCCAGGTCCAGAAGGCGCTGGAGGACGCGCTGGCCGCCAAGCCCGACCTGCTGGTCGTGCTGGCCGGCGACGGCACCGCGCGCGCGGCGGCCAGCATGGCCGGCCCTGACGGCCCCCTGATCGCGCCCCTGCCGGGCGGCACCATGAACCTGCTGCCGAAAGCCCTGTACGACACCGCCGACTGGCGCGAGGCGCTGGAGCGCGCGCTGCGCGAAGGGGCCGTGCGCCCAGTCAGCGGCGGCGTGGTCGACGACCGGCCGTTCTATGTCGCCGCCGTGCTGGGCTCGCCGGCCCTGTGGGCCCCAGCCCGCGAAGCCGTGCGGCTGGGCAAGCCGAAGCTGGCCTGGCTTTACGCCCGCCGCGCCGCCCGCCACGCCTTTTCCGGCCGGGTCCGGTTCCGGCTGGACGACCACGAACTGCATCGCTCGACCGCCGTCGCCTTCCTGAGCCCGGTGGTGTCAAAGGCCATGGACGCGCCGGTCGGGCTGGAGGCGGCGGTGCTGAACCCGGCCGACGCGGCCGAGGCCTTCCGGCTGGCGGCGCGGGCCCTGTTCTCCGACTGGCGGGCCGATCCGTCGGTCGAGACCCGCACGGTACAGCAGGCCCGAGCCTGGGCGCGCACCCGCATTCCGGCCATCCTGGACGGCGAACCCGTGCAGCTGGAGAACGAGGTCGAGGTGCGCTTCGTGCCGGTCGCCTTCCGGGCCCTGGCCCCCGCCCCCGGCCCCGATCCGGACAAGGGATCGGCATGACCGGGCGGATCCTGCACTTTTCCGACGTCCACTTCGGGGCGGAGAACACGGCCGCCGTGGCCGCCGCGCTCGACTACGCCCACGCCACCCCGCGCGACCTGGTGCTGATCACCGGCGACGTCACCCAGAAGGGCCGCCGGCGCGAGTTCGAGGGGGCGGCCGCCTGGATCGCGGCCATGCCGGCCCCGGTGTTCGTGGTGCCCGGCAATCACGACACGCCCTACTGGGACCTGATCGCCCGCCTGGCCTGGCCGTGGCGCCGGTTCGAGACCCTGATCGGCCACCCGGCCGTCGACCACCAGTTCGTGGGCGAGCGGCTGGCCGTGCGCGGGGTCAACACCGCCCGCGGCGCGCAGCTGCGGGCCAACTGGTCGAAGGGGGTGATCGACCTGGAGCAAACCCGCCGCGCCGCCGACGCCCTGGCCGCCGCGCCGGCCGGGGCGCTTCGGGTGCTGGCCTGCCACCACCCCCTGCTGGAGATGATCGGCGGGCCGATGACCGGCGAGGTGAAGCGAGGCCGCGAGGCCGCGCAGATCTTCGCCGAGGCGGGCGTCGACCTGGTCATGACCGGCCACGTGCACGTCCCCTTCGCCCTGCCGATCGCGGCGGGCGACCACTGCTCCTATGCGGTGGGGGCCGGCACCTTGTCCCTGCGCGAACGGGGCCAGCCGGCCGGCTTCAACAGCGTGGAGTGGACCGAAGACGCCATCCACGTCACCGCCCTGGCCTGGACCGGCTCGCGCTTCGAGGCCCGCCGCACCTGGAACCTGGAGCGCCGCAAGGGCTGACCGGGCGCGCTCCGGAAAAGACGAAAGCCGCGACCCTGGGAGATCGCGGCTTCCAACCTTCTGAAGTCGGGGTCGAGGCCCGCTAGAGCTTTCGGCCCCTGAAGGCGCCGGCGATCAGCGAGACCACGAACAGCACCAGGAACACATAGAACAGGATCTTGGCGATCGACGCCGCACCAGCCGCAATGCCGCCGAAGCCAAGCACCGCGGCGACGAGGGCCACCACCAAGAAAATCAACGCCCAGCGAAGCATCGCCGCGTTCTCCTTACTGCGACGGCCCCTAAGCGCGGCCGTCTAAGGGAGAAACGTTTCACGCTTGGCGCTGTTCCGAGCTCACTCCACCCGGGCCGGATAGCGCCAGCCGAACTGGTCGCGCGCGGCGGCGCCGAGCTGGGCTTCGGCCAGCTTCCAGTTGGCCAGCTTGTCGAACCAGCCTTCCAGGAAGGTTTTCCGGTCCTGTTTGTAGTCCAGGTAGTAGGCGTGCTCCCACACGTCGCACAGGAGAAGCGGCGTCTTGCCCGGCCGCAGCAGGATGCTGTCGGCGTCGTGGGTCGACAGCACTTCCAGGCGACCGGCATGCACCGCCAGCCACACCCAGCCCGAGGCGAAGTGGTTCACGCCCTCGGTGACGAAGCGTTCGCGCAGGCCCGCCATGCCGCCGCAGTCGCGCTCGATGGCCTCGGCCAGGGCGCCCGACGGCGCGACCGGGTTCGGGGTCATCGAGTCCCAGAAGAACCCGTGGTTCCAGGACTGGGCGGCGTTGTTGAACAGCTTGGTCTCGCCCTCGTCGTGGGCCTTGACCACCACTTCTTCCAGCGTGGTCTGGTTCCAGCCCTTCTGCTCCAGAAGCTGGTTCATCACCTCGACGTACTTGGCGTGGTGCTTGCCGTGGTGGGTGCGCAGGGTGTCGGCCGACATGGTCGGCGCGAGCGCTTCGTGCGGATAGGGAAGATCGGGAAGGACGAACACTTGCTGCTCCGTACGCGGCTAGGATGATCTCAGTGGCGCCGGTCCTTCCCTCCCCCCGAAAGGATCGTCGCGACGAGGGTGGTCAAAGCAGGGTTGCGGATGAATATCCAGCCCGCCGCGACGGCCGCGGCGGTGGCCATGATCGGCCGCTCGCGCACCAGGTCGGCGGCGCGATCCATCAGGCCTTCCATGGCGGGATTGGGGGCGGCGTGGTCGGACTCGCGCCGGCCGGAGTGGCTGCGGCGGTACAGCACGATCGGGAACACCCAGGCGACCAGGGCGGCGACGATGGCCACCACGGCGGCCGCGCCGGCCGGCCCGATGAAGTCGCGCACCAGGGCGTAGAGCGCGAAGCCGGCGGCGACCACCGACACGGCGGCGGCCGCGGCGAGGGCCGCCGCGGCCGCGAGCTTCTGGAAAAGCCGTCGCGCGATCAACGCCGGCGACCGCCGGCCATGAGCAGGCCGATCAGTACGCCGGCCCCCACTGCGGTCAGGGTCGCCGCGATCGGGCGTTCCTTGACCCGCTCGACCAGGTAGGTCTGAGCCTCGTCGAGACGGATGCGGCCGTCGTCGTAATACTGCTGGGCCCGGGCGCGCAGATCGTCGGCGCTGTCGCGCACGCGGCGCTCGGTGCGTTCGGCGAAGTCGCGCAGGCGAGTGTCCTCGCCGTTGCGGGCGGCGGTCGGATCGTCGGCGGCCATGCTCTACCTCCTGAAAAGAACTGGGTTACGGGCCCCGAAACCGGCCGGCTCCGGGGGCCGGGGAACAACGTCAAGGCCGCGCTCGGGTTCCTGCTGCGCTCGGTCGAGCCGGCCGCGCGTGCGCGGCCGGCCCGGCCTTCAGCCTCACTTCTTGGCGGGCGCGGGCGCCGCCGCCGCGGCCGGAGCCGCCGCAGGCGCCGCCAGAGCCTTGTTCACCGCCTCCAGATGGGCGCGCAGCCTGGGCAGGGCGGCGGCGGCGAACGCCTTGATGTCGGCGTTGTCGCCGGTGTCGGCGTAGGTCTGGAAGGCGGCGATAGCCTTCTCGTGCGCGGTGCGCTGGTCGGCCAGGTACTTGGCGTCGAAGTCGGCGGCGGGGGCCGCGCGCAGGTCCGCCACCTCGGTCGCCGCCTCGCCTTCGAGGGCGGTCGGCATGGTCACGGTGAGGCCCGCCTTCTTCACCGCGGCGGCCAGTTCGGTGGCCAGCTTGGTGTGGTCGACGACGATGACCTTGGCCACGTCCTTCACCGCGGCGGTCTGGCCCATCTTCTCGGCCAGCTTGCTGGACTCGAGCTCGAACAGGTTGGCGGAGGCCACCATCGGCACGAACTCGGCGGCGGTGGTCGGGGTCGCCGCCACGGCCGGCGCCGGAGCGACGGGGGCCACCGGCTCGGTGGCCGCGGGCGTGGCCGGCTCGGCGGGAGGCGTCGCCTCCTCCTTGCGACCGCAAGCGGCGGCGGCGAGCAAGGTCAGGGCGATCGCGCCGCTCAGCGCGAAGGGGTTGCGGATCATGGCGGGCTCCTAAGCGAAACCCCGGGGAGGGGGTCGGGCCGAAAAACTCACGCGTCTGTGACCCGGTTCCGAGCTCAAGACTGGCCCCAGCGTCGCGGCGGGCCTATGAACGCCGCCATGACCGAGACCTCGTCCGACTTCGTCTTCTCGCCCGCGCCCCAGCCGTCGGTGCCCGTCGCCGGAACCTCGGCGCGCTTCCCGGTGCGACGCATTCTGTGCGTAGGCCGCAACTACGCCGCCCACGCCCGCGAAATGGGCGCCGACCCGACGCGCGAGGCCCCGTTCTTCTTCGCCAAGCCGGGCGACGCGGTGGCGCCTGGCGGCGGCAACGTCCCCTACCCGTCGGCGACTTCGGACCTGCACCACGAGGTCGAGCTGGTGGTGGCGATCGGCGGCTCGGGCCGCGACCTGACGCCCGAGCAGGCGAGCAAGCTGGTGTTCGGCTGGGCGGTCGGCGTCGACCTGACCCGCCGCGACCTGCAGGCCGAGGCCAAGAAGGCGGCCCGTCCGTGGGACTCGGCCAAGGGCTTCGACGCCTCCGCCCCGATCTCGGAGATCATTCCCTTCGAGGCCCTGCCGAACCCGACCGGGCGCATCCGCCTGTCGATCGACGGCCAGGCCCGCCAGGACGCCGACCTGGGCGACATGATCTGGGACCCGTGCGAGGTGATCGCCGAGGCCTCCAAGCTGTGGCAGCTGGCCCCCGGCGACCTGATCTTCACCGGCACGCCCGAGGGCGTCGGCGCCATCGGCCGCGGCGAGCAGGCGGTGGCGGAAATCGACGGCGTGGGGCGGCTGGTCTTCCGGATGGTCTGACCATGACCCCGGTGCTGCACAACTACTGGCGCTCGGGCACGTCCTACCGGACCCGCATCGCGCTCAACCTGAAGGGCGTGGCCTACGAACAGGTCGGCGTGGACCTGCGCGCGGGCGCCCAGAAGAGCGACACCTACCTGGCGCTCAATCCGCAGGGCCTGGTGCCAGCCCTGGAGGCCGACGGCCACGTCTTCACCCAGAGCCCGGCCATCCTGGAATGGATCGAGGAGCGCTGGCCCGAGCCCGCCCTGCTGCCCAAGGACCCGGTCGGCCGCGCCGACGTGCGGGCCATGGCGGCGATCGTCGCCTGCGACATCCATCCGCTGAACAATCTGCGGGTGCTGAAGTCGATCAAGCACGACCTGGGCGCCGACGAGGCCCAGACCAAGGCCTGGACCGCGCGCTGGATCGAGGCGGGCTTCACGGCGCTGGAAGCGCTGATCGCGCGGCGCGGCGACGGCTGGTCGTTCGGAAACGCCCCGACGCTGGCCGACTGCCATCTGATCCCCCAGATCTATTCGGCCCGGCGCTTCGAGGTCGACCTGACCCCATTCCCGCGCATCCTCGAAATCGAGGCGCGCGCCGCCGAACACCCGGCCTTCCAGGCCGCGCACCCTGACCGTCAACCGGACGCGGACTGATGCTTGAGAACCTGAAAGCCAAGAACCAGGCCTGGGCCCGCGCCAAGAAGGAGGTCGATCCGGGCTTCTTCACCCGCCTGGTGAACCAGCAGAACCCCGAATACCTGTGGATCGGCTGCGCCGACAGCCGGGTGCCGGCCAACGAGATCGTCGGCCTCGACCCGGGTGAGATGTTCGTCCACCGCAACGTGGCCAACCTGACCCCGCCGTCCGACGCCAACTACCTGTCGGTGCTGCAGTACGCGGTCGAGGTGCTGAAGGTGAAGCACGTGCTGGTGGTCGGCCACTACGGCTGCGGCGGCGTGCGCGCGGCGGTGGAGAGCACCAGCCACGGCCTGATCGACCACTGGCTGTCGCCGATCCGCGACCTGGCCCACGAGAAGCGCCACGAGCTGGGCGTGATCGGCGACGAGCAGGCGCGCCTGGACCGGCTGTGCGAGCTGAACGTGATCCGCGGCGTGCGCAACGTCGCCTCCAACCCGTTCATCACCTCGGCCTGGGACCGCGGCCAGGAGATGTCGGTGCACGGCTGGGTCTACTCGCTGGCCAACGGCCTGGTGTCGGACCTGAACGTCAGCGTCGCCTCGCGCGACGACTTCGCCGAACTGTTCCTGGACTGACGGGAACCGAACCGGCCTTCCTCGCGGTCTAAGCTGACGCCGACCCGCCGAAGGAGAGCCCGCGATGATGACCGCCGCGCCCCAGAAGGAACACGAGTGGCTGCAGCAGCTCGTGGGCGAATGGACCTTCGAGGCCGAGGCCCAGGCGGGGCCGGGCAAGCCGCCCGAGAAGGCGAAGGGCCGGGAGTCCGTCCGCTCGCTAGGCGGGCTGTGGATCGTGGCCGAGGGCTACGGCGAGATGCCCGGCGGCGGGACCGGCGAGAACGTCATGACGCTGGGCTTCGAGCCGACCCGCGGCCGCTTCGTCGGCAACTGGGTCGGTTCGATGATGACCTGGATGTGGGTCTATGACGGCCGCCTGGACGCCAGCGGCAAGGTGCTGACCCTGGACAGCGAGGGCCCGGCCTTCTCGGGCGAGGGCACGGCGAAGTACCAGGACGTGATCGAGATCGTCGACGCCGACACCCGCCTGCTGCGCTCGCGCACCCTGGGCGACGACGGCGAGTGGCGCGAGTTCATGGTCGCCCGCTACACCCGCAAGGTCGAGCCGATGGCCCCGGCCAAACTGGTCGCGCCGCACGGCACCCACTAAGCCGCCTCAGCCGCAGCAGGCTCACCAGCGCCAGCGGACGCCCAGGCGAGCCGCATAGCCCCCGGCGTCGCCGCCGAACAGCGCTTCGGCCTTCGCGGAGGCCTCGAGCCCGTGGAAGGCGAGCGCCGTGACCCCGAGCTCGGCGCGGCCGAACGGCTCGGCGCCCGGATCGGTCAGGTGGAAGGCGTCGCCGGCGATGCGAACCGTCGTCCGGCTTTCGGCGTCGAACTCACGGACGCCGTAGAGACCGACGTAGGGGGCCAGGTCCGCCACCCCCGTGGCCCAGCGCGTCCCGACCCGTCCGCCCAGTTCCGCGCGCAGGCTCGACGCGTCGCCGAACTCGACCTGGCTTCCCTCGACCGCGAAGCCGTCGAGGTCGGCGTCGATCCAGGCCAGGCGCGCGGTCGGTTCGACGAACCAGCCGTCCCCGCCGGCCCGCCAGCCGCCCTCGAGCTTCGCCCCCAGGGCATGCCCCCCGATCTTGCGGGTTTCGCCCATGGTTTCGAGGCCGAGCCGGATGTCGAAGACGTCCAGCTTGGCCAGTCCGTTCAGGAAGAACGCGCCCTTGGTCCAGCCGCCGTAGACGCCCAGGTTGAAGCCGTCGAACTCGGCGCTGTTGCCGGACGCCATCCGCTGGTCGGCCCCGGCGAACCCGACCGACAGGCCGACCACGGCGTCGCCCGTCGCCCAGTCCAGGCCGGTCTGCAGGCCGCGGAAGCTCTGCTCGTAGGACAGGTCCGCGGTCGTGGCGACGCCGCCGACGGTGAAGTGCTCGAGCCCGCGGTCTTCGGACTGCTCGCCGGCGAAGACCTGGGCCCAGCCCTGGGGGCCGGCGCCGCGCGAGGAGCCGATGTCGCGCAGCTCGGCCATGCGGGCCGACCAGACGTCGCCAGTGGCGCGCCAGAAGTTCTGCGCGCCGGCGGCCACCCGGGCCGGCTCGAACACCTCCTCGTCGGCCGCGCCGACGGCGGTCCAGGTGTTGGTCTCGGCATCGAAGGACAGGGTGTAGTCGACCATGCCCAGATCGCCGTCCAGGACGAACTCGTCGCCGGTTTCGTCGGCGCTGGAGACGACCAGCTCCAGCGCCTCGGCGATCTCGCCGCCGCCGATCCTGGTCAGCGCAAGGGTGGTCTGGCCGTCGGCGCTGCCGACCCGCAGGGTGTCGCTGCCGCCGCTGGAGAGGTCCATCCGGACGGTCGAGCCGGCCAGGCCGTGCCAGGCGGCCGACGACAGGTCGAGCACGTCGCCGACGTGGCCGTTGGCCAGGCTCACCGTGCCGGCGTTGTCGAAGACCTCCAGCCCGGCGAACACGATCACGCCCGGCGTGGTCGCGTCCGGCCGGACCTGCAGGAGTCCCGAGTTGGCGAACCGGTCGACGCCGCCGCCGAACTGGCTGTCGATGGTGGCCCGGAAGGTCCCCGAGTTGTCGAACAGGTCGGCGCTGTCGGTCAGGCTGACGCCGCCCACGACGGTGTTGGACGCGTTGTGGATGGTCGCCGCGCCAGCGCCCTTGACGTCGATGGCCAGGCCGCTGTCGGCCCGCACCGTGCCGTTGATGGTGATCGTCGTGCCGGTCGCCGAATAGGCGCGGACGCCGACGTCCTCGCCACGGACCTCCGAACCGGCGTCCAGGGTGATCTCCACCCCGCCGGCCGCGGCGCGCGCGTTCACGCCGGCGCCGGCGGCCGAGGAGGCCTCGTCGCCGACGGTGATGGCGACATCCCCCGCCTGGCTGTAGGCGGAGATCGCGTCGCTGGCGCCGCCCAGGGCGCGCACCGTTCCGGCCTCGAGGCTGATATCGCCGAGCACGCTTTCCAGGCGCACGCCGTACGACTGCGCGCCGCTGACCGTGACGGACCCGACTTCGACGTCGACGTCGCCGGGCCCGGCGCCCACGAAGACGCCGTGGCTGTCGGCGCCGGACGTGACGACCGTGCCGCTGGTCACGGACACGTCGCCGCCTTCGTCGGCGTCGCTGACGATCCAGATCCCGGCGCTGGCGTCTCCGGTGGTGGAAACCGTCTCGCTGTCGACCACGACGTCGCCGCCGTGCGCGTAGATCTCCATGCCGAACGCGCCGTCGCCGTGGGTGACGATCGACCCGCTGGTGACGCTCACCGGGCCCTGGCTGGCCGAGACCCGGACGCCGACGGCGGCGTCGCCGGCGGTTTCGATCTCGTCGCTGAGAATCTCGACCTCGGAGGACCCGCTGGCGTCGACGACGACGCCGCGCGCGCCGGTGGCGGCGGTGGTGACCGAGCCGACCTCGATCTTGATGTCGCCGGACTCGCTCTGCACGGAGACGCCGTCCGCATAGCCGTCGCCGCAGTCGTCGTCGCAGGCGTTGGTGGTCGTCACCAGATCGGCGACCACGTGGACGTCGCCCGTGCGGGAGAACGCTTCGATCCCGACCGCGCCGACGCCGCTGGTGCGCACCGAGGCGACGTCGATGGACACCAGGCCGTCTTCCGCCCAGGCGTCGATCCCGGACGCGTAGTCGCCGTGGGTCTCGATCGTGCCCGTACCGACAATGCTGATCGCCCCCCCGAAGGCGAGGACCTCGACCGCGGCGGCGCTCCGTCCCTCGGTGACGATCGAGCCGGCGTTGGAGACGCTCACCGCGCCCTCCGCCTCCCACTTCTGCACGCGAATACCCGCGCCATCGCCGTACTGGTGGATCAGGCCTGCGTTGGAGATGGTGACCGCACGGTTGGTGTAGACACCGATGCCGGCCGCGTCGTCGCCGTGAACGAGAATCGACCCGTCTTCGTCGTTGGTGACCGTCACGTCGGCGTAGAAGCCGTCCACAAAGACGCCGCCGCGGCCGTCGCCGTGCATTTCGATCCGGCCGGAGTTCAGCACGGCCACGTCGCCGGCGTAGGCTTCGTCGCCGGTGTCGATGTGGATGCCGTCGGCCGGCTCGCCCGCGCCGGATTCGCCCTCGGCCACGGTGATCGTGCCCGTGCTGGTCACCGAGATGTTCCCGGCCGTGCTGACCCGGATGCCGGCGCCGTCGACGACCGAGATGTCGCCCGACACGATGGTGATGTCGCCGGTGTCCGACTGGGCGTCGATGCCGACCGACATCGGCCCGAACGAATAACCGTCGCTGTAGCTGCCGCCGTCCGCGATGATCGTATCGCTGTCGATGTGGATGTCGCCGCTCTCGGTGGCGACCACGATCCCGTTCGACGAGGCCCCGTGCGCGACCACCGCGCCGCTGTCGACGGTCACGGTTCCGGAGCCGGAGACGGCGTGGATGCCGGTCGCGTAGTCGCCCTCCATCGTGATCGAGTCGCTCTCGATGTCGAGGTCGCTGGTCTCGGAGTTCGCGCGGATCCCGCCGGACCCGAGCCCGTCGGTCGTAATCGAACCACTGTCGATGTGCGCGCCGCCGTCGGTCGCGACGACGCTGACGCCGAACGCCGCCTCGCCGGTGGTGGCGATCTCGTCGCTGAGCACCTCGACGTAGCCGCTCGCGGCGAACGCGCGAATGCCGGTCGCGGCGTACGCCGACACATAGCCGCTGTCGATGTGGACGTCGGCGTAGCCGCCGCTGGCGTCGGCGAAGATCCCGTCGCCCCCTTGGACCACCACGGAATCGCTGGTCACCGAGATGGTCGCGCCCTCCGCGCGCGCCGTCGCCCAGACGCCACGCCCGTTGGTGCTGGCGACCTCTCCGCTCACGATCGTCACCGAACCGTAGGTGGATCGCGCGACCACGGCGTCGCCGGCCGCGGTGACGCTCCCGACGGTCACCGAGGCGGAACCTTGTCCGACGACGAAGACCCCGTCGTTCACCGAGCTGCCGGCCAGACCGTCGAGCACGATGTCGCCGGCGCCGCGCAGGTTGACCGCGCCCTCGACGACAACGTCTTCGCCCAGGACCACCGTGAGGTCGTCGACCGGGTCGGTCCAGCCGTACTCGACGCCCGCGTACGGGCTGCCGGCGGCGGCGCAGGTCACCGTCGGGACCGGTTCGGCCGGAACGGCGCCGCATTCGTCCGCGGCGAAGGCGCGCTCGGGCGCGGCGGCGGCCAGGGCGGCGATCGAGACGCCCAGGGCCGTGCCGAGCAGCAGGGTCCGACGGCGGGACGACGTGCGAACGCCGCGCGCGATGCCAACGAGCATGATGAATTTCCCCGACTTGACGACGTGAAGCACGGCCGGCGCGAGGCCGACTTCGTTTGGCGTCAAATGTTCAGGGACAACACGGTTCTGGGAACGAGCTTGGCCGCGCGACGGACCGGGTTCACCGCAAACCGAACCGGCGCGGAAGGCCTGGGCTCAGGGCTCCCACCACAGCCGCAGCAGGTTGCCCAGCGCCTTGTCGAGCAGCAGGCGGGCCTCGTCGTCGGGCAGGTTGGCGCGCACCCGGTGCAGGTCGAACAGGATCTCGCGCTGGTCGGCGCGGCCGACCCGGCTCTGGATCCAGCCGACCGCCGCCAGCCGCTCGCCGCGGGTGACCGGGGTGACCCGATGCAGCTGGCCGGTGGGATAGAGCACCGCGCTGCCGGCGGGCGGCCGCATCTCGCGCTCGCCGTCCAGGCCGCTGAGCAGCAGGGCCCCGCCCTCGTAGGTCTCGGGATCCGACAGGAACAGGGTGAAGGACATGTCGCTGCGCATGCGCTCGCCGGCGTCCGAGCCCATCACCGCGTCGTCGGTGTGCAGGCCGTACTGCTGGCCGGGCTCGTAGCGGGAGAACAGCAGCCGCGACCAGCGGGCCGGGCGGGCGTAGGCGGTGAACAGGCCGTGGCGCTCCAGCGCCTGGCGCACGAAGGTGGTCAGGGCCTGCACCGAGGCGTGGTTGCGGTCGGCCTGGGTGTTCGACTTCACCTTCCGGGCGGTCGGGCCGGCGGTCAGCCGGCCGTCCTGGAACGGCGCCTCGGCGAGGCCCTCGCGCACCCGCAGGACGTCTTCACGCGACAGCACGTCGGACAGGATCAGCACGTCTCACGCCCCCATACGAAAAGCGCCGGCGCGGTGGCCGCGCCGGCGCTTCTCAACGCTTACCCGCCCGCGCTCACCAGCGCCAGCGGACGCCCAGGCGGGCGCTGTAGCCCTCGGCGTCGCCGCCGACCAGGGCCTCGCCCTTCACGAAGCCTTCCAGGCCGTGGAAGGTGACCGCGGTGACGCCGAAGTCGACGCGGCCGTGGGCCCCGGCGGCTTCGTCGGTCAGGCGGAAGGTGTCGCCGGCGATGGAGAAGGCGGTCTGGTTCTCGCCGTCGAACTCGTCGACCGCGAACAGGCCCAGGTACGGCACCAGGTCGACCACGCCGTTGGTCCAGTGCGTGCCGAACCGCGCGCCGGCTTCGCCCAGCAGGCTCGACGCGTCGCCGAACTCGACCGTGCCGCCAGCGGCGGAGAAGCCGTCCATGTCGACGTCAGTCCAGGACAGGCGCGCCGACGGTTCGAAGAACCAGCCGTCGCCGCCGACCCGCCAGCCGGCCTCGGCCTTGGCGCCCCAGGTGCGGCCGTCCACCTCTTCCGAGGCTTGCAGGGTCCGCAGGCCCAGCCGGGTCTTGTAGACGTCGGCCTTGACCAGGCCGTTCACGAAGAACGAGCCCGGGTTCCAGCCGCCGTAGGCGCCGAAGTTGAAGCCGCCGAACTCGGCGCTGTTGCCCGAGGCCATGCGCTGTTCGGAGTCGCCGAAGCCGATCGTCACGCCCAGCACGGTGTCGCCGGTCGACCAGTCGACGCCGGTCTGCAGGCCGCGATAGCTTTGCTCGTAGGCCAGGTTCACGTCCGACGGTGCGCCGCCGACGGTGAAGCGCTCGGTCCCGCGGTCTTCCGACTGCTCGCCGCCGAAGGCCTGCACCCAGCCCTGCGCGCCCTGGCCGCGATCCGAGCCGATGTCGCGCAGCTCGGTCATGCGGGCCGACCAGGCGTCGCCGGTCTCGTTCCAGAAGTTCTGGGCCCCGGTCAGGAAGCGGCCCGGCTCGAACACCTCGGTGTCGGCGGTGCCGACCGCCGACCAGGTGTCGGTGGCCGCGTCGAAGTCCATGATGAACTTCACGAAGCCGGTGTCGCCGTCGAGGGTGAACTCGTTCCCGGTTTCGTCGGAGTTGGAGACGACCAGCTCCAGCGCCTGACCGATACCGCCGCCGGCGCCGCTAAGGACGATGGTGGTGTGGCCCGTGGCGTCGTCGACCAGCAGGGTGTCGCTGCCCGACCCGGAGATGTCCAGTTCGAGGGTCGAGCCGGCTTCGCCGTTCCAGGTGGCCGACGACAGGTCGAACACGTCGCCGGCGTGGCCGTTGGCCAGGTCCACGACGCCGGCGTTGTCGAAGGTCTCCAGGCCCTGGAAGACGATCGTGCCCGGCGTGCTCGAGCCCGGCAGGATCTGCAGCAGGCCGGTGTTGTCGAACAGGTCGACGCCTTCGCCGAACTGGCTGTCGATGGTGGCCTGGAAGGTGCCGGTGTTGTCGAACAGGTCGTCGTTGTCGGTCAGGCTGACGCCGCCGATCACCGTGTTCGACAGGTTGTGGATGGTCGCCGCGCCCAGGCCCTTGACGTCGATGGCCAGGCCGCTGGCCGCCGACACCGTGCCGTTGATGGTGATCGTCGTGCCGGTGTCGGAATAGGCGTAGATGCCCACCGTTCCGCCCTGCACCCGCGAGCCGGCCGCCAGCTTCACGTCCACGCCGCCGTAGTAGCTGTAGGCGTGCACGCCCGCGCCGTTGGCCGAGGTGACCTGGCCGCTGATGTTGACGCCGATGTCGCCTTCGTAGGCGTAGACGTGGACGGCGTCGCCGGCCTCGCCCTGGGCCCGCACCGAACCGAGGTTCAGCTTGACGTCGCCGTACTCGCTGTCGACCAGCACGCCGGTGGCCTGGTCGCCGCTGACCGTGACGTTCTGGGCGTTGATGGTGACGTCGCCGTACTCGGTCTCCACGCGGATGCCGTCGCTGGCGTGGCCGTACTCGGTCACATAGACCCAGCTCTCGGTGTAGCTGTCGTAGTACGACACCTCGTTCGCCTTGCGGCCGCCCGTCGTGGTGACCGCCGTGGCGTTGACCACGACGTCGCCGTTGTCCGCGTCGATGTCGATGCCGCGCGACGAGTCGCCGGAGGTGGCGGTCGCGTTGGCCGTCACGTTGACGTCGCCGAGCGTGGCCTCGACGACGATGCCGTCGCTGTAGTCGCCGGACGTGATCACCGCGCCGCTATGAACGGTCACGTCGCCCTCGATCTCCCAGCTCTCGTCGTCGCCGTAGGTGTAGCGGCCGTAGGCCGTCACGCGGATGCCGGCGCTGTCGTCGCCCAGCGTGGTGATGTTCCCGCTGGTGATGTCGACGTCGCCGCCGCCGTATTCGCCCTCGCCGAAGAAGGCGTAGCCGCTGAACACGGCGATGCCGTCCGCCGAGCCGCCTTCGGTGCGGATCGTGCCGCTGGTGACGTGGATGTCGCCGGCCACGAAGGTCGCCCCGTACTCGCCTTCGCCGAAGAAGGAGTCGAGGTTGGCGGTGTTGATCAGGATGCCGCCGGACCTGTCGCCCCGCGCGATGATCCGGGTGCTGTCGACCGAGACGTCGCCGCCGATCGCCATGACCTGGATGCCGTTGGCGTAGGCGCCCCAGGTGTCGATGATCCCGCTGTCGATCGTGACGCCGCCGCCCATGCCGACCGCGGTGATGCCCGCCGAGCTCTCGCCGGAGGTGTAGATCTTGTCGCTCGTGACGTCGATCAGGCCGCCGGACACGAACGAAGGCACGGTGGTGTAGAACTCGGGCTCGATCTCGACCCGCGTGAACACCACGCCGCCGTTGTTGGCGACGATGCCCGAAGCGTAATCGCCCGAGGTCTCGATCGTGCCGCTGTCGATGGTGACGCCGCCGGCCACGCCGCGGGCCACGATGCCGATCGCGCCGTCGCCGGCCGTCTCGATCGCGCCGCTGGTAACAATGACGTCGCCGCCCGGCTCGGCGCCGCCGTATTCGCCTTCGCCGTAGAAGCCCAGGGTGAAGCCGCTGGAGGCGTACACGCCCACGGCTCCGTCGCCGTCGGTGCTGACGGAGACGACGTCGACGTCGACGTCCCCGGTCGTCCCGAAGTGCGGGCCCATGACCAGGGCGAACGGATTGACGCCGCCTTCGCCGCCCAGCATCGGGCCGGACCAGAAGCCGAGGACGTCCTCGGCCGACCCGGCCGCGACGCTGATCCCGGCGCTGCCCGAGCCGTGGGTGACGATCGTGCCGGCGTCGATGTCGACCGCGCCGGTGCGGACGATCGGCGGCGGACCGAACGGGCCCGAGATGTACTCGTCCCGGCCGGAGATCACCTGGATGCCCGCGGCCCAGTCGCCCGAGGTCGTGACCCGGTCGGCGGTCACCTGGATGTCGCCGAAGACGTATTCGCCTTCGCCTGAGTAGGCGTCGCCGAGGAAGCCGCCGTACATGCCCGCCGAGACGCCGACCGCATAGTCGTCGCCGGTCGTCACGCTGCCCACGTCGATGGTGACGTTTCCGGTTCCGCTGGACGCGCTCACGCCGACGCTGTCGCCCTCGCCGGAGCACCCCTCGCCCTCGCTGCAGGAGCTGCCCGTGACCACCAGGTCGGCGTTGACCCTGACCGAGCCGCTCTCGCTCCACACGTCGATGCCCGACGCGGACCCGCCGCCGACATGGACCGAGGCGACGTCGACCAGAACGTCGCCGTCGTACGAATGGCCGTAGATCGCGCCGGAGCCGTAGCCCGAGGTCTCGATCGTCCCGGTGCTGTTGAGGGTGACCGTCCCGGCTTCGCTGTGGAAGGTGATCGCGCTCGAATAGTCGCCTTCGGTGACGATCGAGCCCGCATTGGTGATGGTCAGGGCGCCTTCGTCGGTGCCCGCGTGAATGCCGGTCGAGTAGGTGTCGTAAAGGTGGATCGACGCGCCGGCCTGGTTCGTCACCGACAGGGCGCCGCCGTCCTCGTTGTGGACGCGGATGGCGGTGGTGTCGCGGTCGCCGACGATCTCGCCGGCGTTGGTGATCGACACCGCCGACCCGGACCCGTAGCCGTAGATGCCGTTGCGGTTCGATCCGTGGATCTCGATGCGGCCCTCGTTGACCACCTGGACCGTGCCGCCGGGCTCTCCCTCGCCGGAATTCTGCGAGTCGAAGTAGATGCCGGACGAGTAGCCGTAGCCGCCGTTCCGCTCGCCGTCCGCGACCAGGAGCGTGCCGGTGCTGGTGATCGAGATGTTTCCAGCCGTCTCAACCGAAATGCCGATCCCGTCGGTGACGCTGATGTCGCCGGAGGTGATGGTCACGGCGCCGTCCGTCGAGCGCACGTCGATGCCGACCGGCCGCCGGCCGTAAGTCGTGTAGCTCCCGTATTCGCCGTAGGTCGTCTCGACGGCGCGCCCGCCGTTCAGGGCGATCTCGTCGCTGGTCACGGTGACCGCGCCGGAGGTGGTGTAGACGTCGATGCCCGAGGCCGAGGCCCCGTCGGTGGTGATCGAGCCGCTGTGCAGCTCGACCGGGCCGAGCCCGCCTTCGACCTTGATGCCGGTCGAGTAGTCGCCGGCGGTGTGGACCGTGTCGCTCTGAACGTAGACCTCGCCCTCGGCGGCCTTGACGAGGATGCCCTCGGAATAGTCGCCGGCGGTGGTCACCGAGCCGCTGGTCACGGTCACGTCGCCGTGGGAGGCGGCCGCGACGATACCCGTGGCCCAGCTGCTGCGGGTGGTGGTGACCGTGGCGCTGTCGACGACGACGTCGGCGCTGCCGCCTTCGCCGCTGTAGGCGTAGATGCCCTCGTCGTAAGACTCGACCGTCCCGCTGGTGATGTTGATGGTTTCACCTTCGGCGCGCGCCCAGGCGAAGATGCCGCGGCCTTCGACGGCGGTGACCGACGTGCTGGTGACGGTCACCGAGCCGAGGTTGGAGCTCGCCGCGACGCCGGTCCAGTCCCCGCTGACCGTGCCCACGTTCACCGTCGCGCCAGCCTCGCCGCTGACCGACACGCCGTCGCCGTAGCCCGCGCTCACCGAGGCCGCCGTGACCGAGCCCGTCCCGGAGGACGTCACCTGGATCCCCGCGCCCGTCGGATTGTCGATCGAGCTGCCGGCCTGGGCGTTGACCGCGAGGTCGCCGGTGCCGGTCACGCGGACCAGGCCTTCGACCGTGACGTCGGGCTGGATCACGACGGTCAGATCTTCGACGCCGTCGTACTGGACGCCCGGATAGGGGCTGTCAGCGACCGTGCAGGTGACCGTGGGCGTCGCGCCCGCCGGGACCGCGCCGCATTCGTCGGCGGCCAGGGCGCGGTTCGGAACCGCGGCGGCCAGGACGGCGATGGAGACGCCCAGCGCGGAGCCGAGCAGCAAGACGCCACGGCGCGACGACACGCGGGTTCCGCGCGCAACACGAACGGCCATTGATTTGTCCCCCGACAAATGACGCGACGTATGGTTAGCCTAAAGCTAACTACGTTCAGTGAGCGCCATTATCCGAGTTGCAAAGCTGGCGCAATGCACCTCTGCCGGGAAAAACCGGGAGTTTTATTACGTCCGCGCAAGGAATCAGCCGAGCTGCGGGTAGGCCTCGAGCGTGAGGAACTCGGCGCAGGTGTCCGCCAGGGTCATGTCGCGGAACAGGCGCGCGGCCGCCTCCAGCCGGGTCAGCTCCGGACGCAACCGCAGCTGGTCCAGTTCGTCGGCGAACAGGGCCTCGAACAGCTGCGGGGTGACGATGCGACCGTCGTCCAGCGTCGCCTTCAGCCGCAGCCACTGCCAGATCTGCGTGCGGCTGATCTCGGCGGTCGCGGCGTCCTCCATCAGGTTGTAGAGCGGCACCGC
Organism: Caulobacter sp. 17J65-9; assembly: GCF_010975005.1. Taxonomy (GTDB): domain Bacteria; phylum Pseudomonadota; class Alphaproteobacteria; order Caulobacterales; family Caulobacteraceae; genus 17J80-11. Next base: position 8,406 of record NZ_JAAIVC010000040.1, on the reverse strand, counting down.
CCCGCGTCCGCGCAGCCAGGCCTCCAGGTACTGGACGCCGACGCGGATGTTCTCGCGCAGGCCCGCCTCGGTGCGCGCGCCCTGGTGCACCTTCAGCAGGTCCTCACGGGTGACGGTGACGTCCTCGCGGCCGTTGGATAGCTGGTTGGGGCCCGTCATCAGCCGGTCGAACACCTCCATGGCCACCGGCACCAGATCGGGGTGCGCCACCCAGGTGCCGTCGTGGCCCCAGCCGGCTTCGCGCTCCTTGTCGGCGCGCACCTTGGCGAAGGCCGCGGCGTTGGCCTCGGCGTCGCCCTTCACCGGGATCTGGGCCGCCATTCCGCCCATGGCGAAGGCCCCGCGGCGGTGACAGGTCTTGATCAACAATTGACAGTAGGCGCGCAGGAAGGCCTCGCCCATCACCATGCGCGAGCGGTCCGGGGTCAGGCGCTCCGGCGCTTTGCCCAGGCGCTTGATGTAGCTGAAGATGTAGTCCCAGCGGCCGCAGTTCAGGCCGACCACGTGCTCGCGCAGCTCGAACAGGATCTCGTCCATCTCGAAGGCGGCCGGCAGGGTCTCGATCAGCACCGTCGCCTTCACGATGCCGGGCGACAGGCCCAGCGCTCCTTGCGCGAACACGAAGACGTCGTTCCAGAGCCGCGCCTCGTGCCGGCTCTCCATCTTCGGCAGGTAGAAGTACGGCCCCGAACCGGCCGCGATCGACGCGCGCGCGCAATGGAACAGGTAGAGGCCGAAGTCGAACAGCGCCGCCGACACCGGCTGGCCGTCGACCTTGAGGTGCGCCTCGTCCAGCGCCCAGCCGCGCGGGCGGACCATCAGCACCGCCGGGCGCGGGCCCAGGGCGTAGCGCTTGCCGCTGGCCGGGTCCTCGTGGGTCAGGGTTCCGGCCCAGCGGTCCTTCAGGTTGGCCTGGCCCTCGATCAGGGCGTCCCAGGTCGGGCTGGTGGCGTCCTCGAAGTCGGCCATGAACACCTTCGCGCCGGAGTTCAGCGCGTTGATGATCATCTTGCGGTCGACCGGCCCGGTGATCTCGACCCGGCGGTCCAGCAGGTCGGACGGCACGCGGGCGATCTTCCAGTCGCCCGCCCGCACGTCGGCGGTCTCGATCGGGAAGTCGGGCAGCTCGCCGGCGTCGAAGCGCTTCTGCCGCAGCAGGCGCTGGGCCAGCAGTTCGCGCCGGCGCGCGTCGAACCGACGGTGCAGCTCGGCCACGAAGCCGAGCGCGTCCTCGGTCAGGATCTCCGCGGCACGGCCCTCGACCGGGCGGGTGAGTTCGACCGTGTGCAGGGCGGCGTCGAGGGGCATGGGCAGGATCCGCAGATGGCCGCCCTCCCTTCGACAGGGAGGAGGCGGGGTGAGGGTGGAGACGCGACCGACGCCGAACGGGGCGCGGAGACGCAACGCACGACCTGTTTACGTCGCGCCGCCCCCCTCACCCAACCCTCTCCCCGCCAGCGGAGAGAGGGCTTGCGGCGTCACTGCGGCAGGCGCAGGTGTTCGGAGGTGATGGAGTAGCGGGCGGTGGCCTTGCTGCGGTCCGCGTCCGAAACCTGTCGCCAGGCCTGGACGGCGTCGTCGCGCGTGTCGAACGGGCCGATCATCTTGCCCTGGCCGTCGCGCAGGTTCTTGAAGCCCATGCAGGTGTAGTCGCCGCCGACCACCCAATACCGCTCGGTCATCGTCCTCACTCCTCCTACTCGGCCGCAACCCGGGCGGCTTCGAACTGTTCCGTTTCGGTGGAAAGCCCCATGGCGGTGGTCGACGAGCGGCCGGCGCTGATGGCCATGGCCACCTGGTCGAAATAGCCGGTGCCGACCTCGCGCTGGTGGCGGGTGGCGGTGTAGCCGCGCGCCTCGGCCGCGAACTCGGCCTCCTGCAGCTCGGAATAGGCGCCCATGCCGCGGTCGCGGTAGCCGCTGGCCAGCTCGAACATCGAGTGGTTCAGGGCGTGGAAGCCGGCCAGGGTCACGAACTGGAACCGGTAGCCCATGGCCCCGAGCTCGCGCTGGAAGCGCTCGATGGTCTCGGGATCCAGCTTCTTGCGCCAGTTGAACGAGGGGCTGCAGTTGTAAGCCAAGAGCTTGCCCGGATATTCGCGATGCACCGCCTCGGCGAACTTGCGCGCGTCGTCCAGGTCCGGGTGCGAGGTCTCCCACCACAGCAGGTCGGCGTGCTTGGCGTAGGCCAGGCCGCGGGCGATGCAGTGGTCCAGGCCCGTGCCTTCCTTCAGCCGGTAGAAGCCCTCCGGCGTGCGGCTGTCGGGCTCGATGAACGGGCGGTCGCGCTCGTCTACGTCGGAGGTGATCAGCCGGGCGGACTCCGCGTCGGTGCGGGCCACGATCAGGGTCGGCACGCCCATGACGTCGGCGGCCAGGCGCGCGGCGGTCAGGTTGCGCTCGTGCGCCGAGGTCGGGATCAGCACCTTGCCGCCCAGGTGGCCGCACTTCTTCTCGGAGGCCAGCTGGTCCTCGAAGTGCACGCCCGCGGCCCCGGCCTCGATGAAGGCCTTCATGATCTCGAAGCTGTTCAGCGGCCCGCCGAAGCCGGCCTCGGCGTCGGCCACGATCGGCACGAACCAGTCGCGTTGCGCGCCGCCCTCGGCGTGCTCGATCTGGTCGGCGCGCTGCAGGGTGCGGTTGATCCGGCGGCACAGCTCCGGCGCGGCGTTGGCCGGGTACAGCGACTGGTCGGGATACATGGCCGAGGCGGTGTTGGCGTCGGCCGCCACCTGCCAGCCCGACAGGTAGATCGCCTTCAGCCCGGCGCGGACCATCTGCATGGCCTGGTTGCCGGTGACCGCGCCCAGCGCGTTCACGAACGGCTCCTCGTGCAGCAGCTTCCACAGCGTGTTGGCGCCCCGCTCGGCCAGGGTGTGGGCGATCGGGAAGGACCCGCGCAGGCGCAGCACGTCGTCCGTCGTGTAAGGCCGCTCGATCCCGTCGAAGCGGTCGGCGCGGGCGCCTGGCACCAGGTCCTTGAAGCTTGTCACAATCTGTCTCCTCGCCGACTCGGGCCGTGCGCTTCCGTGTGTGGAGAGGAAAACACCCGTCGTTCGCAGGGGAAACCAGCTGGGCCCTCGAATTCGGGCCATCTTGTCAAAAGCGACTTGTCACCTTCTGTCACAACGTGACAACTTGCACAGATGGTCGACGCTGAACGCAAGCTGTTCCTGGGCGGGCGCCTGAAGCGCCTGCGCCGCGATCTGGGCCTGACCCAGACCAAGATGGCCGAGGACCTCGGCGTGTCGCCGAGCTACCTCAACCACCTGGAGCGCAACCAGCGGCCGGTGACCGCGCAGGTGCTGCTGCGCCTGGCCCAGCGCTACGACCTGGACCTGCGCAGCTTCACCGGCGACCCCGACGCCGGCGGCGAGGCCGACCTGGCCGAGGTGTTCGCCGACCCGCTGTTCCGCGACCTGGCCATTCCCCGCCACGAGGTGGCCGAGCTGGTCGAGAACGCGCCCGGCGCGGCCGAGGCGGTCGTGCGGCTGTACCGGGCCTTCTCCGACCGGCGCCGGCGCGAGGCGCTGGGTGAGGCGGCGGTCAGCGGCGACGGGCGCGAGACCGGCGCGGCCCTGACCCCCACCGACTGGGTGCGCGACTACATCCAGGGCCACCGCAACCACTTCCCCGAGCTGGACGAGGCGGGCGAAGCGACCGCCAAGGCGCTGGGCGCGCCGGCCCACGCCTTCGAGGCGGCGGCGACCGCCCGGCTGGCCAATTACGGCGTGCAGGTCCGGGTGATGCCGGTGCAGGTCATGGTCGACTTCGTCCGCCGCTACGACATCCACCGCCGCCGGCTGATGCTGGCCGAGACCCTGCAGGCCTCCAGTCGCGCCTTCGCCTGCGCCTACCAGCTGGCCCTGGCCGAGCACGGCGACCTGCTCAACGCCGCGGTCGAGACGGCCGGCGCGCCCGACCTGCCGACCAAGCGCCTGCTGAAGGTGTCGCTGACCAACTACCTGGCCGGCGCGATCCAGATGCCCTACGGCCGCTTCCACGAGGCGGCCGAGACCCTGGGCTACGACATCGGCGTGCTGAAGGCCCGGTTCGGGGCCAGCTACGAGCAGGTCTGCCACCGGCTGACGACGCTGTCGCGGGCCGGCGCGCGCGGCGTGCCGTTCTTCCTGCTGCGCGTCGACCAGGCCGGCAACGTGTCCAAGCGCTTCGCCGCCGGGGCCTTCCCGTTCTCGCGCTTCGGCGGCACCTGCCCGCGCTGGAACGTGCACGCCGCCTTCCGCACGCCGGGCCGGGTGCTGACCCAGGTGATCGAGACCGCCGACGGGGCGCGCTACTTCACCCTGTCGCGCACGGTGAAGCGCACGCCGGCCGCCTGGGGCGGGGCCGAGGACGCCGAGCTGGCGGTCGGGCTGGGCTGCGAGCTGAAGTACGCCGGGCGGCTGATCTACGCGCGCGGCCAGGACCCCGCCGCCGCCCCGGTCACCCAGATCGGCCCGACCTGCCGGCTGTGCGAGCGGCCCAACTGCCGCGAACGCGCCGCCCCGCCGCTGACCCGCACCCTGACGGTGGAGGACTTCAGCCGCTCGGTCAGCCCCTTCCCGTTCGCCACGCACGGGTGAAACGAAAAAGGGGCGCCGCTCGCGCGACGCCCCCGGTTTCTGTCGGTCGGAGAGCCGCGCGTTACGCCGGCACGGCCTTGGCCGTTTCGGCCTCCGCCTCGACCTCGCCTTCGGGCAGCAGCTGCTTCTCCCACTTGGCGACGACGGCGGCGGCGACCGAGTTGCCGACCACGTTGGTGGCGCTGCGGCCCATGTCGAGCAGGTGGTCGACCGAGAGGATCAGCAGCACGCCGGCTTCCGGCAGGTTGAAGTAGGCCAGGGTGGCGGCGATCACCACGATCGAGGCGCGCGGCACGCCGGCCATGCCCTTGGAGGTGACCATCAGCAGCAGCAGCATCATCACCTGCTGGCCGAGGCTCAGCTCGATGCCGTAGGCCTGGGCGATGAACAGCACCGCGAAGGTGCAGTACATCATCGAGCCGTCGAGGTTGAACGAGTAGCCCAGCGGCAGGACGAAGCTGGCGACCTTGCGCGACACGCCGAACTTCTGGAGCGCCTCCAACGTGCGCGGATAGGCGGCCTCCGAGCTGGCGGTCGAGAAGGCCAGCAGCACCGGGGCGCGCACGCCGGCGATCAGGTGCTTCACGCGCTTGCCGACGACCAGGAAGGCGGCGCCGATCAGCACCACCCAGAGCAGGCCCAGCGACAGGTAGAAGCCGCCGACGAACTTGGCGTAGGTGACCAGGACGTCGAGGCCCTGGGTGGTCACCGTCGCCGCCAGCGCCGCGAAGATGGCGATCGGCGCGAAGTTCATCACGTAGCCGGTGACCTTCAGCATCACGTTGGCGACCTGCTCGGCGAAGGTCAGCACCGCCGGGGCCTTGTCGTCGATGGCGGCGATGGCCGTGCCGACGAACACCGAGAACACCACGATCTGCAGGATCTCGTTCTTGGCCATGGCGTCGATGATCGAGCTGGGGATCAGGTGCTCGACGAAGCCTTTGATGGTCATGCCCGACGCCTTGACGGTCTCGGCGGCCGCGTCCGGCGTGGGCGGCGACATGCCGACGCCCGGCTGGAACAGGTGGACCATGACCAGGCCCAGCGTCAGCGACACAAGCGAGGCGCCGACGAACCACAGCATGGTCTTCACCCCGATCCGGCCGATCGAGGCGCTATCCTCCATATGGGCGATGCCGACCACCAGGGTCGAGAATACAAGCGGCGCGATGATCATCTTGATCAGGCGCAGGAAGGCGACCGAGACGACGTTCAGGCCGTCGGCGACCTGGCTGGCCTGCTCGGGAGCCATAAACCGGTTGCAGAGGAAGCCGAGCAGGACGCCGCCGACCATGGCGCCGAGGACGAGAAGAGCGAAACGACGGTTCATGGGACCCTGTGTCGACTAATTCGCAGCCCAGGCAAAGAGCGGGGCCGGAGCGCCCGCGTCAAGGCGACTCGGCGTCCCGGGGAGTCCCAGGTCGCCGCGTCGGCCGTTCGACGCCGGACCGGGCCGGCGCGACGAAAATTCGACCAACGCGGTCCGGGAAAAGCGCGAAGTCGGAAAAGCTTCGGATGATGGTCGGGGCCTCGTCATGACCTCGCCACGAAGGCGGAGCTATACCGCATACATCGATGCAACCGCCAACTGCTGGCGGCGCAGCAATCGGTTTGAGTGACGGACGTATTTATCAGGAGAGCGCGCATGCGTTTGCGGGCGCAGATCACCATCGACATCGAGGCGGCGGACTTCCTCGAGGCGGCCGACCACCAGCGGCAGCTCGAGACCATCCTCGGCCAGGTGAAGAAGAATTACATGCAGGCGGCGCTGCAGCTGCGCGAGCGTCGCCAGCGGGCGGCCAGCCGGGCGATCGCGCCCAAGGCGCCGCTGAAGCACTACACCGGCAAGCTGAGCGCCTACGCCGACCGCGGCTGACATGCGCCACCGCAACACCGTCCTCGAAAGCCTGGAATTGTTCCGGGAGCAGAACCCGAACATCTGGGTCAGCAACATGCTGGCGTTCCTCTACGTTTGTGAAAACGAAGGGATCAACGTCAAGGAGCTGGCCCAGGTGTGTCGCTTCAACGAGGCGACCGCCTCGCGCAGCATCCGTTCGCTGGCGGAGAAAGACACGCCCGGGGCCCTGCCCCCGGCGCTGGGCCTGATCGAGCTGGTCCAGAACCCCCAGGACGGCCGCGGCCGTCTGCTGCGCCTGACCGAGAAGGGCCGCCGCCTGCGCGACGAGCTCGACGGCATCATCCGCGCCGGTCACACCATCGTGCTGCCGGCCGCCTGAAGCCGGCGATCTGAATCAAACGATCTGAGCGCGCGGCGCGGCCGCGCCTCAGGCGCGATCGGCGACCGTGTAGACGTCGACGTTTTCGGATTCGACCCGCGAGAACACCACCCGCCCGTCGCGGACGAACAGGCCCGCGCGCGGGTAGACGCCGGGCAGGCTGCGGACGGCCGCGACGACGCCGGTCGTCAGGTCCAGGCGCAGCAGCTGATCGGCCTGCGCCCCGTCCAGGGCCCAGATCGCGCCTTCGGCCACCGTCCAGCTCCGCGGGTCGACCGCGGCCAGCTCGCCGATCTTGCTGAGTTTTCCCGAGGCGCGGTCGAAGCGCCAGAAGCCGGGCGCCGCCAGCCGCTGCACGTAGAGCACGCCGTCCTCGGCTTCGATCGCGCGGACCGCGTCCTCGACCAGCCGGCGCTCGCGCCCGTCGGCGGCGCGTTCATAGAGCGACAGCCGCGAGCCCTCGTCGCGAATGAAGTAGAGCCGCGCACCGTCGCGCGACCAGAGCGGATAGCGCTCCGACGCAGGCGTGTGGGCCAGCAGCTGGAAGGCGCCGGTCGCCACGTCGACCCGGCCCAGGTCGAACTGACCGCCGGAGCGCACCGACAGGTAGACCGAGCGGCCGTCCGGCGACCAGGCCGGCTCGCGCGGCATTTCGGTGCGGAAGTCGGAGACCTGGTGCGCCCGGCCGTCGGCCTCGGCGACCCACAGCTGCAGCGAGCCTGATCGGTCGGACAGGAAGGCGAGACGCTTGCCGTCCGGCGACGGGGCGGCGGTGCGGTCGCGACGCGAGGTGGACGTCAACCGCTCGGGCTCGCCCGCGTCGAGCGGCGCGCTCCACAGGCCCATCTGCCAGTCGCGGCGCTGGAAGGCGATGGCCTCGCCGTCGGAGCTGGAGGGGTACTCCGCCCGCGCGTCCTCGGTCAGCCGCCGCCAGTCCGAACCGCGCGCGTTGAGCGACCACAGCGAGTAGCTGGCGCCCGACTGGCGGTTGGAGGCGACCACCAGCCGGTCGTCGCGGCCACGCGTCAGGCCGTGGATCGAGGCGTTGTCGCGCGTGATCCGACGCACCTTCCCGCCAGCCAGGTCCAGCGCGTAGACGTCCGCCACGCCCGGCGTGGAGGTCCGCACGAAGAACACCCGCTTGCCGTCCGCCGACGGCGCGGGATCGGTGTCGCCGAGATAGGGACCGGCCACGCCCGAGTCGGTCAGGGGCTTCAGCCGCCCGGTTTCGAGGTCCAGGCGCGACAGGCGGAAGCCGGCCTCCGGCGAGGCCCGGTCGGCGACCACCAGGGTGTCGGCGTCCAGCCAGGCCACGCCGCCGAGATCGGCCGCCCGGCAGGTCCCGACCTGGCGGATCGCGCCGTCCAGGGGCGACACCACCATCACCGCGCAGCCGCGCGCGTCTTTCTGCACGAAGGCCAGGCGGGCCATGTCCGGCGACCAGGCCGGCCGGCTCGCCTCCACGCCCGGCGGCGTCAGCCGCCGCGCCTCGCCGCGCAGGGTGCGCACGTACAGGCCGCCGGGGTCGCCGGCCGGCTGGCCGACATAGGCCAGCCAGGCGCCGTTCGCCGACAGGGCCGGCTGCAG
>NZ_JAAIVC010000003.1 GCF_010975005.1 Caulobacter sp. 17J65-9 | reverse complement strand
CTCCAGGTCGCCGTCGACCACGCTCTGTGTGGCCGTCCCCGACTGGACGAGCGAGCTGCAGGTGATCGCGCTGGACCTGGCCGGGGTGATGGTCAGCGCCGGCGCGGCCTGTTCGTCCGGCAAGGTGAAGCCGAGCCGGGTGCTGAACGCCATGGGGCTGGAAGCCCTGGCGGCGGGCGGCCTGAGGGCTTCGGGCGGCTGGGCCTCCACGGAAGGCCATTGGAATGCATTCGCCGACGCGTGGCTTGCGGCCCGCGAGCGGCAGGTCGCGCGCAAGCGCAGCGCGGCGTGAGGTGAGTTGATGAGCGTCTCCCAGGAAACCATCGAAACCGTCGCCGGGCTTGAGAAGTACAAGCACGGCTTCGTCACCGACATCGAGCAGGAGTTCGCGCCCAAGGGCCTGAACGCCGACATCGTCCGCTTCATCTCCGAGAAGAAGGGCGAGCCGGAGTGGATGCTGGAATGGCGCCTGGCCGCCTTCGAGCGCTGGCTGGCCATGGAAGAGCCGACCTGGGCCAAGGTCGACTACACCCCGGTCGACTACCAGGACCTGCACTACTACGCCGCGCCCCGCACCAAGGCGAAGCCGAAGAGCCTGGACGAGATCGATCCGGAGATCCTGGCCACCTACGAAAAGCTGGGCATCCCGCTCAAGGAGCAGATGGTCCTGGCCGGGGTCGAGGGCGCGCCGAAGTACGCCGTCGACGCCGTGTTCGACAGCGTCTCGGTCGTCACCACCTTCCGCGAGGAACTGGCCAAGTCGGGCGTGATCTTCATGTCCATGTCGGAAGCCCTGCGCGAGCACCCGGAGCTGGTGAAGAAGTACCTGGGCTCGGTCGTTCCGGTCTCGGACAACTACTTCGCGGCGCTGAATTCCGCCGTGTTTTCCGACGGTTCGTTCGTCTACATCCCGCCGGGCGTTAGGTGCCCGATGGAGCTGTCGACCTATTTCCGCATCAATGCGGAGAACACCGGCCAGTTCGAGCGCACCCTGATCATCGCCGACAAGGGCGCTTACGTTTCGTACCTGGAGGGCTGCACCGCCCCCATGCGCGACGAGAACCAGCTGCACGCCGCCGTGGTCGAGCTGGTCGCCCTGGAGGACGCGGAGATCAAGTACTCCACCGTCCAGAATTGGTGGCCGGGCGATCCGGTGACCGGCAAGGGCGGCATCTACAACTTCGTCACCAAGCGCGCCGACTGCCGCGGCGACCGCTCGAAGGTGTCGTGGACTCAGGTGGAGACCGGCTCGGCCGTCACCTGGAAGTACCCGTCCTGCATCCTCAAGGGCGAAGGGTCGGTGGGCGAGTTCTACTCGATCGCCATCACCAACGGCCGCCAGCAGGCCGACACCGGCACCAAGATGATCCACCTGGGGGCCAACACCCGCTCGCGGATCATCGCCAAGGGCGTGTCGGCGGGTAAGTCGGTCTCGACCTACCGCGGGCTGGTCTCGGCCCACCCGAAGGCGAAGGGCGCGCGCAACTTCACCCAGTGCGACAGCCTGCTGATCGGCAAGGAGTGCGCCGCGCACACCGTGCCCTACGTCGAGGCCCGCAACGGCTCGGCCCAGTTCGAGCACGAGGCGACCACCACCCGCCTGTCGGAAGACCAGCTGTTCTACGCCATGCAGCGCGGCCTCTCCCAGGAGGAGGCGGTGCAGCTGCTGGTCAACGGCTTCGTGCGCGAGGTGCTGCAGGAGCTGCCGATGGAGTTCGCCGTCGAGGCCCAGAAGCTGGTCGCGATTTCGCTGGAAGGGAGCGTCGGCTGATGGGCCTGAAAGACGCCTACAAGGCCGAGCTGGATCGCAAGCGGGCGGCCGAAGAGTCCGCGCGCGCGCCCTACGAGCAGGCCCGCGAGCGGCTGCGCGCCTTCTATCGCGAGATCCGCGACGACCGCGAGCTGATGGATCAGATCCAGGCCGAGGTCGAGCTGTTCGACGACGAGCTGAAGATCGATCCGGGCCCGATCATGATCACGGTCCAGGTCACGGCCGAAGGCAACTTCACCATGAACTACGAGGTGAAGCGCGCCGACGACTACCGCGTCACCGAGGTGCCGGTCCGCTCGATCGAGGACATCGAGCAGGCGCTGGCGAAGCTCCTGGTGGAACACGATTGATGGCTCGCCTCCCTTCCTCCCCGAGGGTGACGGCGGCGCGAACTGTTTGGAATGCCCATGCTTAAGATCGACAATCTCCAGGTCTCCGTCGCCGACAAGCCGATCCTGAAGGGGCTGTCCCTGGACGTGCCCGCGGGCGAGGTGCACGCGGTCATGGGGCCGAACGGCGCGGGCAAGTCGACGCTCGGCTACACCCTGGCCGGCCGCAACGGCTACGAGGTGACCGCCGGCACGGCGTCCCTGAACGGCGAGGACCTGCTGGCCCTGGAGCCGAACGAGCGGGCCGCCAAGGGGCTGTTCCTGTCCTTCCAGTACCCGCTGGAGATCCCCGGCGTGCCGGCGCTGACCTTCGTGCGCACGGCGCTGAACGCGCAACGCAAGGCGCGCGGGGAAGGGGAGGTCTCGGCCCCGGAATTCCTCAAGCTGGTCAAGCAGAAGGCCAAGGAACTCCGCATCGACTTCGACATGCTGAAGCGGCCGCTCAACGTCGGCTTCTCCGGCGGCGAGAAGAAGCGGATGGAGGTGCTGCAGATGGCCCTGCTGGAGCCCAAGCTGCTGATCCTCGACGAGACCGACTCGGGCCTCGACATCGACGCCCTGCGCATCGTCTCGGAAGGCGTGAACGCGCTGCGCGCGCCCGACCGCTCCATGCTGGTCATCACCCACTACCAGCGCCTGCTCGACTACATCCGCCCCGACAAGGTGCACGTGCTGGCCGCCGGCCGCATCGTCGCCTCCGGCGGGCCGGAACTGGCCCTTGAGCTCGAGCGCACCGGCTACGACCGTTACGCCGCGGAGGCCGCGTGAACGCTCCCGTCCGCCTTGATCTGAGGGACGCGTCCACCTTCCCGACCCGCCGGGTCGAGGACTGGAAGTGGAGCGACCTGAAGCGCTTCCTGCGCGAGGCGCCGGCGGTGTCGCCGGCGATCGTGGTCGCGCCTGGCGGGCCGTTCGCGGCGCTGGGCGGCCAGGAGATCGCCTTCGGCAACGGCCTGACCGTCGACGCCGCCTCCGAGGCCCGCTTCGAAGGCGCTGGCGTCTTGCGCCTGCGCTTCGTGTCCGACGCCCAGAGCACCGGCCACCAGGCGAGCGCGACCGTGGTCGTGCCTGCCGGGGCCGAACTGCTGGTGCTGGAGAGCTACGAGGGCGCGGGCAGCGCCTATGCGTCCAACGTCGGCCTGACCTTCGAAGTGGGCGAGGGCGCCCGCCTGACCCGCGTGGTGCTGCTAGAAGAGCCGGAAGACGTGATCTCCGTCTCCGTCGCCGACGTGACCGTCGCGCCGCATGCCCGCTATGAGCACACCGTCCTGGCCTCGGGCGCCAAGCTGCAGCGCCACGAGACCCGCGTGAACCACCCGGGCCACGGCGCGTCGGTGCGTCTCGACGGCCTCTACGTGCTGGCCGGTTCGCGCCACGCCGACCTGACCACCGTGGTCGACCACCAGGGCGTCGGCGGCGTGACCTCGCAGCTGACCAAGGGCGTGGTCGCAGACAGCGCGCGCGGCGTGTTCCAGGGCCGCATCGTCGTCGACCGCGGGGCCGACCAGACCGACGCGCGCATGGGCCACCACGCGCTGATCCTGTCGGACAAGGCCGAGATCGACGCCAAGCCGGAGCTGGAGATCTACGCCGACGACGTCTCCTGCGCCCATGGCAACACCATCGGCGCGCTGGACGAGAACGCCCTGTTCTACGCCCGCGCCCGCGGCGTGCCCGAGCACGAGGCCCGCGTGATGCTGACCCAGGCCTTCCTGGGCGAGGTCACCGACCGCATTGAGCACGAGGGCGCGCGCGAAGCCGCTCAGGCCTGGCTGGCCGAACGCCTGGAGGCCCTGCTGTGACCGCCGTGTCCCCGAGCATCACCGCCGCCTTCGACCCGTATGCGGCCAAGGCCCAGTTCCCGATCCTGTCGCGCCAGATCAACGGCAAGCCGCTGGTCTATCTGGACAGCGCCGCCTCGGCCCAGAAGCCGCGCGCGGTGATCGACGCCCTGACCCAGGCGATGGAGACCTCCTACGCCAACGTCCACCGCGGCCTGCACACGCTCGCCAACGAGACGACGCAGGCCTACGAGGACGCCCGCGAGACCGTCGCGCGCTTCCTGAACGCCAAGGCCTCGTCGGAGATCGTCTTCACCAAGGGCGGCACCGAGGCCGTGAACCTGGTGGCCGCGTCGCTGGGCCAGTCCATCAAGCCGGGCGACGAGATCGTCGTCACCGAGATGGAGCACCACTCCAACATCGTGCCCTGGCACCTGCTGCGCGAACGCCGCGGTGCGGTGCTGCGCTTCGCGCCGATCACCGACGACGGCGTGCTGGACCTGGAGGCCCTGCGCGGGCTGATCGGCGAGAAGACGAAGATCGTCGCCGTCACCCACATGTCCAACGTGTTGGGCACCATCAACCCGATCAAGGCCGTGGTCGAAGCCGCCCACGCCGCCGGGGCCAAGGTGCTGATCGACGGCTGCCAGGGCGCGGTGCACGCCGCGCCTGACGTGCAGGACATCGACTGCGACTTCTACGTCTGCACCGGCCACAAGCTGTACGGCCCGACCGGCATCGGCGTGCTGTACGGCAAGGCCGAGGTGCTGGCCGACATGCCGCCCTACCAGGGCGGCGGCGAGATGATCGCCCAGGTCACGCCCGACCTGTGCACCTGGGCCGAGCCGCCGGCGCGCTTCGAGGCCGGCACCCCGCCGATCCTGGAGGCGATCGCGCTGGGCGCGGCGCTGAACTGGCTGTCGCAGTTCGACCGCGACGCCGTGCACGCCCACGAAAAGGCGCTCTACCAGCGCGCGCTTGAGCGGCTGGACGGGCACAACTGGCTGCGGGTGATCGGCCAGGCGCCGGGCAAGGGGGCGATCCTGACCTTCACGGTCGCCGACGCCCACGCTCACGACATCGCCCAGATTCTCGACAAGTACGGGGTGGCGGTGCGCGCCGGCATGCACTGCGCCGAGCCGCTGATGCGGCGTTTCGGCCTGACCTCGACCGCCCGGGCGTCTTTCGCCCTATATAACACGGTGGAGGACGCTGACGCCTTCGCCGACGCGCTGATCAAGGCGCGCAGCTTCTTCGCGTGACGAGTATGGACGACGGAACGATCAAGGCCGCCGAGATGGAACTGGCTTCCGAAACCGAGACTGCCTCGGCGCTGTCGCCCGAGGAGCTGGAGACGCTCACCGAGCGTCTGATCGAGCAGTTCAAATCGGTGTTCGACCCGGAGATCCCGGTCGACATCTATGAGCTCGGCCTGATCTACAAGGTCGACGTGTCCGACGACCGCGACGTGGTCGTGGACATGACCCTGACCGCGCCGGCCTGTCCGGTGGCCGGCGAAATGCCGGGCTGGGTGCACGACGCGGTGATGAAGATCGACGGCCTGCGCTCCTGCACCGTCAACCTGGTGTTCGAGCCGCCGTGGGAATCCTCGCGCATGAGCGACGAAGCCAAGCTTCAGCTGAACATGTTCTGATGGAAACCCAGGTCCAGCCCCGTCCGCGCCGCCCGAGGCCCAAGGTCGTCACCCTGACCGAGGCCGCGGCCGAGCGCGTCAAGGCGATCATGGCCCGCGCCGACAAGCCCTATGTCGGCCTGCGCGTCGGCGTGAAGAACGGCGGCTGCGCCGGCCAGGAGTATGTCCTGGAGTACGCCGAGGCCGCCTCGCCGGTCGACGAAGTGGTCGAGGACAAGGGCGTCACCGTCCTGATCGATCCCAAGGCCGTGCTGTTCCTGATCGGCGCCGAGATCGACTACGAGACCACCCAGCTGGCGTCGAAATTCGTGTTCCGGAACCCGAACGAAACCGACGCCTGCGGCTGCGGCGAGAGCGTGACGATCAAGCCGGCTACTCCTCCCCCGAGCGCAGCGGTGGGGGAGGGGGACCACGCGTAGCGTGGTGGAGGGGGCTCCAGCTTGGCGCAGCGGTTTCCGTCGCGCCAGGGCGAGCCCCCCATCGCCGCCCTTCAGGCGGCTCCTCCCCCCAGAGGGGGGAGATTGGCGATCCGGGTCCAGATCCCCTCGTACTCCATCGGCAGGCCGTCCTCGTCGACCTCGAGCTCGGCGGTGAAGTCCGTGCTGAGCCCGCTGTAGCGCCAGCGGCGCTCGTCGAGGCGCTCGTAGCGCTGCGGGGTGGGCACGATCTCCAGCGACGGAAACTGCACCCACGCCGCCTGGATGTCGGCGCTGGCCCCGACCGCGACGCCCAGGCGCCGGATCGGCAGGACGTTGGTCGACGGCGTGACCGCCAGGTCGATGTCCATGCAGCTGGACAGGTCCAGCCGGTCGTGCGCGCCCACCCACCACTGGTCGTCGACCTTGGCCATCTGCATCCGCCGGGTGACGCCGTCGTAGTTCTGGGTCACCTCCACCTCGCGCGAGCGCCAGCCGTTGCAGGCGCGCAGGCGGTAGTCGACGGTCAGCGGCTTGCCCTGTTCGGCGACGATCACCCGCCCGACCAGGTCGAAGCCGCCGGGCGCGTCGTAGAGCCGGAAATGTTCGAAGCTGGCGTCGTCCTGGCGTCGCCAGATCAGGCTGCGCCGGGGCGTGGCCGTCTCGTCGGAGGGGCTCATGCGAGGGGCCTTCCGTCGGTGAGCTGTGGATCCGTCTATTCCTGCTCGTCGGAAAGCTCGGGACCCTCGACCGGTTCCTCGTAGGCGACCCAGCCGCCGGGCCGCAGCACCTCCAGCGGGCGGTAGCGGGCCTTGTAGGCCATCTTCTCCGAGCCGCGGACCCAGTAGCCGAGATAGACGTAGGGCACGCCCTGCAGCTTGGCCTGGACGACGTGGTCCAGGATCACGAAGGAGCCGAGGCTGCCCTTCGGCTGGTTCGGATCGTAGAAGCTGTAGACCAGCGACAGGCCGTCGGCGAGCAGGTCGACCAGCACGCAGGCCACCAGGTCGCCCGGGCCGCCGTCGGCCGAGGCCGTACGGTACTCCACCAGGTGGGTGCGCACGGCGGTGTCCTCGACCATGGCCACATAGTCGGGCCAGGTCATGTCGCTCATGCCGCCGTGGGCGTGGCGGGCCATCAGATAGCGGCGGAGCAGGTCGAACTGCTCCATCGTGGCCTCGGCCTCGACGATGTGGCGGGTCAGGCCCTCGTTGCGCTCCAGCACCCGGCGCTCGGACTTCGAGAACTGGAACTGCGGGACGACGATTCGGGCCGAGACGCAGGCGTCGCAGGCCTCGCAGGCTGGCCGGTAGGCGATGTTCTGGCTGCGGCGGAAACCGACCTGGGTGAGGGCGTCGTTGACCTGGGCCCCGTCGGACAGCGGCAGATGCGCGAACACTTTCCGCTCGTCGCGGCCGGGCAGGTACGGGCAGGGCGACGGCGCCGTTAGGAAGAACCGGAGCTGGCGTGTCGGAAAGTGCTGGGTCACCGCTGCGGCCTGAAAGGTCTCACTCGAGATTAGCGCTCACTTCGGAAACGCCCGCAAGGCCGATCCGCTTCACAGGCTCGTCTCGGTCGGCAGAACGGGGGCTTCGCGCAACAGCACGATGGCGATGCGGCGGTTGCCGGCCAGGGTCGGATCGTCCGGATACAGCGGATCCGACGCCGCCTTGCCGGCCACCTGGTAGACGCGGTCGGCGTCCACGCCCGAGCCCTGCAGGATCTGGCGGGCGGCGTTGGCGCGGGCGCCGGACAGGGTCCAGTCGCCTTCGTTCTTGCCGCGGTCGGCGCTGGCGCTGGTGTGGCCGGTGATGGTGATGCGGTTCGGCAGCTGGTTGATCACCCGCGAGATCGCCCGCAGCAGCAGGCGGGCGCGTTCATTGGGCTTGGCCGAGCCGGTCTCGAACATGGAGCGGCCTTCCTGGTCGACCATCTGGATGCGCAGGCCCTCGGGGGTCTGGTCGATCATGATGTTCTTCGACAGTTCGGCCAGTTCGGGCATGTCCTGCATGGCCTGGCGCAGCGACTGGGCGGCGCTCTGGAAGGCGGCCTCCTCGCGGGCGGCCAGTTCCTTGCGCAGGGCGGCTTCGCTGGCGTCGGAGACGTCGACGGCGCCGATGTTGGGGTTGGTGCCCTGGTCGTCGGGCGCGGTCGGCGGGGCTTCCGGGGCCATCTGCTGGATGACCGACATCGAGCCCTCGGACTTCACGCCGTCCTCGCCCAGCGCCGTGCCAGCCAGGATGCCGCCCGAGCCGCTGGTCGACTGGCTGACGCTGGCTGGGGCGAAGTAGTCGGCGATGCCGCGCTTCTGCTCAGGGCTGGTCGTGTTGATCAGCCACATCAGTAGGAAGAAGGCCATCATCGCGGTCACGAAGTCGGCGTAGGCGACCTTCCAGGCGCCGCCGTGGTGAGCGTGGGCGCCCCCCTTCTTGACCTTCTTGATCAGGATCGGGCGTTCGTTCATCGCCATCGACGCAGCACCCTTCTAGCGCGTGCGCGACCTTCGCTTGAACAAGGTTAAGGCGAGGTTGCCGCCTGCGAGGTTGCGCCAGCGCGCGTCGCGGCCGGAGCGCGGCAGCCGAAAGTGGAGGCCGGTTTCGGCGCCTGCCGCGCTCCGAACTTCGCATTAGAGCCTTCTCTTCCGCTTCGGATGCTTCCATCCGAAGCGGGAAGGCTCTAGGCACGGCGGCGTAAGGAGCCGTCGTGGACTCAGAGACTTCGCTTTCCTTCCGCCGCGCGTTGGGCACCTTCGCCACCGGCGTGGCCGTGATCACGGCCGAGGACCAGGCTGGCGCGCTGGGCCTGACGGTGAACTCCTTCACCTCGGTGTCGCTGGAGCCGCCGCTGGTGCTGTGGTGCCTGGGCGACGAATCCGACCGCCGCCACGTCTTCCACACCGCCGAGCGCTTCGCCGTGAACGTGCTGGCGACCGAGGACCAGGCCCATTCCGAGCGGTTCGCCTTCGGGGCCTGCCGCCTGGCGCCGGACGAGATCGAGCGCGGGCCCGAGGGCGCGCCCATGCTGGCCGGGGCGATGACCCGCTTCGAGTGCGTCACCCACGACCGCATCCAGATGGGCGACCACGTGATCATCGTCGGCCGCGTGGTGGCCTTCGACAGCCGCCCGGGCGACGGGCTTCTGTATTTCCGCGGCCGCTACGGCCGACCAGTAGGGGACTGAGCATGAAGATCGCCTTCGCCGGCATGGGCGTCATGGGCGCGCCGATGGCGGGTCACCTCAAGCGCGCCGGCCACGACGTGACGGTCTTCAACCGCTCTCCCGCCAAGGCCGAGGCCTGGGCTGAGGCGCACGGCGGCCGTTGGGCGACGACCGCGAAGGCGGCGGCCGAGGGCGTCGAGCTGTTCGTGCTGTGCGTCGGCAACGACGACGACGTGCGCCAGGTGGTGACCGAGGCCCTGCCGGTGCTGGCGCCGGGCGCGGTGATCGTCGACCACACCACCACCTCCGCCAAGGTCGCCCGCGAGATGGCCGAGCTGGCCGCCGCCGGCGGCCGCACCTTCCTGGACGCGCCGGTCTCCGGCGGCCAGGCCGGGGCCGAGAACGGGACCCTGACCGTCATGGCCGGCGGCGACGCGGCCGCCTTCGCCCGGGTCGAGCCGGTGCTGGGCGCATACGCCAAGGCGACGCGGCTGATGGGCCCGGCCGGCGCCGGCCAGCTGACCAAGATGGTCAACCAGATCTGCATCGCCGGCGTGGTCCAGGGCCTGGCCGAGGCGGTGCACTTCGCCAAATGCGCGGGCCTGGACACGACTGCGGCCTACGAGGCGGTCAGCAAGGGCGCCGCCCAGTCGTGGCAGATGGACAACCGCTGGAAGACCATGGCCGAGAACCGCTTCGACTTCGGCTTCGCGGTCGACTGGATGCGCAAGGACCTGGGCCTGGTGCTGGACGAGGCGCGCGCCAACGGCGCCAACCTGGCCCTGACCGCGCTGGTCGACCAGTTCTACTCCGAGGTCCAGGCCATGGGCGGCGCCCGCTGGGACACGTCGTCCCTGGCCGCGCGGCTGGAAGATCGGCGGCGTTGATCCTTCTCCCCTTGTGGGAGAAGGACCGAGCCCGCGCCCCGGAGGCGGAGCCGAAGGGCTGCGCGGGAGGAAGAGGGGTTTTCGCGACGAAGGTTGCGGACGAGGAGTGCGAGGTCGCCGACGGCGGCAGGCCCCCTCATCCTCCCGCACGGGCCTTCGCTTCGCTCCGGCGTGCGGGGCCCTCCTTCTCCCGCAAAGGGGAGAAGGAGCTCCTAGTTCGGTAGGCCTCAATCCGTCCCGTACAGGAAGTCGTACGGGTCGATCTGGCCGGCCTCGATCGCCTTCACCGAAACCTCCGGCCAGCCGACCTTGGCCTCGGCGCTGGCGCGCCAGGCGTCGACGGTGAAGTCGCGCAGGGCCGAGGCGCCGGCGGCCAGCCGCTCGGTCGCGAAGGTCTTGCCGCGCGCGTCGCCCGGCTGGAAGCCGCCGGCCTTTTCCAAGGCGTAGAACGGCACGACGGTGGCGTTGGTCGTCTTCAGCAGCGCGGTCACGCACGCCTTGAACGGGCCCACGCAGGCCTTCGGCTCGGCCATGCCGGCGCGCACGTCGGCCAGGGCGGCGTTGTCGAACACGAACTTGCCCTCGAACGGGCCGTGCACCCGGGCGTTGGTGAAGCCCTGCGGGTTCGGATAGTCGCCCCAGCCGTTGAAGTGCACCGAGGTGTGGTGCGGCTGGCTGGCGTCGCCGACGTAGTGGGCCCAGGTCCCCAGGTCGCGGATGATGAGCTGTTCGCGGCGCGCGCGGTCGGCGGCCAGCCATGCCTTGCGGGCCGGGTCCTTGGCGTACCGCTCGCCGGCCGCCGCGGCCCGCCACAGGGCGAAGTCGCGCACCAGCTGCTGCCAGCCGTCGACCATGGCGTAGGATAGCCAGCCGGCCTTCACCGGATCCTGACCCGCGGCACGCAAAGCGCCGTCGTAGTCGTTGAAAAGCGTAGGTAATTCGTCGATCGCGGGGCCGCCCAAGACGCGCCCCTGATCGTCCAGGTCGATGAAGTGGGCGGCGTCGCGCATGCCGTCGTGCGGCTGGCCAGCGCCCTTGGAGCGGTCGGGCTCGCGCGCCAGCTCGCCGATCTGCGCGGCCACGCCGGGCGCGCGCAGGAAGGCGGGGACCTCCGCCGGCAGGGCCTGGGCGCCGGCCGTGCCGATCATGCGGTGACCGGCCGCGCCCCACGCCAAAGCCGCGCCCGGGGCCGAAGCGGCCATCGCGACCAGCGCCGTCGTGGCGGCGAACTTCCGGAAATTCATCACTCGAAACCCTGGCTGAGAGACCGCTGTTTTCTGTCGCGCGGCCACGGTTCGTCCGCAAGGCCGAGCTGAGCAGAAAACCGTGACGGTGGCGCGACGTCAGCGCCCGGCGGTTCGCGCGAAGGTCATGCCGCAGCCGGTTTCGCCGGGGCTGCCCAGCCACATGTCGTCCAGGCGCAGCACCCCGCCGCCGTCCACCTCGTAGCGGCCGTCGAAGTCGGCCCCTTCGGGGCTGCGCGTGTCGCGGTCGGGGATCAGCAGCAGGTGGCCGGTCTCCGAATCCGCCCGCCAGACGCCGGCGTAGTCGGCCGTCGGCTCAACGTGGGCGAAGCTGGCGCTGAACCGCCCGTCGGTGCGGAAGGTCAGGGCGCGCAGCGGGACCTGGGTCGTCCAGCTGCGCTCGCCGGTGCTGCCGTCGTCGGCGCAGTCGTAGGCCATCTCCAGCCGCCAGGTCCCGACCAGGGGCGGGGTCGAGCCGGCGTCGGCCTTGAAGGCGTCGCCCCGGGCGGCGGTGATGCAGCGGGCCGCCTCGTTCCTGATCTTGCGGGCTTCGGCGCGGTAGACCGGCTGGTCGTCCAGCGCGCGGTCGAGCGACAGGCGCAGGGCGTGGGCGCGCGCGCCGCCACGGCCGACGCAGGACATGGCGACCGTGTTCTCAGGCCCCGCCGCGTCCAGCACCATCACCACCTGCGGCGTGCCGCCGGGCGTGGCCTCCAGCACGTCGCGCAGGCAGGCCAGGCGAGCGTTTCCGGCTCGCGCCAGGCAATCGCGATAGGCCGCGGTCGACAGGGCGGGCGGCACGGCGTCGATCGTACCGTCGCGCGCCATGGCGGCCACCAGGCGCTCGCCGATCTGCACCAGCGGCCCGTTGGCCGAACCGGGCGAGGCCACGACGACCGCCGTGGGCGGGGGCGCGGCCAGGGCCATGGACGGGATCAGGGCGGCGAGGGCGCAGGCGACGAGAATGCGGACAGCGATCATCCGCCCAAGATCGCCGCGGCAGGCTGAATCCGGCGTGTACGCTAGCGCGTCTTGTCGGCCGCACGCGCCTCGTTCCAGAAGCCGTCCATCTCTTCCAGGGTCGACTGCTCGGGCGTGCGGCCAGTCTCGGCCAGGCGAGCCTCGATGTGGTGGAAGCGGCGGACGAACTTCGCGTTGGCGGCGCGCAGCGCGTCCTCAGGCTCCACATCCAGTTTGCGAGCCAGGTTCGCGACGACAAACAGGAAATCGCCAAGTTCCTCTCGCGCCTTGGCCATGTCGCCGGCCTCGATTTCGGCCTCCAGCTCGGCGATCTCCTCGCGCAGCTTCTCCAGCACTTCGGCGGTCGTCGGCCAGTCGAAGCCGACGCGGCCAGCGCGCCTGGTCAGCTTCACCGCCCGGGTCAGGGCCGGGAGGCCGACGGGGACGTCGTCGAGCACGCCGTGCTGCTGCTTGGCCTTCCGCTCGGCCGCCTTCTGAGTCTCCCAGGCGACGGTCTGCTCGTCGGCGGTGCGGCTGTCGCCGCCGCCGAACACGTGCGGGTGGCGACGGATCAGCTTCTCGGCCATGGCCTCGGCCACGTCGTCGAAGCGGAACAGGCCCTGCTCCTCGGCCATGCGGCTGTGGAACACCACCTGGAACAAGAGGTCGCCCAGCTCGACCTTCAGTTCCTTCATGTCGTTGCGCTCGATGGCGTCGGCGACCTCGTAGGCCTCTTCGACCGTGTAGGGCGCGATGGTGGCGAAGGTCTGCTCCACGTCCCACGGACAGCCGCCGTTCGGGTCGCGAAGCCGCGCCATGACGTCGAGCAGGCGCTGCATGGGGGAGGGGGCGTCGGTCATGGGCGAAGCGTCTACCCGGCCGTGGATTTGGCCGCCAGAGCGTCGCGCGCCCGCAGGCCGGCCAGGATCTCGGCGTGGCTTTCGCGGGTCAGCGGATAGCGCTTCAGCGACCAGGCGGCCAGCAGCAGCAGCAGGGTCGGGGCGCCCAGGAACAGCACCTGCAGCACGGTGAGCGCCTGGTCGCTGTTCACCGCGCCTTCGCTGGTGTTGAACCCGGCGAGGCCGAGGATGTAGCCGGCGACCGCCGACAGGGCGTAGCCCAGCTTGGTGGTCAGGCTCAGGAACGAGAACAGCAGGCCCATGCGGTCCTGGCGGGTCTCAAGGCGGACCTGGTCGCCGATGTCGGCCATCATCGCGCGCAGCAGCAACAGGCCCGCGGCGTAGGGCAGGCCGGCCACGAACAGGGCCGCCGCGGTCAGGTTGAAGTTCCCGGCCGGAACGAAGCCGACGGTCAGATAGACGACCGCATAGGCCACGCTGGCGATCTGCAGGGCTCGGTCCTTGCCGAGCCGGGTGGCCAGCCAGCTCCAGAACGGCGCGCCGACAAGGCCGGCGACGAAGTAGATCACCAGGAACATCTGGCTCTGCGAGCGCTCGAAGCCCTTCACGCTCTCGAAGAAATAGTAGAGCAGGGCGCCGGTGATGCCGGGCGCCAGGCCCAGCAAGAGGTCGCAGATCAGGATCTTGCGCACCGCCGGCCGACGGAACAGTTCGAGATAGGCCGACAGGCCGCCGTGCGGGGTCTCTTGCTGCGGCTTCGGCTCGGGCACGAACAGCAGGTTGGCCGCCAGGGTGACGGGCAGGGCGATCAGGATGAACCAGCCCATGGCGTGCACCCCTTCGGTGAAGGTGCCGCCCATCGCCTTCAGCACCACCACCGGAATGAACAGGGCGATCAGCACGCCGATGATGTTGAAGGCCTGCCACCAGCCGTAGGTGCGCGAGCGCTGGTCGTAGTCTGGGGACAGCACCGCCGCCCAGGCCAGCTGGGCCAGGGTGCAGATCGAGAAGCCGGCGTAGAGCACCAAGAGCCAGACGAACAGGTAAGCGAAGCTCGCCCCCGGCTTGACCATGAAGATCATCCAGGTGGCGATCATCAGGATCGGCGTGCCGGCGGTGATCCAGGTGCGGTAGGGGCCCCAGCGGTTGCGGGTGCGGTCCATGCCCCAGCCGACGATCGGGTCGAAGAAGATGTCGATGCCGCGTACGGCGAAGAAGGCCAGGCTGGCCAGGGTCAGGGGCAGGCCCACCGCGTCGCTGGCGTAGTAGTTGAGCAGCACCGCGGCGAGCGGCAGGCCCAGCGCCGCGTAGGGCAGGCAGGGCAGCGAGAAGGCGGCCAGCACCCAGTTGCTGCGTCGTGCGGGAGACGAGGGCTGCGACATCGGTCGCTCCTGACAAGGGGCGACTCAGGCCCGTTCGAGGGCGATCAGAGCTTCGCAGGAGCGCGGCGGCAAGGCTCAGGCGGGCGAGCGCCGCCTCAGGCTCAGTCGCGGAAGGGCCGGACCGGCGCGCGGCGGTCGCGCACGCGCAGCGGGATCGGCACGGGTTTCGGCTGAGGATTCAGCGCCATCCAGGCGGCGGCGAGGCTGAAGCCCGCGGCCGCGACCAGGGCGACCGAGCCGCCGGCGGCGAGCACGCCCCGCGGCATGGCAAGAAGAGCCGCGACGACGGTGAACAGGAGTCCGGCAAGGGTCGCTATCCGCGCCACGCCCGCCCCCCGGGCTTCCTTCCGATCAATCCTGTCCACCGCCGTCGTCCCCATGGCCCGTTCGGTGAAGCGAACTTGCCCGCCGAACCGCGGTCCGTGAATTGTGCCCATCCGCCGCAGGGAGAGCGGCGCTATGTGAAATCGGCGCGAAATCAGGGCGTAGTTATTCGCAACCCGACGAGAAGTGCGGCGCCCCGCCGCAGTCGCGACAATTTGTCAGCTGCCGTCGAACGCTGGTCGCCTGGGGGTTGTTTTCTTCTCCAGCCACGGTTCTTCTGGCTGGATGCAGGCTTTCCTCGCGATGACCAGGCTCGGTGCGGCGGTGTTGGCGGTCCTCCTGGCGGCGGACTCGGGTGCCTGCGCGCCGCTGGGCCCGGTCGCGCCGGGGGCGCCGATCGCGGCGATGGCCTCGGTGAGCGTCCCGGCGGTCACGCGCAAGTACGCCTCCTGCGGCG
This sequence comes from Caulobacter sp. 17J65-9, assembly GCF_010975005.1. Classification (GTDB taxonomy): domain Bacteria; phylum Pseudomonadota; class Alphaproteobacteria; order Caulobacterales; family Caulobacteraceae; genus 17J80-11. The sequence goes on along the minus strand of NZ_JAAIVC010000003.1, from coordinate 63,734 downwards.
ACGCCGAGGTCCGGTTCCGCGAGGCCGCTCGCCACAACGCCGAGAAGCTGGACACCCTGGTCTGGGCCCCGTTCGGGGTCGAGGAGCACGGCTGGGAGGCCTATGCGCCGCTGATGGCGCACGAGATCGGCACGACCTGCGGCTTCGGCACGCCGGCCTTCGCCCAGGCGCTGGCGACCTGGCAGCTGCGCTACAACCTCCCGGGCGACGGCGAGTTCGGGCCCGACACCTTCGAGGTGCTGAAGGGCGTGCTGCAGGAACGCCGCCCCTTCGTCATGGCCCGTCTCAACGGCGAGTGTCCGGAAGGCCCGACTCCGGTCCAGCTGACCACCATCCCGACCAACGAAGAGACCTTCGCGCGCGAAGGCCGCCAGTTGCGGCCTGAAGTGCTGTCCGCCTGGCGGCGCATGGTCGACGCCGCCCGCGCCGAGGTGCCGGCGATCCGCAACGACCCGACCGCGCTGACCCTGTTCTCGGGCTACCGCGATCCGGCCTCCGACGAAGCCCGCTGCACCGCCGAGGGCAATTGCGACGGGGCGCGCCGGGCGGCCTGCTCGCCGCATCGCACCGGCACCGCCGTCGACGTGAATGTCGGCTGGGTCGAGGGGCAGACGGCGGACTCGGTCACCTTCGAGAACCGCCTGCACCAGACCCGCTCGCCGGCCTATCGCTGGATGGTCGAGAACGCCCACCGCTTCGGCTTCGTGAACTACGTGTTCGAGCCCTGGCACTGGGAGTGGGTCGGCCCGTCCGCCGACACCGTCACGGCCGCGGCCAGCCCGCCGCCCTGACCCGACCCCAGCCCCATTCCGCCGCCAGCGCCGCCAGCAGCGAGGCGCCGACCAGCGGGTAGAACACCGCGATGGGCGCGATCACCGCCAGCAGGCCGCGACCGACGCGCGGATCGGCCGGGGCCGGCGGCACGGCCAGGCCGGAGCCCTTGGGCCGGCGCTTCCACCACATCACCGGCGCGGTGATCGTCAGCATCAGCAGGCCCAGGCAACCGGCCAGCATAAGCAGCTGGTTGGCGCGGCCGTACTGCTGGCCCTGGTGGACCGAGATGCCCCATTCGATGGCCTTGGCGGCCGGACCGTAGGCGCGATAGCCGACGTCGCCCAGCACCCGCCCGTCGTACTGGTCGACATAGAGGGTGCGGGTGTCCTCCACCCGGTCGGGCCGGTAGGCGAGGGAATAGACGCCGCCCGGCCCCTTGGGCGCGTTGATCGCGAACGGGCGGGGCAGGCCGGCGGCCTGGCCGACCATCGCGGCCTGGGTGAAGCCGATCGGCTGGCGGCCCGCCGAAGACATCGGCGTCGGCCGGGCCTCCAGCGCCCAGGGCAGGTCGGCGTGGCCGTCGTGGTTGGAGGTCGAGGCGCTGGGCGCGGTCGGGCGGCCGAGGCCGGCCTCCGTGCTCATCCGCTGGACCTGCTTGCCCCACACCGCCGACCAGGGCATGCCGGTGACCGCCAGGAACACCACGAAGGCCCCGGCGAACAGGCCGGTGACGGCGTGCAGGTCGCGCCAGAACACCCGGCGCCTGGGCGTGGCGCGCACGGTGACGACGCCGCCTCTCTGGCCGCGAGGCCACCACAGGTAGACGCCGGTGGCGACCAGCACGACGGCCCAGCCGGCGGCGATCTCGATCAGGCAATTGGCCCAGAATCCGAACTGGTCGAGGCTGTGGATCCGCTTGATCAGGTCCATCACCCCGCCTTCGGGCGTCGCGCCGATCAGGCGGGCGTCGTACGGATCGACGTAGGCGCTCAGCCGCTCGCCGCCGCCGACGTCGACGATCAGGCGCGCCGCCTCGGTCGGCCGCTCAGGCGGGGCGACCTGGACCACGCGCCCGTCCAGCTCGGCCGCGGCGCTCGCGGCCCAGTCGTCGGGCGTCAGGAACGAGGCGCTTTGCGCCGACACGGTCGTCAGGTCGCGGTAGAGGACGGCGTTGATCTCGTCCTTGAACAGGTACAGCCCGCCGGTGATCGCCAGCGAGGCCAGGAAAGGCAACACCAGCAGGCCGGCGATGAAGTGCCAGCGCCAGACCGCCCGATAGAGGGCGCCGGCGGGGGCGGAAGCGTCGGGGGACAGCGTTGTCATGAGCTTACTCAGAACCGGTAACGCAGGCCGCCGAACACGCCGCGGCCTTCACCTGGGTAAAAGACCGCGCTGGCCGTCGTGGCGATCGGCACGGCGCTGAACTCGGCGACGTAGCGCTGGTCGGTCAGGTTGCGGGCGTCGACGAAGGCGGTGACGCCGTTGTCGAAATCCCAGCCGGCGTTCAGCGACCAGACCGTGAAGCCCGGCGCGCGGAAGGTGTTGGCGTAGTCGACATAGACGCCCTTGGGCCGCCACTGCACCGCCGGGGCCAGGAACCAGCCGGACGGATGGTTGTAGGTCAGCTCGGCCTGGTACTGGTGCTCGGGCACGACCGGCAGGCGGTTGTCGCCGTAGACCGCATCGCCGTCGAAGCGGAAGTCGCTGTAGGTGTAGGTCTGCTGCAGCGACAGGCCGCCCACGCTCGAGGCGGGGAGGGGGATGCGCCAGTCCAGCGCCGCCTCGACGCCCTGGTGGATCGTGTTCCCGGCGTTGAAGGTGGCGGCCGGAATGTTCTTGGCCGGATCGACCACGAAGTTCAGCATCTCGCCGTCGATCTCGGAGCGGTAGATCGCCAGGTCCCAGGTGACGCGCCCCTGCCGGCCGCGCGTGCCGAGCTCGGCGGTCCAGGCCTTCTGCTCGTCGACGGGCACGAAGCTGGCGGCGGTCCCTTGCACCAGCGCGCCGAAGGTCGGCGGCTCCACCGAGCGGGTGACGTTGGCGTAGACCTGCGGCCCGCTCTCGGCTTGCCACATCACGCCGACGCGCGGCGCGAACCACTCGAAGTCCTCCGACGCCGAAAACGGTGTGGGAAAGCGGCGGTCGAAGTCGCGCGAGGCGTGGCCCCACGACCCGCCGGCCACCAGGGCCAGCTCGGGCTGCACGAACAGCCGGCCCTCGGCGAACAGGTCCAGGCCCGAGGCCTCCTGGGTGGCGTCCACCGTCTGGGCGCCGCGGTCGCCGCCGACATTGACGAACTGCTTCGCCTTGAGATCACCCTGCCGGTAGAAGCCGCCATAGTAGAGATCGGCCTTCAGCCCGGCGACCTGGCCCGCCCAGTCGAACCGGCCGAAGGCGCCCTGCGACTGGCTCTCCTGGTCGACCACCTGGAAGATCGGGTGGAACAGGCTCTTGGTCGTGCCGTAGACCGCGCCCTCGAAGGTGGTGTTCTCGCCGATCCGCCAGCGGGTCTGCACGGTCGTGCGCAGGAAGCTCTGGTCGCGGGCGTTGTCGTTGACGATGTTGTTCAGCGGCGCGGTCCGCGGCGCGTTCAGGGCCTGGAACAGGTTGAGCGTGCCCGGCACCTCCTGCTGGATGTCCGCGCCATAGACGATCAGGCGGACCTCGCCGTTCTCGCCGAAGGCCCGCCCGACGTTGGCGGTGGCCCGCGCCTGGGTCTGGCTGCTCTGGTCGCGCCAGCCGTCCACCGTCATGCCGTCGAGGTTGGCGTAGACGTCCCAGTCGCCGCTGACCCTGGCCACCGAGCCTTGCGCACGGAGGGTGCCGAACGAGCCGCCCTCCAGCCGCAGCAGGTAGTCCGACTCCGCCGTCCGGCCCGTCGGCGTGACGATGTTGACCGTGCCGCCCAGCTGCGAACCGCCGAAGCGCATCGCGTTGCCGCCGCGATAGACCTCGATGTAGCGGGCGGTGAGAGGGTCGATGCCCTGGAAGTCGGAGAAGCCGTCCGGGTCGGCGAAGGGCACGCCGTCCTGGGCCAGCAGCACGCCGCGCTGGTGGAATCCCTGGCCGACGCCCGAGCCGCGGATCGAAATGCGCGATTCCTCGCCGTAGCGCTTCTGGGTCAGGACGCCCGGCACGTCGCGCAGCATATCGGCGAGGCCCTGGGCGGTGCGGTTCTCGAAGGTCTCATCGGCGACGACGGAGACCGCGCCGGGCGTGCGCGACAGCCGCGCGCGCGCGGCGGCCACCACGGGCGGATCAAGCGGGTTGCGCGTGGCGGTGACGATCACCGTGTCGACGCTGGTCGGTTCTTCGGCCGGGGTGTCGGCGGCGGCCGAGGTGGTGTGGACCAGCAGGGCGAGGCTGGCCCCGGTCAGCAGGAGACGTTTCATGTGTGCCGTTCGCCGGCGGCGTTAAGCCTTTGCCGGACCTTCGGAATTCTGATCGGACGCGCCGCGTCGGCGGGACGGGCGCGGCGTCGTCCACCGTCCTTGGGTGTGGGCCCGAAGGGACGGTCGCAGACGCGGCGGCGCGCTCCGGCGGCGGGCCGAAGCGCGGGCGGTCAGATCCGGAAAGGCGGCGCCTGGGACGGCGGCGGCGGGGCGGCCAGGCCACGGCCGGGCGCGGCCAGGGCAGGGGCGTCGAACTGGTGTGCGGGCAGGGCGACGTTCGCATAGGCGAACGGAGCGGCGATCGGCGTGATCGGCGCGGCGGCGTGGCCGGTGAAGGCGCAGGGCGCGTCGTGAGCCGTCTTGCCGTCGTGGTGCTCGTCGGTCGGCGGGGCCTGGTCGGCGTCGACGTGGACGACTTTCGCGCCGTAGGCCGTGCAGAGCACGATCGGCACGACGTCGGGCCTCGCGTCGGTGGCCAGCATGAAGCCCGGCGGGACCAGCACCTTCAGCGCGATCGCCACCGTCGCCAGCGTCAGGAACGCGGCGTGACGGAGATCGGCGAAGCGGAAGGACCCGAAGCGCATCGGTGCGGCCTCTAGGACGCTGGACGCCCCATTGCAACGCATATCGGCAGGTTTCGGAAGCGGCGTTTGATGCGGAGATTACGCAGGGGATTGTCCGCAACCGACGCACGCGCGCCCGCGGCGATGTCGTCCATTCGCACGTCGCGGCCGTTGTAGGGGCTCATAACGGACCGGAGGCAGCACCGTGTCGCTCAAGAGCATCCTGCCCGGCAAGCTGGGCTTCGGCGCCGCGCCGCTCGGCAACATGTTTCGCGACATTCCCGAGGACGAGGCGCGCGCGACCGTCGAAGCGGCCTGGCGGGACGGCATCCGCTATTTCGACAACGCGCCGTTCTACGGCGCGGGCCTGGCCGAGCTGCGCATGGGCGAGGCGCTGGCCGGCAAGCCGCGCGGCGAATACGCGATCAGCACCAAGGTCGGGCGGATCATCCTCGACGAGGTCGAGGACGTCGGCGCCCGCGACCTGGGCGAGAAGGGCGACGTGTTCAAATACGGCCGCCCGAACAAGATCGTGAACGACTATTCCGAGGCCGCGACCCTGCGCTCGATCGAGGACAGCCTGGTGCGGCTGCAAACCGACCGCATCGAGATCGTCTGGGTCCACGACGTGGCCCAGGACTTCTACGGCGACGAATGGCTGGGCGTGTTCGAAACCGCGCGAAAGGGGGCGTTCAAGGCGCTCGACCGTTTGCGGGACGAAGGCGTGATCAAGGCCTGGGGCCTGGGCGTGAACCGGGTCGAGCCGATCGAGATCCTGCTGGCGCTCGAGGGGCGCAGGCCCGACGGCTTCCTGCTGGCGGGCCGTTACACGCTGCTCGACCACGACCGCGCGCTCCAGCGCGTGATGCCGACCGTCGCCGAGCGGGGCCTGGGCGTCGTCGTGGGCGGCCCGTACAGCTCAGGCGCGTTGGTCGGCGGTCCGAACTTCGAATATGCGCCCGCAAAGCCTGAAATCCTGGCCAGGGTCGCCCAGATCAAATCCATAGCCGACCGGTACGGCGTCAGCATGAAGGCGGCGGGCCTGCAGTTCGCGCTGGCCAATTTGGCGGTCGCGGCGGTCATTCCGGGCGCGAGCCAGCCGAGCCGCATCGCCGAGGACAGGGCCGCGTTGGACGAGGTCGTACCGGCCGACTTCTGGCGCGAACTGCGCGAAGCAGGGCTGGTCAGCCCGCACGCGCCGCTGCCGGTCTGACGAGAATCCGCAGGGAGGGCTGAAGGCCTGGAGCCGTCCGACGGCCCGGATTGGCGTATCCGTATATCGCCTAAGATATATTATGCGAAATTATGATTATGGGGCTCAGGCGCAGCGCGCCTCGAGCCACAGGTCGTCTTCTTCGCTCCAGCACTGGAAACGGTCCTCGCGGATGTCGAGGATTTCGTCTTCGCGCTCGTCCCAGATCACGCTCAGCGCTTGCAGCCGGCGCACGTCGGCGCCCGGCGTGCGGCTGACCTGGTCCAGACGGTTGCGGCTGAAGCGCAGCCGAACCCGGCCGTCCTCCAGTTCCTCGCGCCGATCGCCCAGTCGGACCACCACGGCGACCTCGGCCGTCGTCAGGCCGCGGCGGAAACGCAGGCCCGGCCACAGCGTGTGGCTGGCGAGGCCGGCGGTTTCGATCTGGCGGGTCATGGCGAAGGCTCCTTGCCGTCTGATGCTGACAAGCTAGGCTTCGATTGCGTCAGAATCGGTCGTAGGTTTCATGCGCCACGAGAAGGCTGAGATTCTACTTCAACTGGCCCGCCGGCTGGCGGCCAGCGCCGAGGGGCTGACCCTCGACGAAATGGCCGAGGCCGCCGGCGTCGGACGGCGCACGGCCGAGCGCATGCGCGACGCGCTGTGGCAGCTGTTTCCGCAGATGACCGAGAGCCCGGACGGCTCTTCGAAGCGCTTCCGCATTCCCGGCGGCCTGGACGGCTTCCTGCAGGGCCCGACCGCCGAGGAGCTGGTGTCGCTGGGCGCCGCCGTCGACGAGTTCGAACTGCGCGGCGCGGCCGACCGGGCCGAGGCGCTCCGGACCCTGGACCTGAAGGTGCGCAGCGCCATGCGCGCCGCCGACCGCCGGCGCATGGCCCCCGACATCGAAGCGTTAATGCGCGCCCAGGCCGCCGCCGTGCAGGCCGGACCGCGCTCGACCGAAGACCAGCGCGTGGTCGCCACCGTGCGTCACGCCCTGATGGCCATGAAGGCGGTCCGCTTCGTCTATCGCGGCGGCTCGGCGCCCGGGACCTGGCGGACGGTGACGCCCTACGGCCTGATCTTCGCGCGGGTGAACTATCTGGTCGCCGCCGACCAGGGCTCGACCGAGCCGAAGACGCGCCGGCTGGACCGCATCGAGCAGATCGAGGTGCTGGAGGACGTGGCAAGCGCCCCTCCCCCCGATTTCGATCTGCAGGCTTTCGCCGACCGGTCGTTCGGCATCTACCAGGACGCCGTCGAGGACGTGGTCCTGCGCGTGCGTCCGGAAAAGGCCGAGGACGCCCTGGCCTGGCGCTTCCACTCGACCCAGACGCTGGAGCCGCAGGCCGACGGCTCGGTCGTGGTGCGCTTCCACGCCAGCGGCATGCGCGAACTGGCCTGGCACCTGTTCAGCTGGGAAGACCAGATCGAGATCCTGGCCCCCGCCTCCCTGCGCGCCCGCATGATCGAGCTGTTGCGCGGGGCCCTGGCGCGGCACGAGGCTACGGCCGGCGGGTGAAGGTGTAGCCGGCGTAGGTCAGGGTCTTCGGTTTCCCGTCGGCGAGGCCGAACACCACCGGCTCGCCGCGCAGCGGCGTCAGCTCGACCCGCACGCTCTCGGGGGCGGTGAAGGGCTCGGCCAGCGCATGCTGCAGCCCGATCGACAGCTCCAGGCCGTCGGGCGTGGCGCGCACCTTCATCGTGCCCATCGCCGGGCTGACATAGGTTCCGGCGTAGGCGGCGTCCGGCAGGCTGAGCTGGCGGGGCCGTTGAAGGCGTGCCTCGCGGCCTTGCGCGAGCGCCTTGCGGCGCGCGTCGCGGCGCTCGGCCAGCCTGGTCAGCTCGGCGTCGTAGACGGCCTCCAAGTCGGGGCGTCCGGCGAACCAGTCGTAGACGTAGTTGGCGACCAGGTCGGCCAGCTCGCCGGCGACCGCGTCCTCGTTGACCATCACCGCCACGCCCAGCCGGCGCTCGGGCATGAGCGAGACGTGGGCGCGCGAGCCGGCGAAGTTGCCGAAGTGATGGATCAGAAGGTCGTCGCGATAGCGGCCCACCTGCCAGCCCAGGCCGTAGCCGGTGCGCGTATAGGCCCCGAAGGTCGTGTTCTGCTCGGCGCGCGGGACGTGGGTCGAGGCGATCAGGCCGGCCGGGAAGACGCGGCGGCCGTGGACCACGCCGTCGTTCACCTGGGCCTCGAGCCACAGCGCCATGTCGTCGGCCGTGGAGACCAGCCCGCCGGCCGAATGCATGGTCGCGTCGCTCTTCTGCAGGTAGGCGCGCTGCGGCTCGCCGGCGCGAAGGCCCAGATACCCCCACGCCACGCCCGAGGTCCGGCGGACCCGCTCGACGTCGGCGGTCGTGTGGGTCATGCCCAGCGGGTCGAGCACCTCGTTCTCGACCAGGGCGCTCCAGTCGCGATGGAAACGGTGCTGCAGCAGCACGGTGGCCAGGTTGTAGCCGGTGTTGGTGTAGCTGAACGTCCCGTAGGGCGCGTCGGCGTTGGCCCGGGTTTCGCCTGTCAGCGCCCACAGCCCCTTGTCGGACCAGTCGCCGCTATAGGCCAGCCGGAAAGCCAGCGCGTCGTTCTGCAGGCCGGAGCGATGGCTCAGCAGGTCGCTCAGGCTGACCTTGTCGGCGAACTCAGGCGCGATACGCGAGCCCGGCGCCCAGCGCGAGAGCGGCGCGTCGAGGTCGAGCTCGGCCCGCTCCGCCATGGCCGCGACCGCGAGCGCGGTGAACGACTTGGTCGAGGAGGCGATGTAGAACGGCGTCCGGGCCGTGGCGGGCGTACGCGCCTCGACGTCGGCGAGGCCGTAGCCGGCGGTCTTCACCGTCCCCTGCCCGTCGACCACGGCGATGGCCAGGCCGGGCACGGCCTCGGTGCGCTCCAGCGCCCGCGTCACGAACGCGTCGAGATCCCGTCCGAAACGGTCGCGGTCCGCGGCGGCGCCCGTCGAAGGCCACACGGCGCAAGCCAGCGCGGCCGCAAACATCATCTGACGAAGGATCATCGTGGCGCTCCCCAAGGGCTCGCCTGCTTCTGGCGCGCCCTCCCCGCGACGGTCTTGAACAAACGCAATCAGTCCGGCCGGAACAGTCGGCGCAGTCGCGCGGGCGGATAGCCGGTCGCGCGTCGGATTTGACGCGTCATGTGCGCCTGGTCGGCGAACCCTTCCGCCGCGGCGATCTCGGCGAGCCCGTCCCCGGACCGGACGATCCGGTCGATCGCCCGGCCGATCCGTCCGGCCTGGCGAAGGTCAGCGGGCGTTCGGCCATAGGCGTCCCGGAACAGACGCGCGAACCGTACCGGATGAAGTCCGAGGGTGCGTGCGACCGTCGCGGTCCGGGTCTGTCCTTCGGCCAGCAGGCGTCGGCGCGCCGCCTCCAATCGGGGCTGCTCGTGGAAATCGGCCCTGGGCAGGCCGCGCATCGCGCCCAGGTTTTCCAGGGCGGGCTCTCCCGCCCAAGCGGCCGCCCTCAGCGCAATGTGGTCGATCCCTTCGGGACGGGGCACGGCGAAATGGCGGGTCAGGAACGGCGCCTCTGTCAGGTTGACCGACAGGATCAGCGCGCCGGCGTCGGAGAACTGGTTCTCATGCTCGAAGCCGGCCGGCTTGCCGGTCAGGACGCCGTCTTCCGCGACGAGGCGGCCGGCCGCCCCCTCTTCGTGATAGCCACCGGTCAGCACCAGAGAGATCTGCGCGCCGGCATGGCTGTGCGCCCGGCTGCGCTCGCCAGGGGCGTAGAAGCTCAGGGCGAGATGCCCGCCCCGGCACGCCTCGATCACCCGACTTATGCTCACCGCCCCTCCCCGTCGTTATTGGGTGAGAGGACGCCGAAGCCCGGATTGGATGCAGCGCCGCGCACTGAATATCGCCGGGCGGCGTACAGCTGTCTGAAAACTTGTGTCCACGCAGCGTGTTGCGCGTGTCTCCTCACGCGAGCTCTACGGTGAAGCGCAGGCCGTCATAGGCCGGCTCGACGCCGGCCGGCAGGCGCGCGGCCAGGGCTTCGAAGTCGAGGTCGACGTGCAGGTTGGTCAGGATCGCGCGGCGCGGCTTCACCTCGGCGATCCAGGCCAGGGCCTTGTCGACGTGGGCGTGGGTCGGATGCGGCGTCCAGCGCAGCGCGTCGACGATCCACACCTCCACGCCTGACAGCGCTATCAGCGCGTCGGGCCCCAGGGCTGAGACGTCGGGCGAATAGGCCAGCGGCCCGAACCGGTAGCCGACCGAGCGGATCGCCCCGTGCTCCTGGTCGAAGGTGCGCACCGGGATCTCGCCGGAGGGGCCGTCCACCGCCCAGGCCTCGCCGTGCGGCGGGATCCGCCAGGCGTCGCAGATGGCCGGATAGCCGGCCTGGTCCTGGAAGATGTAGTCGAACCGGGTGATCAGGCTGGCGTGGGTGGCCGCGTCCATGAAGCACGGCACGCGCCGGCGCATCTTGCCGGCGAAGCAGCGCAGATCGTCGATGCCGTGCACCTGATCGGCGTGGTCGTGGGTGTAGAGGGCGGCGTCGACCCGCTTGGCGCCGGCGGCGGCCGTCTGGCTGCGGAAGTCCGGCGAGGTGTCGACCACCACGGTCGTGGCCTGCATCGGATCGTTGAAGGGCGTCCGGCGCAGCATCAGCGAGCAGCGCGAGCGCCGGTTACGGGGATCGTTCGGATCGCACAGGCCCCAGTCGCCGTCCGCGCGCGGCACGCCCCCGGAGGAGCCGCTGCCCAGGATGGTGACCTCGAGCCCGCCGCTCACGGACGCGGGATCCGGTCGAACAGGTTGAAGAAGGCGTCCTCGGTCCGCTGTTCGGCCTCCTCGCGGCTCCAGCCGCGGATCTCGGCCAGTTTGTCGAGGATGAAGGGGATGTAGGCCGGCTCGTTCTTGCGCCCGCGCATGGGCACCGGGGCCAGGTAGGGGCAGTCGGTTTCGACGATGATGCGGTCGGCCGGGAAGTGGCGGATCACGTGGCGCACGCCGTCGGCGGCCTTGAAGGTGGCGATCCCCGAAACCGAGAACCAGGCGCCCAATTGTGCAGCTTTTTTCGCGAGTAGCGGCCCGGAGGTGTAGCAGTGCATGAGGAGCTTGAAGGCGCCCTTCGCGTACTCCTCCTCCAGGATCTCGGCCATGACGTCGTCGGCCTCGCGGGTGTGCACCACCAGCGGCAGGCCGGTTTCGCGCGCGGCGGCCACGTGGGCGCGGAACACCTGGGCCTGCACCTCGCGCGGGCTGAGGTCGTAGTGGAAGTCCAGCCCGCACTCGCCGATGCCGACGACCTTCGGACGGCCGGCCAGTTCGACCAGCTCGGCCGCGGTCAGCGCCGGGTTCTCCTTGGCCTCGTGCGGGTGGGTGCCGACCGTGCACCACATGTCGTCGTGGGCCATGGCCAGGGCGTGGGTCTGGTCGAAGGACGAGACCTTGTCGGAGATCTCCACCATCAGCCGGATGCCCGCCTCGCGGGCGCGGGCGATCACCTCGTCGCGGTCCTCGTCGAACTGGGCGGCGTGGAGGTTGACGTGGCTGTCGATGAGCATGGCCGTCTTTAAGCTGGGATCAGGCGCGCAGGGCCTTGAGGTCGGCGATCGTCGACCAGAACAGGTCGGCGCGGTCGAGGTTCAGCGCGTCGGCCTGGGCCGGCGCGGCGGCGAGCTTGTCCCACAGCGACGCCCAGCGTTCAACGGCCGAGCCCAGCGCGTTCCCCTGCCCCGTCGTGTGGGCCCGCACGGCGTCGCCCAGCCGCTCGAAGAACAGCTCGAAGCGGATCTGGCCGGGCTGGCCGCGGAAGCTGTCGGCCAGGTGCTGCAGCTCGGCCTGCGGCGGCGTGGCGCCATGCACCAGGGCCTGGGCCATGTCGTCGAACTCCAGGCCCGGGCCGCCGGCCAGCGTCAGGGCCCGGCCCGGCGCGCCGCCGGACATGGCGGCCAGCCGGTCGGCGTCCTCCAGGTTCACGCCCGCGCGTTCGTGCACGAAGGCGGCGACCTCGGCGGTCTTCCACGGCATGAACGGCAGGCGGCGGCACCGCGAGCGGATGGTGGCCAGGAGCTTGCCCGGCGAATGCGAGACCAGGAACAGCACGCCCCGTTCGGGCGGCTCTTCAAGTGTCTTCAGCAAGGCGTTGGCGGCGTTGATGTTCATGTCGTCGACGGCGTCGACGATGGCGACTCGGTAGGCCGCTCGCGAGGGGGCCTTGGAGAAGAATTCGGGCAGCACGCGAGCGTCGTCGACCGAGATGAACTTCTTGGTCTTTCCGTCGACCACGGCGCGTTCCAGCACGATCAGATCGGGGTGCGACTGGGCGGTGATCAGCCGGCTGACGGCGTCGCTGGGCGCGGCGCCCAGCAGGCCCATGGACGGCGTCTCGGCAGCCCCCAGCAGCCGGCGCGCGGCGCGGTAGGCGAAGGTGGCCTTGCCCACGCCCTCGGGGCCGCTCAGCAGCCAGGCGTGGTGCAGCCGTCCGCGCTCCAGCGCGTCGATGAAGGCGCGCTCGGGCGCGTCGGGGCCGCGCCAGTCGTAGACGTCGCGGGGATGCGGGGCGGCCTCAGCCATGCCCGGCGTCTTCCAGGGCCTCGATCACGGCCGCCCACACGGTCTCGGAGACCTCGTCGACGGGCCGCGTGGCGTCGATCACCCGGCAGCGGTCGGCTTCGGCCAGCGCGATGGCCAGGAAGCCCTGGCGCAGGCGGTTGTGGAAGTCGACGCCCTTGCTCTCGAACCGCGCCTCGCCGCCGGCCCGGTGGTGGGCGCGCGCCAGGCCGGCCTCGACGGGCAGGTCGAACACCAGGGTCAGGTCCGGCCGGTCGTCGCCGACCACGGTGCGGTCCAGCTGCTCGATCACCTCGGCCGACACGCCGCCGCCGGCGCCCTGGTAGGCGCGGGTGGAATCGCTGAAGCGGTCGCACACCACCCAGGCGCCGCTCTCCAGCGCGGGTCGGATCACCCGCTCCAGATGGTCGGAGCGCGCGGCGTACATCATCAGGGCTTCGCTGAGCGGCGACCAGCGCTCGGCCCCGCCTTCGACCAGCAGGCCTCGCAGGGCCTCGGCGCCGGGGGAGCCGCCGGGCTCGCGGGTCTGCACGACCTGGATGCCGCGCTCGCGCAAACGGTCGGCCAGGCGTCGCGCCTGGGTCGACTTGCCGGCGCCTTCGCCGCCTTCCAGGGTGATGAACCGCCCTCGCCTCACGGCCCGTTCTTCGGCCGGATCGCGCGTCGAGGCAAGCGTTAGAGCGCGCTCTAGTAGGGCCGCTTGATGATGGCGTCGGGGAAGCCCGCGCCGGCGGCCAGATCGCGGGCCCGGAAAGCCTCTTCCGCCACCGGCCAGGGGCCCAGGATCACCCGGTAGAGCACGCGCCCGCCGATCTGCACGCGGACGACCTCGGCCGGGGCGACCCGGCTCAGCATGGCCACCGCCCGCTGGGCGTTGGCCGGCACCTCGTAGGCCCCGGCCTGCACCGTCCAGCCGCCGCCCCCGCCATAGCCCCCGCCCCCGTAGCCCTCGGGCGGGACCGGCGGCGGAAGCGCCTGGCTGTCGACCGGTCCCGGGCCATACCCTCCGCCTGGAGGGTACGCGCCCGGGGCGCCGTTCGGCGGGTAGGCGCCGCCGCCCTGGTCCGGCGGGTACGCTCCCGCGCTCCCGTCGGGTGGATACTGCGGCGCGGCGCCGTCGCTGGCGTACTGGCCGGGATCGCCCAGCGGGGCCTGGCCGAGATAGCGGACCCGCACGTTGGCGGTTCCCCGGTCGGCGAAGCCGAGCTCCACGGCCGCGGCGCGCGACACCGAGATGATCTCGCCCGGCGCGTCGAACGGCCCGCGGTCGTTGATCCGCAGCGCGATGGTGGTGCCGGTGTCGAGGTTGGTCACCTCGACCATCACCGGCATGGGCAGGGTGGTGTGCGCCCCGGTCAGCGCCTCCGGGTCATAGACCTCGCCGTTGGCGGTGGTCTGGCCGCTCCGGTCGTCGCTGATGATTCCGGCCGTGCCGCTCTCGTCGTATTCGGGCTGCTCCTGGGGATAGTACCAGACCCCGTGCACCTCGTAGGGCTCGCCGACCATGTACTGGCCGGCCCCGCCCTGCAGCGGCGCTCCGCCGGGCGCGCCGTTGACGCCGGGTGTGGCGCAGGCGCTCAGCCCGGCCGCGACCGCCGCGGCGATCACGGTCAGAGCGCGAATCCAGCCGCCGAATTGGGCGCCGAATTGGGCGCGCACGGGGTGAGCCACCCTCCCCTCCGCGAGGCGAGCAAGGTCGCCCGGGGCTCGGGCGACGACGGCTTACAAACCGGCGAACCCCCGCAGAGGTTCGATCAGGACTGGCCCGCGGACGGCAGGAAGGGCGGAGTCGGCTGCGCCGGCGCCGGGGTGGCGTCTGGGCTCAGGGTCATGGCGCGGGTGGAGCCCGGCAGGAACGCCCGGATGCGCACCTTGGCGGTGCCGCGGCGCATGAAGTCCAGGGTCTCGGCGGCGGCGCGCGACAGGTCGACGACCCGCCGCCCGTGATAGGGGCCGCGGTCGTTCACCCGCACCTTCACGGTCTTGCCGTTGTCGAGGTTGGTGACCTCCAGCACGCTGCCGAACGGCAGGTCCGGATGGGCGGCGGTCAACTCGTCCGCGTCGTAGGTCTCGCCGCTGGCGGTGCGACGGCCCTGGAATCGGTCGGCGTAGAAAGACGCCGCGCCCACCTGCTCGAAGCTCGCCGGGTCCGCCGCCGTTTGGTTCGCGCTCTCCACCGGCGCTGCGGCCGGCGGGACTGGTTCTTCGGCCTGGGCGGCCCCGCCGAGAACGGCGCAGGCCAGGCCCATAAAGATCATACGCGACGCACGTCGGCCTTGCGGCCCCAGGAAGCTCCGGCTCATCGGCCCGCCCCACGCGGCGACCGCCCCTCGGCGGCCCTCTCTAAGGTCAGGCTAATGGCTAAGCTGAGATCGCGGGTTAAGCAACACGGTTAGCGGATCGACGGTCGCCTCGGCCGTCCGGCCCTGCTATCAGGGCGGCCCTGGACGGGTGGCCGAGTGGTTTAAGGCAGCGGTCTTGAAAACCGCCGTGGGTTCACGCCCACCGTGGGTTCGAATCCCACCCCGTCCGCCACTCCCCTGTTCGTGTCGGGTCAGGACTGCGCCTGCCGCAGCGGCCGGAAGGTGGCGCGCATTTCCTCGGCCAGGGCCTGGGGCTGCTCCCAGGCCGCGAAGTGGCCGCCCTTGGGCATGCGGCCGTAATGAATCAGGTTGGGATAGGCCTTCTCGGCCCAGCTCTTCGGCGCGGTGTAGATCTCCGTCGGGAAAGCGCTGACGCCGGTCGGCAGGGTGACGCCCTTGGGCGCGAAGAAGGCCAGCTTGCTCTCCCAGTACAGCCGCGCCGAAGGGACGCCCGTCTTGGTCAGCCAGTAGAGCGTCGCGTTGTCGAGCACGTCGTCGCGGCTCAGGCCCTCGGGCTGGCCGTCGAACACCCGCGCGATCAGGGCCAGGCCTTCGGCGTCGTGATCCAGCATCCAGGCGGCCAGACCGATCGGCGAGTCGTCGATCGCGTATAGGGTCTGCGGCCGGTTCGACATCTCCTGGGCGTAGCCCAGCCCGTGGGCGTAGAAGGTGACGAGCTGGTCGTAGGCGCGCTTCTCGTCGGCCGACAGGCCCGCCGGAGGCGGCGCGCCGGCAAGGGCCGCCTTGTCGATCTCGGGCGGCACGGTCGCGGGCATGTTGGTGTGGATGCCGATCAGGCCCGGCGGCTTCTGCAGCGCCATCTGCTCGGTCACGGCGTTGCCCCAGTCGCCGCCCTGGGCGACGAAGCGGTCGTAGCCCAGCCGCTGCATCAGCACGGGCCAGGCCTTGGCGATGCGGATCGGATCCCAGCCGAGCTCCGTCGGCGCGCCGGAGAAGCCGTACCCCGGCAGGGACGGGATCACCACGTCGAAGGCGTCCGCCGCCGTGCCGCCGTACGCGGTCGGGTCGGTCAGCGGTCCGATCATCTTGAGCTGCTCGGCCACCGAGCCCGGCCAGCCGTGCGTGATGATCACCGGCAGGGCGTTCGGCTCCTTCGACTTCACGTGGATGAAGTGGATCGGCACGCCGTCGATGGTGGTGACGAACTGCGGGTACGAGTTCAGCCTGGTCTCGAACTTGCGCCAGTCGTACGGGCCGCCCCAGTACTGGGCCAGCTTCTGCATGGTCGCCAGCGGCACGCCCTGGGACTGGTCGGAGACCAGTTCGCGCGGCGGCCAGCGGGTGGCGGCGATCCGGCGCTTCAGGTCGGCCAGGTCGGCGTCGGACGCGTGGTACTTGAACGGCCGGATCGACGCGTCGGCGGTCTTCGCGCCGGGCGACTGGGGCGAGGTCATCTGGGCGTGGGACTCCGAGGCGGGAAGCAGGAGACCGATCGTGCCAGCGGACGTGGACGCCAGAAATTCACGCCGCCCGATCGCGGGACGTCCTTCGGACATGACCGTTCTCCGTGGGAGGTGCGCGCTACCGACTGGCGGCCTGAGGCGCGTGTTCCCCCGTTGAACGTCCCGGCCGCTCCCTATCCCCACACCTCGCCCATCACCCGCGCGAAGTTGGCGCCGAGGATCTTCTCGATGCGGGCGTCCGGCCAGCCGCGGGCGGAGAGCTTGGCGGCCAGGGTTTCGAAGCGGTTGGGGACGTTCAGGTCGGGCGGGAACAGGGTCATTTCGGGCGAGCGGTCCTTGGCGAAGATGCCCTGGCTGATCATGTCCTTGACGGTGTCGAGGCTGTCCTTGGCGAACTCCGGGGTGAGTTCGATCGGCGAGATGCCGAGGTCGGTGCCGATGCCGACGTGATCTTCGCCGCAGACCTTCACGGCGTGCTCGAGGTGGCGGATGACGTCGGCGGAGGTCTGCTGGCCCTGAACGCGCAGGTAGGGCCAGAAGATGATCCCGACCACGCCGCCGCGGTCGGCCAGCAGCTTCAGGCTCTCGTCCGAGGTCAGGCGCGAGGCGTCGGCCAGCGCGCGGCAGCCGCTGTGCCCGACCAGAACCGGCGCCTTCGAGGCCAGGATGCCCTCGCGGATGGTGCGCGGCGAGCCGTGCGACAGGTCCACGACGATCCGCTCGGCGTTCAGCCGCTCCACCACCTGACGGCCGTAGTTGCTGAGGCCCGCGTCGCCGGCCTCCAGGGCCCCGTCGCCGACCAGGTTGCGGCGGTTGTGGGTCAGCTGGATCATCCGCACGCCCTGCTCGCGGAAGCTGGTGATCCGGTCCAGGTCCTCGCCCAGCGGCTCGGTGCCCTGGAAGGTGAAGATCACCCCGACCTTGCCCTCGCGGTTGGCGCGCTCCAGGTCGGCGCGCTCACGCACCAGCAGCAGCACGTCGGGGTGCTTGTCGATGCGTCCCTTCCATTCGTCGATGCGGGCGCGGGTGTCCTCGTAGGCCTTGTCGTTGAGCCAGAACCGGCCCTGCGGGGCGGCGGTCATCACCGCGCCGGTCAGGCCGCATTCGCGCAGGTGCTGCAGCAGCTTTGGCGCGGCCGGATCGTCTTCGGGGACGTAGAACAGGTCGACGCCGGTCATGGCGTCGACGGCCATGGCCTGGCGCATGCGCGGCCAGCGCGCCGGGCCCTCGGCGGCCCAGGCCCGGCCGCCCGTGGCGGCGCCCAACGTGGTTCCCAGGGCGGCCAGCCCCGCCGCACCCACAACCCGACGACGATCGATCATGACGCTTCCCCGTCGCGGGCGCACGGCCCGCTCCCCGCGGCGAAGCTAAGCTGGGCGAACGCGGTTCGGCGAGTCCGTCCGGGGGATTTGCGACGAACCGGGTCGGGTCGATTCAGGCGGCGAGGCCCTCGGGGCCGACCGCCTCGAGGTCGGCCGCGCCGTGGACGACCGCGGCGGCCCGGGCGTGGGCGCCGGCCAGCACCTCCTCGGCGAACAGGCGCGCCAGCACGATCTTGGTGCGCCAGTAGGGATCGGCGTCGGTCTCCGCGCGACGCGCGGCGACCAGCGCGCCCCTGGCCAGCATCCAGCCGCCGACCACGTCGCCCAACAGGTTCAGATAGCCGCTGGCCCCGGCCAGGGCGTCGGCCTCGCCGCGCCGTTGCAGCAGCCACTCGCTGGTCAGCCGTACGGCCGCCGCGCCCGCCTGAAGGCGGGCGGCGACCAGGGCCAGGGCGTCGGCCCGCTGTAGCTCGGCGACGGTGATGTCGATCTCGGCCAGCAGGGCGCGCACGCCCTCGCCGTCGCCCAGCGCCAGCTTGCGCCCGACCAGGTCCAGGGCCTGGATGCCGTTGGTGCCCTCGTAGATCGGGGCGATGCGGGCGTCGCGGTAGTGTTGGGCGGCGCCGGTCTCCTCGATGAAGCCCATGCCGCCGTGCACCTGCAGGCCGCGCGAGGCGACCTCGACGCCGACATCGGTGGACCAGGCCTTGGCCACCGGGGTCAGCACGGCCTCGCGCAGGGCCGCGGCTTCGTCGCCGGTCCGGCCCAGGTCGCCGGCCAGCGCGGTGGTCAGGCAGATGGCCCGCGCCGCTTCGGTCTTCGCCTTCATCAGCAGCAGGGTGCGGCGCACGTCCGGATGGTCGAAGATCCGGGCCGAGGCCTCGCCGGTCCACACCGAGCGGCCCTGGCGGCGCTCCAGCGCGTAGGCCAGCGCCTGCTGGTAGGCGCGTTCGGCCACGCCCACGCCCTGCACGCCGATGTTCAGGCGCGCCGAGTTCATCATGGTGAACATCTGGGCCAGGCCCTTGCCGCCCTCGCCGACCAGCTCGGCCTTCGCGCCCTCGAACTGGATCACGCAGGTGGGGGAGGCGTGGATGCCCAGCTTGTGCTCGATGCCGACCGGGCCCAGCGCGTTGGTCTCGCCCAGAGCGCCGTCGTCGGCGACCAGCCGCTTGGTCGCCAGGAACAGCGAAATGCCCTTCACGCCCTCCGGCGCGTCCGGCAGGCGGGCCAACACCAGGTGGACGATGTTGTCGGCGCAGTCGTGGTCGCCCCAGGTGATGAAGATCTTCTGGCCGTACAGGCGATAGCCGCCCTCCCCGTCCGGCTCGGCGCGGGTGCGCACGGCGGCCAGGTCCGAGCCCGCCTGCGGCTCGGTCAGGTCCATCACCCCGGTCCATTCGCCGGAGACGAGCCTGGGCAGGTAGAGCGCCTTCTGGCGGGGATCGCCGTGGGCGTGCAGGGCCTCGATCGCGCCCTGCGTCAGGGTCGGGCACAGGGTGAAGGCGGTGTTGGCCGCGTGCATCAGTTCGTAGACCGCCAGCTCCAGCGTCTTGGGCAGGCCCTGGCCGCCGTGCTCGGGATCGGCGGCCAGGCTGGTCCAGCCGCCTTCGGAGAACGCCCGATAGGCGTCGGCGAAGCCAGGCGCGGCGCGCACCCGGCCGTCCTCGAAGCGCGCGCCGTGCAGGTCGCCCGAGCGGTTCAGCGGGGCCAGCACGCCCTCGGCCAGGTCGCCGGCCGCCTCCAGCACGGCGGCCGCCATGTCGCGGTCGCAGTCGGGAAAGGCGGTGGTCAGCCGGTCGATGCCGACCACCTCGGTCAGGGCGAACAGCAGGTCGCGGGTGGGAGCGCGAAACGTCATGGCGGTACTCGGTCAGGCGTCGGTGTCGGGCGTGGCTCAGCCGGCGCTGGCGGCGATCCGATCGAGGTCTCGGGCGTAGGTTTTCCGGCCGATCAGGAAGACCAGGGCGGCGGCGGCCCCGATCGCCGGGACCCACTGCAGGGCGACGTCCAGGCCGAACCGGTCGGCCAGCATGCCGGTCAGGATCGGCCCGGGCGCCAGGCCCAGCAGGTTGTTGGCCAGGGTCAGGACGGCGAAGGCCGCGCCGTGGACGGCCAGGTGGGTCAGGTTGGCGACCATGGCCCCGGACGGCCCGGTGGCGCCGGCGGCGACGAACAGGCCGGCCGCGATCAGCAGCAGCTGCTCCTTCGAGGGCGGCATGCGGAAGGCGACCATCAGCAGGGCGCAGCAGGCTACGCACAGGAAGACGGCGAGGCTGGCGGCGCGCGGCTTGAAGCGCTTGGAAATGGCGTCGGCGAACATGCCCCAGACGACCATGCCGGCGCCGGAGACCAGCACCAGGCCCGCGGCGGTGACCGCGGCCTTGTCGGGCGCCATGCCGTGATAGCGGTTCAGATAGCTGGGCATCCAGGCCAGCATGGCCCCGGAGATGAACAGCTGCAGGCCGCTGCCGACGTAGGCGCACAGCACCGAGGGGGTGGAGACCAGGGTGCCGAGGCTCTTCCAG
The DNA here is from genome assembly GCF_010975005.1 of Caulobacter sp. 17J65-9. Taxonomy (GTDB): domain Bacteria; phylum Pseudomonadota; class Alphaproteobacteria; order Caulobacterales; family Caulobacteraceae; genus 17J80-11. The sequence continues at coordinate 43,637 of NZ_JAAIVC010000003.1, read as the reverse complement.
AAGCCCGGGCGGGCGGCTTCGCCCTCGACCGGGGCGGCCTTCTTCACCTTAGGGTGCACCTTCGACTGGCGCACCACGAACGGATAGAGCACGGCCAGGACCAGGCCGAAGGCGGCCATGGCGGCGAAGGCGGCGCGCCAGCCGTAGTGGGTTGCGACGATCCCGCCGGCCGCCATGCCCAGCACCGAGCCGAACAGGCCGCCGGCCATGAAGGCGCCGGTCAGGGTGGCGCGCATGTGGGGCGGGAAGACGCTGATCACCACGGCGATGCCGACGCTGCCGTAGGCGGCCTCGCCCAGGCCCACCAGGAAGCGGGCCAGCAGCATGTGGTTGTAGTCCTGGGCGAGCGCGCAGCCGAAGGTGGCCAGGCTCCACACCACGGCCATGGCGGCGATGGCCCGCACGCGGCCGACCCATTCGGCCAGCAGCGACAGCGGGAAGGTCAGCAGGCCGACCATCAGCGAGACCACGCCGCTGAGCGAACCCAGCTGGGTGTCGGTCAGGCCCCACTCGACCTTCAACAGCGGGAACACCGCGTTCAGGACCTGGCGGGACATGTAGTCGGAAATCAGCAGGCCGAACGTCAGGGCGAAAACCACCCAGGCGTAGGCCAGCGGAACCTTCACGGCGGGCGCCTGAGCGGCGCCGGCGTCGGCGTGGATCACGGCCATGGACGGCCCTCCTGATCGTATCGCCGTCGGCGGCATCTTCGGCCTGTCCGAGGGCGGCGTCTCCCTGAAAGTGAAAACGGGGTCGGGCGGCCCCTCACCGCCCGACCCCGCGGCGCAAGGCTTAGCCGGCCATACGGAACGGCACGCCGCGCTCACCCGGCTGGCGGTTCGGCGCGAAGCCGTTCTTCGCCAGGGTCTCGTCGGCGTTCTTGTAGAACTCGCCGATCCTGTAGATCTCGCGCGCCTCCTGGCAGCTGGCGATGTCGCGGCCGAACTCGTTGGAGATGCGGACCAGCTGCTCGATCTGCTCGATGCTGCCCATCTTCCGGTCGCGGCGCTGGGTCCAGATGTTGTCCTCGTTGCCGCAACGCACGTGCAGGCCCATGGCGATCGCCATCATGTTGACCGGCAGCACGTTGAGCATCGAGCTTTCCAGCGTCAGCACCGAGCCGTCCGGGCAGCCGCGCACGAAGTTCGCCAGGTTGTAGATGTTGGGCTGGTCGAAACCGCCGCCGATCGCGACCCAGGTCAGGATCAGCGGCACGTTGCAGACGCCGCGGCGCATCATGCGCTCGACCGTCTCGAGTTGGGTGATGTTGGCCAGCTGGAAGTGGGTCTGGATGCCCTTGGCCGAGAGGCGGCGGATGTGTTCCTCCACCCAGACCGGGCCGGCCGGGATGGTCATCTCGCTGTAGGCGCGTTTGCCTTCCGGCGTGCCGAGCGTGGTGCCGCGGATGTCCGCCTCGCACATCTGCTCGATGACGTTCATCTGGTTGGTGTTGATCGCGATCGTCACCTGGTCCGGCGCGGGATCCAGGTCGGCGAGCATGTGGCGGGTGTCGTCGGACAGCCACTTGGCCACGTCGCCGTCACCTTCGGGCGCGAACGAGATCGAGCCGCCGACCTGCAGGATCATGTCGGGCACGCGGGCCCGGATGCCGGCCAGCAGCTCGTTGAACATCGACAGGCGCTTGGAGCCGTGGCCGTCCAACTCACGGCAGTGCAGGTGCAGCACCGTGGCGCCGGCGTTGTAGCAGTCGACCGCCTTCTGGATCTGCTCTTCCATCGTCACCGGAATGTCTTCCGGGAAGTCGGACGGCATCCACTCCGGGCCGTACGGCGCGGCGGTGATCACGAGCTTCTGCTGGTTTTCGGGGAACAGCGAGCCGTCGAAGAAATTCATGTGCGTTTCCTTCAAAGTTCTGGGCGAAAGGCGCCGTCTCCGCGGCGCTCGGGGAAGACTTCGGTGTTGGTCAGAAGGGCTTGCAGCCGATGATCCCGGCCCGTTCCATCTTGCGGACGGCCGGCCAGTAGTCCTGGACCGCGTAGTGCTGGGTGCAGCGGTTGTCCCAGATGGCCATGCTGTTCTTCGTCCAGCGCCAGCGGACCTGGTATTCCGGGATGGCGGCGCGGCCGATCAGGTAGCTCAGCAGCTGGGCCGAGCCGGGCGCGAAGTCCTGGCCGTAGCGGACGTTCTGCGGCCGGTGGAAGTTCACGAAGTGCGTGGCGAAGCCGCTGACGAACAGCACCTTCTCGCCGGTCTCCGGATGGGTGCGCACCACCGGGTGCTCGGAGTCCGGGAAGCGCGCCTTCAGGGCGTGGCGCTTCTCCATCGGCATGGCCGCGCCGAAGCTGGCCTCGATGGAGTGGCGCGCGCGCAGGCCGTCGATCTGCTCTTTCACGTGGTCCGGCAGCTCGGCGTAGGCCTGGACCATGTTGACCCAGACGGTGTCGCCGCCGACGTCCGGCGTCTCCACGCAGCGCAGCACGCAGCCCATCGGCGGCTCGTCCCGCCAGGTGGCGTCGCAGTGGTAGGCGTTCTCGTAGTGCTCCGGCGGGCTGTCGAGATCCTTGTAGATCCGCACCAGGCCTGGATTTTCCGGATCGGAACCGACCACCGGATGGTCCTCCAGCTCGCCGAAGCGGCGGGCGAAGGCGACGTGGTCGGCCCGGGCGATGTCCTGGTCGCGCAGGAACAGCACCTTGTGCTGCAGCAGCAGCGCCTTGATCTCGGCGAACATGTCGTCGTTGCGGGCGGCTTCGCCCAGGTTCACGTCGAACAGCTCGGCGCCGATGTTGGCCGTCAGTTTTTCGGCTCTCATTGTCCCCTCCCTCTCCGGCGGCGTCAGATCACGAAGATCGAGGAGCCGGTGGTCTTCCGGGCCTCGAGATCGCGGTGGGCCTGGACGGCGTCTTCCAGGGCGTAGCGCTGGTTGACCTCGATCTTGATGCGGCCGGCGGCGACGTGGCTGAACAGCTCGCCGGCCAGCTCGGCGCGTTCGGCCGGGTCGGCGATGTAGTCGGCCAGCGCCGGGCGGGTGACGTAGAGCGAGCCCTTGATGGCCAGCTGCAGGGCGTCGATCGGCGGGATCGGGCCCGACGCGGTGCCGACGCAGACCAGCATGCCGCGGCGCTTCAGCGAGTTCAGCGAGCCCTGGAAGGTGGTCGCGCCGACGCTGTCGTAGACCACGGCCACGCCTTGGCCGTCGGTGATCTCGCGCACGCGGGTCGGCACGTCCTCGTGGTCGTAGCGGATGACGTGGTCGCAGCCGTGGGCGCGGGCGATCTCGGCCTTGGCGTCGGTGGAGACCGTGCCGATGACGTTCAGGCCCAGCAGCTTGGCCCACTGCGACACGATCAGGCCGACGCCGCCGGCGGCGGCGTGCAGCAGGACGGTGTCGCCGGCCTTCAGGGTCGGGCAGATGCGGCGCAGCAGATAGGACGAGGTCAGGCCGCGCATGGTCATGGCCGCGGCGGTCTCGAAGGCGATGGTCTCCGGCAGCTTGATCAGCGAGCCGGCCGGCATCACCCGGGCGGTCGAATAGGCGCCCAGCGGGCTGCCCGTGTAGGTGATGCGGTCGCCGGGCGCGAAGCCGGCGACGCCCTCGCCCACTTCCTCGATCACGCCGGAAGCTTCGACGCCGATCCCGCAGGTCGGCTTCACCGGGTAGTAGCCGGTGCGGAAGTAGGTGTCGGCGAAGTTCAGACCGACCGCGACGTGGCGGATGCGAACCTCGCCCGGCCCGGGCGCGCCGACCTCGACGTCCTCGTAGCGCAGGACCTCGGGGCCCCCGATCTCGTGAAAGCGAACGGCTTTTTGCAGCATTTCCTCAGGCCTACTGGGCTGGACGCCTCTGTTTGGACGCCTCTGTTTGGCCTTGGACCGTATGTGAGCCCCCGAGCGTGGCGCTCACCATCCGACGACAACCGCTTTTCATTTCATGACACGGGCGGTACGGTCGCAGGACTTGAGCCGCGGCGTTCCGCCGCCGCCCGCCTTTTCAGCGCCTCGCCCTACGATCTCGCCATGAGCACCCTGGTCCGCGCCGCCGTCCTGACCAACTACTTCGAGGTCGCTCGCCAGGTCGGGCTCAATCCGCAGCCGCTGCTGCGCGCCGCGGGCCTGAGCCAGACGACCCTGACCGATCCCGAGCAGCGGGTGCTGGTCAGCGCCGCCGCCAACCTGCTGGAGGAGTCCGCGCGGCAGGCCAACTGCCCGACCTTCGGCCTGCGGATGGCCGAGTCGCGCCAGCTGTCGGACATGGGCGCGATCAGCCTGCTGCTGACCCACCAGGCGACGCTGGGCGACGCGCTGCGCACCACCATCCAGTACCGCCACCTGCTCAACGAGGCGCTGGCCATCTACCTGGAGCAGGCCGGCGACACGGTGATCGTGCGCCAGGAGGTGCTGACCGACACGCCGGTCGCCTCGCGGCAGGCCACCGAGCTGGCGCTGGGCGTGCTGTTCCGCATGTGCGGGACAGTGCTGGGTGCGCACTGGCGGCCCTACAGCGTGAACTTCACCCATCCCGCGCCGCCGGACCTGCAGGTCCACCGGCGCGTGTTCGGGTCGTCGACCAAGTTTGAGTTCGATAGCGATTTCAACGGCTTTGTCTGCTCTGCTGCGGATCTGGAGCAGAAGAACCCGACCGCCGATCCGGTGATGGCGCGCTACGCCCAGCGCTTCGTCGACTCGCTGCAGAGCGCCAACGAACCGTCGGTGGTGCGCGACGTGCGCCGCGCCATCTACCTGTTCCTGCCGATGGGCCGCGCGACCATCGAGCTGGTCGCGCAGGGGCTGGGCCTGAACGTGCGCACCTTGCAGCGGCAACTGGACGACGCCGGCTCGAATTTCTCCGAGCTGATCAACGAGGTCCGCCGCGACCTGGCCCTGCGCTACATGCAGAACGAGAAGTACGCGCTGGGCCGGATCGCCGAGCTGCTCGGCTATTCCATGCCCAGCTCGTTCACCCGCTGGTTCACCGCCCAGTTCGGGGCCGCCCCCGCCCAGTGGCGTGCGGAGCACGCCCGCAAGCCCCGGGTGGAGTGAGTCGAAGGCTCATGACGCGAAGGCTCAGGCGGCCGGCAGTCGGTAGTCCTTCATCCGCTCGCGCAGCAGCTTCTTGTCGATCTTGCCGGTCGCGCCCAGCGGGATGTCCTCGAGGAACACCACCGCGTCCGGCGTCCACCACTTGGCGATTTTGCCTTCCAGGTGGGCCAGGAAGTCCTGCTCGGTCGCCTGCTCGCCGGCGCGCAGCTTGACCAGCAGCAGCGGACGCTCGTCCCACTTGGGGTGGGCCACGCCGATCACCGCCGCCAGCTCGGCCGCCGGGTGGCCGACGGCGATGTTCTCGATGTCGATGGAGCTGATCCACTCGCCGCCGGACTTGATGACGTCCTTGGCGCGGTCGGTGATCTGCATGAAGCCGTCGGCGTCCAGGGTGGCCACGTCGCCGGTGTCGAAGAAGCCGTCGGCGTCCAGAACCGAGCCGCCCGCGCCCTTGTAGTAGGCCCCCGCGACCGCCGCGCCGCGCACCACCAGGCGTCCCGGCGTGCGGCCGTCGTGCGGCACGGGACGGCCGGCGTCGTCGACCAGCTTCATCTCGACGGTCAGCGGCGCGCGGCCCTGCTTCAGCCGGGTCGGCACCTGGTCCTCGAACGGCCGGGCGGCGATCTCCGGCGGCAGCTGACAGAGCGCGCCGATCGGCGACAGCTCGGTCATGCCCCAGCCGTGGATGACGTCCACGCCGTAGTCGTCGTGGAAGGCGCGGATCATCGACTCCGGACAGGCGGAACCGCCGATCACCACCCGCTTCAGGGTGGAGAGCCGCAGCCCGTTGGCCTTCAGGTGCTGCAGGAGGCCGCCCCACACGGTCGGCACCGCGGCGGAGAAGGTCACACCCTCCCCTTCGATGAGGTCGTAGACGCTGGCCCCGTCCAGCCTGGCGCCGGGCATGACCAGCTTGGCGCCGGCGGCCGGGGCGGCGAAGGCCACGCCCCAGGCGTTGGCGTGGAACATCGGCACGATCGGGAGCACCACCTCGCGGCTGGAGACGCCCAGGCCGTCGGCCTGCAGGGCCAGCAGGCCGTGCAGGAAGTTCGAGCGGTGCGAGTACAGCACCCCCTTCGGATCGCCGGTGGTGCCGGACGTGTAGCAGAGGCCCGCGGCGGTGTTCTCGTCGAAGCCGCCCCAGGCGCAGTCGGCGTCGTAGCGGGGCAGCAGATCTTCGTAGCACTCCCAGCCGGCGGGGACGCCCGCGGGCATGTGGGCGCGGTCGGTCAGCAGCACCACGCGCTCCACCGTCGGGCAGCGCTCGACGATCTGGGCCAGCAGCGGCGCGAACACCACGTCGGCGAAGATCACCCGGTCCTCGGCGTGGTTGACGATCCAGGCCAGCTGCTCGGGGAACAGGCGCGGGTTCAGGGTATGGCAGACCGCCCCGATCCCCATGATCCCGTACCAGCATTCCAGGTGCCGGCCGGTGTTGAAGGCCAGCGTCGCGACCCGCTCGCCCTGCCCCACGCCCCAGGCCTTCAGCAGGCTGGAGACGCGCTTGGCCCGTTCGTGGAGCTCCGCGTAGGTGGTCTCGACGACAGGCCCCTCGACCGACCGGGTCACCACGGTGCGCCGGCCGTGCAGCGCCTTGGCGTGGTCCAGGATCTTGTCGATGGTCAGAGGCCAGTTCTGCATCAGGCCCAGCATGGCGCGAACTCCGTCACTGTCTTGAAGCGTCCGCGTAGGCCCAGCTTGGCCGGACGCGGAAAAAGAGACGGCGCGGCCCCTGGAGAAGCCGCGCCGTTAGGGAAGGAAACCAGTGAGTTTCCCGGGGCCTTAGAACTCCTTGCGAAGGGTCACGCCGATCTCGCGAGGAGGAGCCAGGAAGCGCTGGTAGGACGGGTCCTTGCCGAACAGGGTGGTGACGGCGTCCTGCACCACCACGCTCTCGTTGAGGAGGTTGTTGGCGAAGACCGAGATGTCGTAGCCGTCGCCGGCCCGCACGCCGAGGCGGGCGTTGAACAGCGAGTACGACGGCTGCACCAGGCGCGGGTCGAGGTTGGTGTTGGTGAAGTACTCCGACGACCAGGCCCAGTCGCCGCGGGCGTAGACTTCACCCCAGGCGACGCTGTGGGCGTAGTCGAGGCCGATCGAGGTGCTCCAGTTCGGGGCGATCGGCAGCGGCTTGCCGGACAGGTCGCAGTTGGCCGGCTGCGGAGCCGGAGCCTGCGGCCACGGCGCGTGGCAGGCGCCGCCGGTGTACTTCTCGTAGCGCGAGTCCAGGTAGGTGGCGCTGGCGGTCAGGTGGAAGCCGTGGCCGAGCACGAAGGCGCCGTTGGCCTCAACCCCGTCGACGACCACTTCCTCGGCGTTGTTGACCTGGAACTGGGCGCCGAGGAAGCCGGCGTTCTGGTAGTCCTCGTAGACCGTGTGGAAAGCGGCCGTCGACAGGCGGACGCGCTTGTCCAGCAGGTCGAGCTTGGCCCCGATCTCGTAGTTGTCGACGGTCTCCGGCTTGAACGGACGAGCCGACAGCGGCGCGTTGCCGAAGCCGATGTTGCCGCCGCCCGACTTCGCCCCGCGCGAGTAGGTCGCGTAGAACATGGTGTCGTTGTTCGGGTGGTAGTCGGCCGTCACGTTGCCGACGAAGTTGTCCATGTCCGGAATGGCGACGTCGCCGTTCACGCCGGTGGGCGTCAGCAGGAAGGTGATCAGGTTCAGGCTGCCCTGCGGGGCCGCGCGCGGCGTGACCACGGAGCGGTTGTGGACCGAGGCTTCCTTCTCCTCATGCTGCCAGCGCAGGCCGCCGGACAGGTTGATCTGGTCGGTGACGTGCCAGGTCGCCTGGCCGAAGGCGGCGTAGTAGGTCGACGAGGAGTCCGAGTCCAGGAAGCCCTTGTCGCCCGGCGTGCCCAGCACGAAGCCGCCCGGCGCGCCCGGCAGCGGCACGTAGGGCGCGGCGGCGGCCAGGACGAAGGTCGGCGTCTTGCCCTCGTTGCCGCGGTTGAAGTCGTTGACCATGAAGGTCGCGCCGACTTGCCACTCGAAGGTGTCGCTGACCGGCGAGGCCAGGCGGAGCTCTTCGCTGATCGTTTCGCCCGCCTGGGTGTCGAAATAGGTCAGCAGCGGGAACTGCGCCTGGGCGACGTCCTTGGTGGTGGTCTGCGACTTGTAGTTCGACCAGGCCGTGATCGAGGTGAAGTCGAGCCCGCCGATCTCGCTCGTCAACGTGGCCGAGACCATGTTGTTGAAGCTGTTGGTGTGGGTCGGGTCGGTGGTGCAGATCACCCGGTCGCGCGTGTCGGTGTTCGCGCAAGGCGACACGCCGAACAGGCCCGCCAGCGGCGAGTGCTGCAGGATGTAGATGGAGTTGTCGCCCGGGCCCGACGGGTAGCTCGAGGTCGGCTGGATGAAGATTTCCGGGTTGATCGCGTCGGTGTCGTAGATCTCGCTGCGAGCGGCGGCCACGCGCAGGGTGGTCTTTTCGCCGAGGTCCAGCGCCACCTCGCCACGGATGGCGTAGCGGTGCATGTCGTTGGCGTCGCCGACGCCGGGGACCAGGTTATGGTAGGTGTGGTCCTGGTCGTAGTTCACGCCGGTCAGGCGCACGCGGACCTTGTCGCTGAGCGGACCGGAGACCGACCCGGCCAGACGGTAGGCCATGGCGTTGTTGCCGCCCTGGAACTGCGACACGGTCGCGGCCAGGCTGCCTTCCCAATCGTGCGACGGCGCCTCGGTGACGACGTTGATCACGCCGGCGTTGACGTTCTTGCCGTACAGGGTCGACTGCGGGCCCGACAGCACCTCGACGCGCGCCACGTCGACCAGGTCGCCGACGCCCAGGCCCGAGCGGGGCATGTAGACGCCGTCGATGAACAGGCCGACTTCCGGCTCGAAGGTCGGGATCGAGGGCTCGGAGCCGATGCCGCGGATGCGGTAGGCCTGAGCGACCGGCTGGAAGCTTTCCTGGGTCTTCAGCGACGGCACGATGTTCGACACGGACTTCATGTCGACGACGCCGGCTTCCTGCAGGGTCTCCGAAGTCAGGGCCTGCACCGAGATCGGCACGTCCTGCAGAGCCTGTTCCCGCTTCTGCGCGGTGACGACGATCTCTTCGACCGAGTTGTTGTCTTCCGGCTGCGCCTGGGCATAGGCCGAGGCCGCGGTGCCGACCACCAGCGCCAGCGTGGACGCGCCGGCGAGCAAACGCCAATGACGAATCTTCATTTGTCTCCCCCGAAGGCTCCGTTGATCGGGCCTGTTCTCGGCGCCGCCCGCTGACGAAGCAGACGACCTCCTTGCACGGAGGAAAGCACCGCATCACGGGCGGCGACTTCTCATTTCATGACATGATCTTTGCATATGGCGACGGGCGGGAACCTCCTGATCGGAAGGTTTTCCCTGTGTCGCAAGGGCGGCACGCCGCTAAGCTAGTTTCCCCAGCGTCAACCGGTCGCGGAGGTCAGGGCGACGGAGGGCGGAGCTTGGCCGCTTCCAGCGCCGCGATGGTCTCGGCGGCGCGGACCATGGACGCCTGGCTGACCCGGATCGGGCCGCTGTAGGAGCGGTCCAGGTCGAGGATCAGCAGGAAGACGAAGGCGAACAGCAGGAACAGCACGGCCGTGGGCGCGCGGTGGCGCCGCTCCAGCTCCAGACCGTAGCCGGTGAAGAAGGCCGTCAGGACGGCGAAGCTGAGCAGGCCGATCAGGATCGAGGACGGGATGCGCGCGTCGACCATCGCCCGGCGCATGGCGGTGATCTCGAACATGGTGTTCGTGCTGTCCATCACCGGCTCGATCAGGGCGGGCTGTCGGGCCAGGCCGGCGAGGACGGCGTCCCAGATCTGCGCCTGGTAGGCTGCGGTCCGGGCGACCAGGGTGTTGAGCTTCTCCCGTTCCCGCTGGGCGTCGAACGCCTGGCTGCGGAGCTGGGCGTAGTCCCGCATCAGGCGGCTGAGCCGGGTGCGTTCCGGTTCCTCGAAGGCCTGGTAGCGCAGGTAGCTGGTCGACACGGCGTTGGCTTCCTGCATGACCAACCGCCGCCGCTGGTCGTAGCGGTCCTGCGCCATGGCGAAGGTGAAGGCGAACAGGAGGCCCAGCAGGGCCAGCGCCGCGCCGACGAGATTGCCGACCCGCTCCTCGCCCTTTCCTTCCTTGCCTCCACGCTGGGCGAGCATCCGGCAGCGGAAGCCGATCTCCTCGGCGGCGATCATGACCACCACCAGCAGCAAGCCGATCAGCCAGAGCGGCGCGGTGTTCAGGAAGTGCATCCCGGCCTCCTCCGGCGGAAGTCTCGGGCAACCGGGCCGCGACGCTGCGGGTTGCACGAACGGGAGCCGCAGCACCGATGGCCGATAGCCCCGCCGAACGCCGCGAGTGGAAGTCGCTGGAGATCGCCGCCCTGGTGCTGATGTCGCTGGCGAGTCTGGCCGGGTCCTGGAGCAGCTACCAGGCGACGCGGTGGAGCACGGTGCAGACCCGCAGCACCGCCGAGGTGGGCGGCCTGCGCACCCAGGCCAACCGCGCCGAGATCAAGGCCATGATCCAGCAGTCGCTGGACTTCCAGATGTTCGTGCGCTGGCTGGAGGCCGACGGGCGCGGCGACGCCAGGGCGGCGCTGATCTACGAGGGCCAGTTCCGCCCGGAATTCCGCCAGACCTTCCAGCTCTGGAAGGCGGCTCGCGATCGCCGCACGCCCGGAGTTCCGGACACGCCGTTCGACCTGCGGGCCTACCGTCTGGCGCAGGCCGTTCGCGTCGTCGAGCTGGACCGCAAGGCCGACCAGATGGCGGCGCGGGCGCGCGAAGCCACCTTCATGTCGGAGGCTTACGTGCAGAACGGGGTGATCTTCGCGCTCGTGCTCTTCCTGACCGGCATGGCGCAGACCTTCCGCCGGCCGCGGCTGCGGACCCTTCTGACCGTCGCCGCCGCCCTCACCTTCCTGTTCGGCGTGCTCCAGGGAATCCGGCTGCCGGCGGCGTGATCCCGTCAGGGCGCGGTCAGGTTGGCCTTCTCCCAGGCGCGCACCTTGGTGCGGGCGCTGTCGAACAGGCGCACATAGTTGCCCTTCAGCACCTTCTCGCGCGCGTCGGGGGTCAGGGCGTCCCAGAGCGGCTGGTACATCTGGTAGACCGCGAAATAGTGCTCGGCGTCCCGGGGCGCGACCACGTCGGTGCCGAACAGGAACCGGTCGGGGTGCGCGTTGATGACCTCGGCGGCCACCTTCACGGTCTGCTCGTCCTTGATCACGTACTTCGCGACCTCGTCCCACGAGAGGTCGAAGTAGACGTGGCTCATCTCCGGGTCGTTCAGGATCGACTCGATGAAGGCCCGGAATTCGGCCGGCGGCTGCACCACCCGGCCCAGGCCCATGTGCGCCCAGATGATGGTCGTCTTCGGGTGTTTGCGCAGCGCGTCGGTGAGCTGCTGGAAGTAGATCGGCGAGTACTCGGCCTTCGAGTACGGCATGATGATGTCGTTGTGCATGATGGTCAGCAGGCCGACCTCGCCGGCGAAATCGAGCAGACGGTCGAGCGCCGGGTCCAGCAGGCTGGCCACGTCGCCGGCCACCTTGGACGAGACGAACTCCTTGTGGATCGAGAACTCGCCGATGCCCACGAACACGCCCGGGTAGGTCTTCAGCACGCGCTTGATCTGATCGGCGGCGTACATGTCGGTCGGATTGAAGCCGGTGATCATCGGATCGAACCGGGCCCGCTCCTCCGGGCTCAGCGCCAGGTAGCGCACGGCGATGTCGGCGTCGGTGAAGGAGTAGTAGTAGAGGTGGGCGTCGGTATCCATGTAGTACTTGGGCGCCCGCCCCGCGGTCACGCGGTAGGACCACTGCTGCTGCAGCGGAATGCCGAACAGGGCCGAGCGGCACACCCGGCCGTCCATGATCTTCAGCACGTCGCGGGCCGGCGGGCCCTCCTGGATGTAGTTGGTCAGGTGGAAGTGGGAGTCGTTGAACAGGCAGGTCTTGCCCTTGGGCGGCACGGCCGCGACCGTGTTCGGGGAGTCCTGGGCCTTAGCCGCATTGGCGGCCAGAGCGATCAGGGCGGCCGCGGCCGCCGCGCTGAAAAGCCGAGACATCGCACCGCCTCCTCCGCCGGGCGGCGCCTCAGAATTTCAGCACCGCGTCGGTCGTGAACGTCCAACCGTCGCCACCGACCGGATAAGGCAGGGCGTTGTTCCCGACCGGCGACCGGTCGAGCCAGATGGCCTGGCCGTTCAGCTTCAGCTCCTGACGCGACAGCGGCCACCAGTTGAGCCCGAGGGCCAGGTCGCTGGGGTCGCCGAACTCGCCGAAGATCTTCGAGCCTGAGGCGTAGAGCTGGACCGTCTGGTGCACCGGCATGGCCGAGGCCTGCAGCTGGAAGCCGTGGTCGAAGAAGCGATCGAACGGGATGTCGCCGACGGTTTTGAAGTCGTCCAGCCAGCGCCAGTAGTACTCCCCGTCCAGCGAGAAGCCGCGGTATTTCACGCCGCCGTTCATCGCCAGCATCTCATAGGTGGCGCGGCGGATCTGGCCGTCGGTGGCGAAGGCGCCGGGCTGGAAGATGCGGGTGCCGTCGGAAATGCGCAGCTGCACGTTCTCGAAGGCGTTCTGGCCCGGCTGCTCCTCGGCGTCCTCGCGGCTGCGGGTGAAGTTCACCCCGAACAGGGTCGCCGCCTTGTCGTGGCCTTCCCAGTCGCCGAAGCCGCTGCGCAGACCGTATTCGCCGGTGGTCGGCATCCACCAAAGCGCGCCTGAGACGGTGTTGAGCCCCGCCGCCAACTGGCCGGCGTCGACGCCCAGCTGGCTCAGGTTGTCGCCGGCCATCACCCGGTAATAGAGCTTGTCGGTGATCTCGCCCCAGGCCCAGATCCCGCTGGTGTAGGAGCCGCGGAAGTACTCGTCGGCGATGGTGCGGTTGTCGTTGCGCAGCCAGTACGGGAAGGTCTGGTTGGTCGAGCGGGTGGTCGGCAGGCTGTCGATGCCGGCGGCCAGGCTGAAATGCTCGTTGAACCGCCAGCCCAGATTGCCGCCCACCACCACCTGGGCGCCCAGCCCCTGGCTGGTGTTGGAGGTCCAGACGTAGAGCTGGTAGCGCAGCCGCGGATCGGCGATCCAGCCGAGGAAGTTCAGCGTCACCTTCTGCAGCTGCACGTCCTCGCGCAGGTGCAGCTGCGTGGTGCGCCCGAAGGCGTCGGTGTAGTCCGGCGCCAGCGCCGTCTGATTGATGTAGCGGGCGTAGGTGAAGGGACTGAACACCAGCTCGCCCTGCGGCCGGCGCATCAGCACCACGCCCCTGCCCGGCTCGTAGATCCCGCCCACCTCTGCGGTCTGGGTCGGCGAGACCGGGACCGGCAGGGCGGGGAATTCCTGGGCGTGCTCCGGCGGCGCTTCGACGATCGTGGTCGGTGGGCCGGCCCCGGCGTCCGCGGTCGCGACCGGGCCGTGAAGCTCCGTCTCCAGCGCCTCGACCCGGGCGTCCAGCGCCTGCATCTGGCGGGCGAGGTCGCGGCGCATGGCGTTGATCTCGTCGAGCTCGCGTTCGATGCGCGCCGGGTCGGCCGGGGCCGTCGCCTGGGCTTCGGCCCGGCCCGCGACGGCCGTCAGCGCCAGGCCGGCGGCAGCGACTGCGAGGCGTTGCGCGGACGACGTCATGGGGCCTTCCCCACCGTCGCCGTCAGAACTGGACGATCAGGTCGGTGTTGAACACCCAGCCGTCGCCGCCGACCTGGGCGACCAGCACGTTGCTGCCGATCGGCGAATGGTCCAGCCGCAGGGCCTGGGCGTTCAGGCGCACTTCCTTCCGCTGGAACGGATACCAGTTGACCCCCAGCGCGATCTCCGACGGGTCGCCGTACTGGCCGAAGATGTGCGAGCCGGTGACGTAGCCCTGCAGGCGCTTGGGCACGAACATCACCGAGCCGCGCAGGGTGTAGCCGTGGTCGTAGAGGTCGTCGACCGGCACGGTCCCGCCGGTCACCACGAAGTCGTCGACCCACCGCCAGTAGTACTCGCCCTCCAGATAGAGGCCCCGGTACTTCATGCCGGCGTTGACCGCGGCCATGCGGTAGTCGGCCTGGGTGATGCTGCCGCTGGTGTTGAAGGCGTTCGGGCTGAACAGCAGCGTGCCGTCCGACAGGCGGATCTGGCTGTTCTCGATGGTGTTGACGCCCGGCTGCTCCTGGGCGGTCTCGGTGCTCGAGGTGAAGTGGGCCCCGAACAGGGTCGCCAGCTTCTCGTGCTCCTCGTAGTCGCCGAAGCCGTTCGACGGGCCGAACTCGCCGGTCGTGGGCATCCACCAGACCGCGCCCGAGACGGTGTCGAGGCCGTTGTTCAGCTGGGCGGCGCTGATGCCCAGCTGGGCCAGGTTGTTGGTCAGGGCGACGCGGTAGTGCAGCTTGGGCAAGATCTCGCCCTGCGCGTCGATGCCGGTGGAGTACGAGCCGCGGAAGAACTCGTCGGCCATCACCCGGTTGTCGTTCCGCAGCCAGTTCGGGAAGGTGTAGTTGGTGCTGCGGGTGGTCGGCACCGGCATGACGCCGGCCGTGACGATGAACGCCGGATCGAACCGGTACTGGAAGTAGCCGCCCAGGACGACCTGCGCCCCCTCGCCCATGTTCGGGTTCGCGGTCCAGAAGAAGTAGTAGTAGCGGAACTTCGGGTCGAACAGCCAACCCTTCAGGTTCATGCTGATCTTCTGGAACTGGAGGCTCTGGTTCCGTTCGACCGACTTGGTGCGGCCGAAGGCGTCGACATAGGTCGGGTTCAGGCCGTTCTGGTTGATGTAGCGGGCGTAGCTGAACATGCCCATGCCCAGCTCGCCATCCTTCCCGTCGACGAACAGGAACCCCTTGCCGGGCTCGTAGGCGGGCAGATGGCGGTGCTCTTCCTCGAAGTCCTCCGCCTCGACCGGCTCCTCCTGGCGGGCCAGGACGAGCGCCGGGGCCGCCGCATCGGCCGAGTACGTCTCGTCGACGGACGCGCCCGGATCACGGCCGATCGGGGCCGAAGCGAATACGGCCGGCGCCGGCGCGGTCACGGCGATCTCGGCGGGGGCTGACGGCGTGGGGACCGGTCTGATCCCGGTGCGCGACGCCGCAGGCCCGGACGGCGGCGGGACGGCCGCCACCGTCGAGGGCGCGGCGCCCAGGACGGCGTCGAGCTTGTGCTCCAGCTGATCGATGCGCCGGGCGCGGTCGGCCTCCTCGGCCTTCAGCGCGCTGAGTTCGGCGCGCAGGGCCGCGACCTCGTCGGCGGACAAGGTCACGTCCTGGGCGAAGGCCGGGCTGGCGAGCGCGCTGGCGCCCAGGACGAGCGCAAGCCACCCCGCCCGTCCGGCGGTGAACCGAAGCGACATCACTACCCCCGTCGGTGAAGCGAAGGCCCGGCCGTCAGACCGGGCGCACCAAGTACGGATTGCCGTTCAGCGCGGTGGAGATGTCGGTGATCGCGCGCTGGCCGCGGACGCTGTTGCCGGCTTCATCCAGCGGCGGCGAGAAGGTGCCGACACCGAACTTGCCCGGCGACACCGCCATCAGGCCGCCGCCGACGCCGCTCTTGGCCGGCAGGCCGGTGTGGAACAGCCACTTGCCGCTGTCGTCGTAGAGGCCGGCCGTCGCCATCACCGCCAGCGCGTGGGCGATCAGCTTCGGCTCGACGATCTGCTGCTTGCTGACCGGGTTCTTGCCGCCGTTGGCCATGGTCGCGGCCATGACGCCGAGATCCTTGGCGGTGACGTTGATCGAGCACTGGCGGGTGTAGAGGTCGACCGCCTGGGCCGGATCGCCGGGGAAGCGTTCGTAGGCGCTCATCAGGGCGCTGATGGCCCGGTTGCGCTGGTTGGTGTCGGACTCCGACTTGTAGACCTCCTGGTTCACCTCCAGCTGGCGCCCGGCGAAGGCGCTGTGGATGGCCAGGATCTTCTTCCAGACCTCGTCGGCGCTGGCGCCCTTGACGTTGCCGACCGTGGCGATGGCCCCCGGATTGACCAGGGGGTTCATCTCCTTGCCCTTGTACTGCTCGATCGCCTCGATCGAGTTGAACACCCGGCCAGTGGCGTCGACGCCGACGGTCTCCTCGATCTTCTGCGGGCCGGACTCCTGCATCACCAGGATCATGGTGAAGACCTTGGAGATCGACTGGATCGAGAACGGGCTGTCGATGTCGCCGGCGGTGGCCTGCTGGCCGCCGGGCGTCACGAGCGCGATGCCGAACAGGCTGGACGGCACCTTGGCCAACGCCGGGATGTAGTCGGCGTTCTTGCCTTCCTGCAGGCCGCGATACTTCTCGAAGGCGGCCTTGACCGCCTTTTCGGCGGCGCCGGCGGCGACGCCGGCCTCCTCCTTCTTGAAGAACGGCATGGCCCCGGCGGGCGCTGCGGCGGCGGCCGCGCCGGCCATTGTGATCCCGCCCAGTCCCAGGGCGAGGCGGCGACGGTTCATGTCCATCAGAGGATGTTCCCGCTGGAGAAGCTGTATTTGGCGGTGAGCTGGATCCGGTAGTCCTCGGCCGAGGTGTCGTCGTTGTCCTCGCGCTGGCCCCACAGGAATTCGCCGCCGAACAGCAGGTCCGGAGCCGGCGTGAACAGCAGGTTGATCGAGGCGTACTGGCCGGTCTGGAAGGCTTCCGGGGCCTGGAAGTCGGTGTTGTCGACCTTGGTCTGGCTCCAGCCGAAGGAGGTCGACCAGCGGTCGTTCCAGTAGTGGTCGTAGTAGAACGACAGGCCGAGCAGCTTGACCGCCTCGGCGCTCAGGTCGCCGGGCACGCCCTCCGGCGCCAGGTCGACGCCGCCGTCGTTCATGTAGCTGGCGATGCCCTGGCCGTAGACCACGCCGGCCAGGATCTTGTCCTTGTGGCCGATCATGATGTTGGAGGTCAGGTCGAGGCCCCAGCCGAGTTCGTTGCCCTTCGGCCGGTTGTCGACCGTGCCCAGGGTCTCGAAGCCGAGATTGCGCAGGATCCCGGCCAGCTGGACGTAGCCCCATTCGTTTCCGGTGTAGCGGAACTGGGCCGTCAGGTCGGGGACGTTGTCGTGCGCCTGGATGTTGCTGCCGAGGTCGGGGTCGATCTCGCGGATGCGGCCGGAGTCGATGTCGTTGTTCGGCTGTTCGGCCGCGACGGCGAACCTGTAGGTCCCGTCGTCGACGAAGGTCCAGCGCACCTGCGGGTTGCGCAGGAACACCATGCCGCCGGGCCCCCAGTAGTCGATCACGTTGGGGAAGATGTCCCCGTCCATGAACAGGCTGTTGGTCTGGCCGGCCAGCAGGTGGCCCCATTCGCCGTAGGCGTGCCGCAGGCGGATGGTCGTCTGTCCGGCGTCCGCGCCGACGCCGAAGAAGTCGAACTCGAACTTGAAGTTCATCGGCAGGCCGTCGACGTCCTCCTGCCCGCCCTTCACCCCGAAGCGGGTCTGGCGGACGCTGACGACCGACTTGCCGTCGCCGCCGAACAGGCCGGGTGAGGTCGGGATCTTCGAGGCCCTCAGCGTGGCCTCCCAGTCGGGATCGACCCGCCGGAAGTCCTGGATGTAGTCCAGGTCGGCGAAGCCGTAGGCTTCGAACTCGCGATCCTGGGCATGGGCGGCGAACGGGCTCGCCGCGATCAGCGCGGCCGTCGCCAGGCCGCACAACAGGGCCGGGCGCAGCGCGCCCGTTTGGTTGGGAAGCATCCCCCACCTCCGACAGTGATTGACCAGAGCGACGCCACAGACGCGCCTTGCCGCCTCACTCTCGGGACAAGCGCCACCACAACCACGGTCAAGCCGGACTGTTCCGTTTCGCCTAGGCAGATTTTCGGTGGGATCGCGGCGCGGCCCGGCGTGGCGCCCCGTGCGGCGCAACCATGCCCGCGCGCTCGCGGTTGGATCGCCGCGCTTGGAAGCGCCGCAAGCAGCCGGGTCGATCGCCCATGAAAGCCCTCGCCGTCCTGTCGGCCATCGCCCTGCTGTTCGGTTGCGCGCCGCCGGCCCAGGTCACGCAAGGCGTGCACCGCGGCTATGTGCAGGGCGAGGCGGCCAAGGGGCGCAACTGCGCGAACAACCGGCGCGCCGGCGAGGTCTGGTGCACCGCCTGCTGGGTGGTCGCCGGCGAGCCGCAGTTCAAGGAAGTGACCTGCGACGACGGCAGGGTGCGCGACTACGGCCCGTGCGCGACCGAGGCGGTGTGCAAGGCCCCCGCCCCGCCGTCCGGTTCGGACGCCAAGGCGTCGCTGGTGGTCTACGACATCGACGCGCCCGACCGCGGCTGCAACCTGCCCGGCAAGGGCGCGCGCGCCGTGATGCTGCTGAACCGCGACAAGGTCCGCTCCATCGTCGCGACCATCCGCTCCGACCAGAGCGCCGCCCAGGCCGTGACGGTGCCGCCGGCCCAGCAGGTCCCGCTGGGCTGCGCCGAGGAAGCCGAGCAGCCGACCAACTGGCGGGTCGAGAAGGCCGAGTGGGGAGCGTCCTGACGCTCAGCGCCGCAGCGTCCGGGCCACCGCGCCTGCGGCCATCCACGAGGACAGGACCAGGGTCAGGCAGACCGCGACCATGGTCGCGTCGACGGCCCGGCCGAGCGCTGCGGCGGCTTCGGCGGCGAGCGGGGCCAGGGTCGCCAGGGCGACCAGCAGGACGGCGCGCCGCAGCCACGCGCTCCAGTTCAGCACCGTGCGGCCCTGCGGTAGCCGCGAGGTGACGGCCGCCACGAACGCCTCGTCGCGATCGGGCGCGTCGGCCAGAAGCGCCGCCCTCAGCTCGTCTTCACTCGGCCGCATGGTCGGCTCCCAAGGCTTGTGCGAGGCGCGCGCGTCCGCGCGCCACATGCGACTTCACCGTGCCCAGCGGCAGGCCCAGCGCATGGGCGGCCTCCGCATGCGAGAAGTCCGCGCCGAGGCACAGGGCCAGCGCGGCGCGCTGTTCGGGCTCCAGCCCGGCCAGGGCGATTTCCAGATCGAGCCGGGCGTCGCTGGCCGGGTCAAGCCGCGTCGTCGACGGTTCGAGCTGGGCGACGTGACGTTCCCGCGCGCGGGTCCGCTGCGCGCCCCGGCGGGCGGTCTGCAGCTTTCGCCAGGCTATGGCGCACAGCCACGAGCGCAGGCTGGCGCGGCCGTGGAAGGCGCCGATCCGGCTCCAGGCGGCGATGAAGGCCTCCTGCGCCAGGTCGTCGGCCTCGGCGACGTCGCCGCCAGCGCGGCGCAGGAAGCCGCGCACCGCCTGCTGGTGACGGCGCACCAGGGCGGCGAAGGCCTCCGCTGAGCCGGCTCGGGCCGCGGCGATGAGCTGGGTCTCGTCCACGTCGGTTCGCGTTCGTTCGGGTCGAGCTTCGCCGATTCCCGGAGGGCCGGCGAAGCTCGACGCCTCACCGGCGCTTGCGCGTGAGCGCGGCCAGCAGGGAGCCCAGGCCGCTCACCCCCATGGCGGCCGAGACGCTGGCGAAGGCCAGGCCGACCGGCGTGCCGGGGCCGCCGCCCCACCAGCTGGCGGCGCCGAAGGCTGCGGCCATGAACAGGAACATGATCACGTTCTGCCAGGCGCCGAACTGGTTGGACGGGTCGCCATGCCCGTAGCCCGCGGGCGAGGTCCCGCCGCCGATGCGGGCCAGCTGTTCGATCACCACCGGCGGCAGGTCGCGGCCCTGCGCGACGGCGTCCTTGAGGACGTCCAGCGCCTTGTCCTTGCGCTTGTGCTCGAGCCACAGGCTCCAGGCGCCGATCGCCATCGCCCCGCCGGCCACCGCCGGCACCCACCACAGTTCCATCATGCGCCCCGAAGCCCCGTCGGCGGTCCGTCCGCCCTTCTGAAGCTTAGTCGCCGCCGCGGCCCTGATCGGATGCGGCCCACTTCGGAAAATCTGGCGCTATGGTGCGCGGCATGACGACGACCGCACAGAGCGTGACCATCGCGATCGAGGGCGCCGAGCCCGTGTCGGGCCTGTGGCAGGCGCCGGCCGGGGCGAAAGCCTGCCTGGTGCTGGCCCATGGCGCGGGCGCCGGCATGACCCACAAGGCCATGGCCGCGACGGCCGACGGCCTGGCCGGTCGCGGCGTGGCCGTGCTGCGCTACCAGTTCCCCTACATGGAGAAGGGCTCCAAGCGGCCCGACTCTCCGGCCGTGGCGCACGCGGCCGTGCGCGCCGCGGTCGCCGAGGCCGACCGGCTGTCTGCGGGCCTGCCGCTGTTCGCCGGCGGCCGCTCGTTCGGCGGGCGGATGACCTCCCAGGCGCAGGCGCAAAGCCCCCTGCCCGGCGTCCGCGGCCTGGTGTTCTTCGCCTTCCCGCTGCACCCGGCCGGCAAGCCCGGGACCGACCGCGCCGACCATCTGGCCGATGTCGCCGTGCCCATGCTGTTCCTGCAGGGGACTAACGACGCCCTGGCCGGGCTGGACCTGCTGCGCCCGGTGGTCGGGGGGCTGGGCGAGCGCGCCGGCCTGGTCCTGGCCGAGGGCGCCGACCACAGCTTCCACGTGCCCGCCAAGAGCGGCCGCAAGGACGCCGACGTGCTGGCCGAGCTGCTGGACGCGGCGGCGGCGTGGATGACGCGGACCTGACGGCGGCGCTGCGTCTTCTCGCCCGGCCCGGGTGTTGTCCGCCGGGTCGCGAAGGAGCGAAGCATGGCAGCCGCGCACAAGGTCGAGATGAAGCTCGAGGTCCTCGTCATCCCTGTCTCCGACGTGGACCGCGCGGCGCAGTTCTATGAGAGCCTCGGCTGGCGCAAGGACGCGGACTTCCGCGCGGAGGACCGCCGGCTGTTGCAGTTCACGCCGCCGGGCTCGCCCGGCTCGATCATCTTCGGGACGCGCGCCAGCCCGGCCCCGCCCGGCTCGGCCCAGTTCAACCACCTGGTGGTCGAGAACGTCGAGGCGGCGCGGGCGGAGCTCGCCGCCAGGGGGATCAAGGTCAGCGAGGTCTTTCACGACGCCGGCGGCGGCTACAATCCCTTCGACCCGGCCGCGCGGGCCAGCGGCCCGGACCCGCAGCGGCGCAGCTATCTGTCGTTCGTGAGCTTCAAGGACCCGGACGGCAATGTCTGGCTGCTGCAGGAGGTCACCTCCCGCCTGCCTGGTCGCATCGAGGCGGAGGCGACCAGCTTCGCCGACGCGTCGGACCTCGCCGCCGCGATGAAGCGCGCCGAGACAGCCCACGGCGCGCACGAGAAGCGGCTGGGACACCGGGACGAGGACTGGCCCTCCTGGTACGCCGCCTACATGGCCGCCGAGCAGCACGGCGCCGCGCCGCCGGTGTGAGCGGCGGCATGATCGACCGTCGTTCAGTCCTCGCCACGGGCGTGGCGACCGCCGTCGCGCCGGCGGGGTTCGTCCGGGCCGCTCCGGTGAAGGCGCGCAACGTCGTCTGCGTGCACGGCCTGTTCGCCGACGGCTCCTGCTGGTCCGACGTGATCGTCCGCCTGCAAGCGAAGGGGCTGAACGTCACCTCGGTGCAGAACCCGCTGACCACCCTGCCCGACGCCGTCGCCTCGGCCGAGCGGGTGCTGGCGCGCCAGGACGGGCCGACCGTGCTGGTCGGGCATTCCTTCGCGGGCATCATCGTCACCCAGGCCGGCGTGCAGCCGAACGTCTCGGCCCTGGTCTATGTGGCGGCCCGCGCGCCCGACGCGAACGAGAACTACGCGGCGCTGGCCGCGCAGTATCCGACTCCGCCGGCCACGGCCGGAATCGTCTACGACGGCGACGAAGGCCGGCTGAGCGAGGTCGCCTTCCTGCGCGACTTCGCCAACGGCCTGCCGGACGTCCGGGCCAAGGTGCTCTATGCGGTGCAGCAGCCATTTCACAAGGCGCTGCTGGACGGCCGCACCACCGTGGCCGCCTGGCGCTCGAAGCCCAGCTTCTATGCGGTGTCCAAGCAGGATCGGACGATCGACCCGGGCCTCGAGCGGTTCATGGCTCAGCGCATGGGGGCCACGACCATCGAGGTCGACGCGGGCCACCTGTCGCTGATCTCGCATCCGGACGAGATCACCCGGCTGATCCTCGACGCCGCCGGCGGCTAAAGTCAGTCGGCCCGGCGTTCGGCGACGTGCCAGAGCACGCCGGCGGGATCGAACACGTAGGCGACGCGCATCCCCCAGGGCTGCATGGCCGGCGCGCGCGGCGCGGCCACGCCGAAGGCGGCCGGCAGGTCCAGCGCTTCGATGTGCGCCCACCAGCCGTCCAGGTCGTCGACCAGCAGCTGCATCATGAAGTTCGAGGCCCAGGCCTCGACGTAGTAGTTCTGCAGGATGAATTCGCTGCGCCCGACGCTGAAGATGGCGATCTCGCCGTCGAACAGCTTTTCGAACCCGAGCGCCTCGTAGAAGGCGCGGCTGACCGCGAAGTCCCTGGCCGGCAGGAACGGCCGCGCCGTTTCATTTCCGTCGAGCGCCGCCATGTCCCCCCGCCCCGCCTCAGCCTAGGGTCTTTTCGTAGACGTCCGGCTTGAAGCCGACCAGCAGGGTCCCGTCCACGTCCAGCACCGGGCGCTTGATCATCGACGGCTGGGCCAGCATCAGGTCGATCGCCTTCGCTTGCGTCAGGTCGGCGCGGTCGGCGTCCGGCAGCTTGCGGAAGGTGGTCCCGGAGCGGTTCAGCAGCACCTCCCAACCCACCGATTTCACCCAGCTTTCCAGGCGCGGCCGGTCGATGCCGACGACCTTGTAGTCGTGGAAGGCGGCGTCGACGCCCCGGCTCTCAAGCCAGGTGCGGGCCTTCTTCATCGTGTCGCAGGCCTTGATGCCGTAGATGGTGACAGTCATGCGGGTCCTCGGAACTCGCCGCTGCTTAGCCGGACGCCGCGACGGCCGCCAGAGGCGCGGGCGCGGCGGCGTCGCTTACGTCAGGGTCCGCCGGCGCGCCTCAGTCCCAGGCCGGGGCGAGGCCGGACGGGTTCACCAGCCGGCCGTCGGGCCGCGCCAGCCGTCCGATCGCCGCCATTTCCTCGTCGGTCAGCGCGAAGTCGAAGATTGCGAAGTTCTCGGCCACACGCTCGGGCTTCGCGGTCTTGGACAGGGCGACGAAGCCCTGCTGGACCAGCCAGCGCAGCGCGACCTGGGCGGCGCTCTTGCCGTGGGCGGCCCCGATCATCTGGAGCACCGGGTCGCGCGGGACCGCGCCGTCGGCCATGCCGTAATAGGCGGTGATCGCGACTCCGGCGGCCTTGGCGGCGGCCGCCACGGCCCGCTGATCGAGGTAGGGATGCACCTCGATCTGATTGGTGACGATCGGCGCCGCGCTGAGGGCGACCGACTGAGCCATCTGGGCGATGTTCTGGTTGCTGACCCCGATGAAGCGCGTCTTGCCCGCGGCCTGGACCGTGTTCAGCATCGCGATCTGGTCCGTGATCGCGACCTTGTCGCCCGGCCAGTGCAGCAGCAGAAGATCGACCTGATCGACCTGGAGCCTGTCGAGGCTCTGGTCGACCGAAGCCGCGAACCTGTCCTCGCTGTAGTTGTCCACCCAGACCTTGGTGGTGAGGAACAGGTCTTCCCGGCGCGCGCCGGCGACCGCGAGCGCACGACCGAGCGCCGCCTCGTTCTTGTAGATCTGCGCGGTGTCGAAGTGGCGGAAGCCCGCCTCGAGCGCTGCGGGGACCACCTTCTCGACCTCGGCGTCCGACATGCGGAACACCCCGAAGCCGAGCGCCGGAATTTCCGCGCCATGCGCGTTCACGCTGTCCATGAGTTCAGTCCTTGGTCTTCAGGCGGCTTGCGCCGTGGGGAGGTGTCGAGCGCCGGCGCCGGTACGATCCGTTCCTTACGACCGACACGCGGGCCGAACGGTTCGCGAGCTGAATTCGACAGGGCCCCGATCTAGGCCGCGTCCGGGGCCGTGATAACCGGCCGACACGCCACATCATCTGTGAGCTGAAATCAAAGGTGGTGGCTCGCCGTGGCGTCACGGTGCGCAGAGCGGGTCCGCTCAGGGCTTCCTTTGGTGCGAGCCGAACGTCACCGTCACGAGGGCGCGGACATTCTTGCCCGCCTGGACGTTCGAGGCGCCGTGGCTGACCTGATGGGCCCTCAGCGCCTCAGCGACGGTCTTGTGCAGCTGTTCCCTGGGCAGGTCGCCGCTGCAGGACGCCACGCGCCAGGTGACGTGCTCCCGGACCCCCGGGTTGAGCAGCCGCTCCAGCGGCGACAGCGTCCGCACGCCGGTCTGGGCGGCGAGAAAGCCGATGTAGCTGAGCCCCTTGCGGGTGATCCGATACGTCGTCGCACTGCGCATCTGCTCGACGACGCTCAGTTCGAGGCGCTCGTCCGGCTCCCAGGTGCGCCTGCTCTCGTAATCAGACTTCCACGCCACCGACGCCCCCCGGACTGCGCGCGAGGACGGTAAGGCTTGCGTCGGGCCCCTGCAAACCGAGCGCTTCGGAGCGCGCGCGGCGGGGCCTCACGCTCGGGCGAACCGCAGCCAAGAAGAAAGCCGCCACGCTTCGAGCGTGACGGCTTCCGACAGTTCGGCTTGAACGCGCCTCAGCGCGCCAGGATCACTCCCACTCGATGGTCCCGGGGGGCTTCGAGGTGACGTCGTAGACCACGCGGTTCACGCCGCGGACCTCGTTGATGATGCGCGTGGCGGTCTTGCCCAGCACGTCCCACGGGAACTCGAAGAAGTCGGCGGTCATGCCGTCGGTGGAGGTCACCGCGCGCAGCGCCAGGACGTTCTCGTAGGTGCGCGCGTCGCCCATGACGCCGACGGTCTTCACCGGCAGCAGCACGGCGAAGGCCTGCCAGATCTTGTCGTAGAGGCCGGCCTTGCGGATCTCTTCGAGGTAGATGGCGTCGGCTTCCTGCAGGACGGCGACCTTCTCCGGCGTGATGTCGCCGGGGATGCGGATGGCCAGGCCCGGGCCGGGGAACGGGTGACGGCCGACGAAGGCCTCGTCCAGGCCCAGTTCACGGCCCAGCGCCCGGACCTCGTCCTTGAACAGCTCGCGCAGCGGCTCGACCAGCTTCAGCTTCATGAAGTCCGGCAGGCCGCCCACGTTGTGGTGGCTCTTGATCACGGCCGAGGGGCCGCCGCGGGCCGAGACGCTCTCGACCACGTCCGGGTACAGGGTGCCCTGGGCCAGGAACTCGGCGCCCTCGATCTTGGCCGCCTCGCGGTCGAACACGTCGATGAACAGCTTGCCGATGGTCTTGCGCTTGGTCTCGGGATCCGAGACGCCGGCCAGGGCGCCCAGGAAGTCCGCAGAGGCGTCAACGTGCACCAGCGGGATGTTGTAGTGGTGGCGGAACAGGTTCACGACCTGGTCGCTCTCGCCCTTCCGCATCAGGCCGGTGTCGACATAGACGCAGGTCAGCTGGTCGCCGATGGCCTCGTGGATCAGCACGGCGGCGACCGAGGAGTCCACGCCGCCCGACAGGCCGCAGATCACCCGGCTGGAGCCGACCTGGTCGCGGATCTTGGCGATCATCTCCTGCTTGTAGGACGCCATCGTCCAGTCGCCCTTCAGCCCGGCGATGCCGTGGGTGAAGTTGCGGTAGATCTGCGCGCCGCGCGGGGTGTGGACCACCTCCGGGTGGAACTGCACGCCGTAGAACTTGCGCTTCTCGTCGGCGATGGCCGCGAACGGCGCGCCGGTCGAGGTGGCGATCACCTCGAAGCCCTCGGGGATGGCGGTGACCCGGTCGCCGTGGCTCATCCACACCGGCTCGCGATGGTCGACCGCGCCGATGCCGGCGAACAGCGGGCTTTCCTTGGCGATGACGACCTCGGCCCGGCCGAACTCACGGTGGTGGCCGGACTCGACCTTGCCGCCCAGCAGGTCGCACATCAGCTGCTCGCCGTAGCAGACGGCCAGGACCGGCACGCCCAGCTCGAACACCTTCTTGCCGATGCGCGGGCTCTCCTCCTCGGTGACGCTGGAGGGGCCGCCGGACAGGATGACAGCCTTCGGCTGGTACTCGTCGAGGATCGCCTCCGCCTTGTCGAACGGATGGATCTCGCAATAGACGCCGCTTTCGCGGACGCGGCGCGCGATCAGCTGGGTGACCTGCGAGCCGAAATCGATGATCAGGACGCGCTCGTGTAGTCGGGCGGGATCGAGGGCGGTCATGCGGTCCTTTCGTATAGCGCGATGAAAAAGCCGTCGGTGCCGGTCGCGCGCGGGGAGAGCCGGAGCCTATGGCTCCCGTTCGCCAGCGAGGCAAGCCGAGCCCGGGCGGCGTCGGTCAGGTTCGGGGTGTTCAGGGCCGTCTCGATGGAGACGGGGCGGAAGTTCGGGTGCGCCGCCTCGAAGGCCTCGCAGCTGTCCTCGTTCTCGCGCTTGAGCATGGAGCAGGTGACGTAGGCCAGCCGCCCGCCGGGGCGCACCAGCTTGGCCGCGCGGCCCAGGATGACGACCTGCAGGGCGTGCAGGCGCTCGACCTCTTCCTCGGTCAGCCGCCAGGCGTCCTCCGGGCGACGGCGCCAGGTGCCGGAGCCCGAGCACGGGGCGTCGGCCAGCACCAGCTCCGCGGAGTTCTCCAGGTCGGCCATGCCGCCGCCCTCGAGGCCCAGCTTGCGCAGCTCGGCGGTGACGCCGGCGCGGGACAGGCGGGGGCGGATGTTGTCCAGCCGCTTCTGCTCGACGTCGCAGGCGATAAGCCCGCCGCTGTCGGACATCGATTGGGCCAGGGCCAGGGTCTTGCCGCCGCCGCCGGCGCAGTAGTCGACCACGGTCCAGCCCGGATGCGCGTCGGCCAGCCAGGCGGCCAGTTGGCTGCCTTCGTCCTGGATCTCGATGCGGCCGGCCTGGAAGGCCTCCAGCTTCTGGACGTTCGGCGGCGGTTCGGCGGTCAGGCGCAGGCCCCAGGCCGAATACGGCGTGCGCTCGGGGGCTAGCCCCTCGCCTTCCAGCTCGGCCTTCACGGCTTCGACCGTGGCGCGCTCGCCGTTGACCCGCAGGTCGATCGGCGCGCGCGGGCGCATCAGGGCCTCGGCCTCGTCGGCCCAGGCGTCGCCGTAGACCTCGCGGAAACTGTCGGCGGCGAAGGCGGGCAGGCCCGCGGCCACCCAGGCCGGGGGTTCGCCCGGCCGGGCTTCGAGGCGGGCGCGCTCCTCCGCAGTCAGGGCCGCGGGGGCGTAGCCTTCGCCGGTGTAGAGGGCGTCGATCTCCTCCAGCGGCGTGCCGTCGATCAGGGCCAGCGAGCCGATCACAAGCGCGCGGCCGTTGCTCGCCCCCATCGCCCAGCTGAGCCGCGCCTTGGCGCGGATGCAGCGATAGACCCGGTCGGCGATGGCGCGGCGGTCCTTGGAACCGGCGAACCGGTGGGTCTGGCCCCAGGCTTTCAGCGCCCCTTCCGCAGGCGCGCGCGAGCGGGCGATCTGGTCGAGGACTTCGGCGGCGGCGGCGAGGCGGGCGGCGGGGGTCAAGGGACTCCGATCAGACGAACGATGCGGCCAGCACCATCAGCAGGCCGACGAGGGAAACAAACCAGACCAGGGAGCGCACAGTCGGCACGCCCAGGGCGTAGAGCGGCACGTAGACGATCCGCGCCGCGACGTAGAGGAGCGAGCCCCACAGGCTGAGCTCGCCGAGCTTTCCCGCAACCGTCGCCAGCAGCACCGCGGCGGCGAAGAACGGGAAGGTCTCCATGTAGTTCTTGTAGGCGCGGTCCAGACGCCCGGCGACCTTGCCCATCGGCCGGTCGACGTCGCGTGCGCCCGCGGCCCACTTCAGCCCCTGGGTCGTGCGCGCGGCGTAGGCCGCCCAGAGCATGTGCAGGAGGCCCAGCAGGATGGCAGCGCCGAGCAGGCAGAACTCGGGCCGGCAACCGGCCTGGAACATCAATTGCGAAAACTGCGTACCGGTCATCGTCCCCTCCCCCAGGAACACTGAACCGCCCCTCGCCCGCCCATCCCGGCTGAGCCGGGACGGACGGAGCAAGGAACGAACGCACGGTTCTTATCACCCCGGCCGGTAGTTCGGCGCTTCGCGGGTGATCTGCACGTCGTGCACGTGGCTTTCGCGCAGGCCGGCGTTGGTGATGCGCACGAAGCGGGCGCGCTTCTGCAGCTCCGGGATGGTCGGCGCGCCGACATAGCCCATGGCCGCACGCAGGCCGCCCACCAGCTGGTGCAGGATGGAGCTGATCGGCCCCTTGTACGGCACCTGGCCCTCGATGCCTTCCGGCACGAGCTTCAGGGTGTCGCGCACCTCCTTCTGGAAGTAGCGGTCGGCCGACCCTTGCGCCATCGCGCCCAGCGAACCCATGCCGCGGTAGCTCTTGAACGAGCGGCCCTGGTGCAGGAACACCTCGCCCGGAGCTTCCTCGGTGCCGGCGAACATGGAGCCCAGCATGGCGATGGAGGCGCCCGCGGCGATGGCCTTGGCCAGGTCGCCGGATTGCTTGATGCCGCCGTCGGCGATGATCGGCACGCCCGAGCCCTGGGCCGCGCGGACCGAGTCCACGATGGCGGTCAGCTGCGGCACGCCCACGCCGGCGACGATGCGGGTGGTGCAGATGGAGCCCGGCCCGATGCCGACCTTCACCGCGTCGGCCCCGGCGTCGATCAGGGCGCGGGTGGCGTCGTAGGTGGCGACGTTGCCGGCGATGATCTGGACCTTGCCGGCTTCGCGCTTCAGGCGGCGGACCGCCTCGGCGACCTGCGAGGAGTGGCCGTGGGCGGTGTCGATCACCACCACGTCCACGCCCGCCTCGACCAGGGCCAGCGAGCGCTCCAGGCCGGCGTCGCCGACGGTGGAGGCGGCGCCGACGCGCAGGCGGCCCTGCTCGTCCTTGGCGGCGTTCGGGAAGGCCTGGGCCTTCTCCATGTCCTTGACGGTGATCAGGCCGACGGCGCGGTATTCGCCGTCCACCACGATCACCCGCTCGACGCGGTTGGCGGCCAGCAGGCGGCGCGCCTCGTCGGGACCCGTGCCCTGCAGCAGGGTGACCAGGTTGTCCTTGGTCATCAGGTCGGCGGCGATGCGGTCGCCGTCGCCTTCGAAGCGCATGTCGCGGTTGGTCAGGATGCCCAGCAGCTTGCCGCTGCCGCGATCCACGACCGGGAAGCCCGACACGTTCTTCTGGGCGATGATGGCGCGCACTTCGTTGAGCGTGGTGTCCGGGGGGACGGTGATCGGGTTGATCACCATGCCGCTCTCGTGGCGCTTCACCTGGCGGACCTGATCGGCCTGCTGCTCAACCGTCAGGTTGCGGTGCAGCACGCCCAGGCCGCC
The DNA here is from genome assembly GCF_010975005.1 of Caulobacter sp. 17J65-9. Classification (GTDB taxonomy): domain Bacteria; phylum Pseudomonadota; class Alphaproteobacteria; order Caulobacterales; family Caulobacteraceae; genus 17J80-11. The sequence goes on along the minus strand of NZ_JAAIVC010000003.1, from coordinate 14,562 downwards.
GTACTGCGCCATGGCGATCGCCAGGGCGCTTTCGGTGACCGTGTCCATGGCCGAGGACACGATCGGGATGTTCAGCTCGATTTCGCGGGTAAGCCGTGACGCGGTGGTCACTTGGGTCGGCATCACATCGGACGGACCCGGCTCCAGCAAAACGTCGTCGAAAGTGAGACCTTCGCGAATCTCCATAGGGACTCTCCGTTTTGCGGGCCGCCTATAAACCCTAGTGCTGCGGTGCGGCAACCCCGCTCGGGCGTGGCGAGAAAGCGCAGCAGGATTTTTCTCATACCGGCGCTTTTCGGGGACGGTTGCTGCTCAGGTCGGCCCCGTGCGTGCAAAACGGCGCCCGCGACGAAATCTTAGCCCTGTCGGCGCAGGCTGAAGCTCGACGCCAATTCGCCCGGCGCCCTCGTTCGGAGGGGTCACTATGGCTGCGGCTCGCACACGAACGCCTTCCCCGAAGGTCGCTCCGGGGAAGGCTGTGCGGCGTCGCGAGCCGTCGGTGCGGGCCAACCGCGCGCTGGAGCAGCACCGCGCGGACGTCCGCGTGCTGGCCGAGATCGCCGACACCTACGTGAAGATCGCCTGCAAGCTGATCGGCGCGGCCGTGGTCGCCTGGGCGGCCAGCCGCCTGTTCACCGGCCGCGCCGCGGAGCTCGACCCCTGGTGGGTGGCCGGCGGCGGCGGCGCGGGCGCGCTGCTGTGGCTGTTCGGGCGGCTGACGGGCCGGAGCCCGCCGCCGGAGATCAGGCCACGTGCACGGCGTCGGAGCTGAAGCTCTCGAAGCTGAGTGCGTCGGTGCCGTAGCGGTCCTGCTGTCTTAGCGACACGCCGACCTCGCCGCCGTCCTCGAAGCGGACCAGCACGCGCTCGGCCCCGACCTCGGCGCCGGCGACTTCCCAGCCGATGCGCGCGCACAGCGCGTCGCGGAAGCCCGGATCGTCGGCGGTGATGGTCCCGTCCTCGTCGCGCACGTCGGTCAGGGCGTAGGCCGAGATCACGTGGCCGTCGAAGTCGAGCTGCAGGTAGTCCTTCAGGAAGGTCACGGCGCTCAGGCGTTCGCCCGTCAGCACCTGCAGGGCTTCGGTAAGGCTCATCGGGGGGCTCCCTTGAATCCGGTCGCCACCAGATAGACTTCCGAGGAGTCCTGCCGGCTGGCCTTGGGTTTGACGAACTTCACCTCGGTGAAGGCCGCTTTCAGGCGCTGCAGCACGTCGCCGGCCGATCCGCCCTGGAAGTTCTTGGTCACGAAGGCGCCGCCGGGCTTGAGCGTATCGATCGCGAAGTCGGCCGCGATCTCGATCAGGGCGACGATGCGCAGGTGGTCGGTCGCCTTATGGCCGACGGTGTTGTGGGCCATATCCGACAGCACCAGGTCGGGCGCGCCGCCCAGCATGTCGAGCAGGCGCTTGCCCATGTCCGGGTCGGTGAAGTCGCCCTCGACCAGGTCGGCGCCCGGAATCGGGTCGACCGGCAGCAGGTCGACGCCCACCACCTTCTCCGCCCCGCGCTTCAGGGCCACCTGCACCCAGCCGCCGGGCGCGCAGCCCAGGTCGATGACCTTGGAGCCCCGCTTGATCAGCCGGAAGCGGTCGTCGATCTCGGCCAGCTTGAAGGCGGCGCGCGAACGCCAGCCCTCGGCCTTGGCCTTCAGGACGTAGGGGTCGTTGATCTGACGCTCCAGCCACTTCTGCTGGGAGGTCGTCCGCCCGAACGCGGTCTTCAGCCGCTTTTCGGTCCCGCCGCGGCCGGCCGGATCGCCGCCCGTGGGCGGACGGACCATGCGGCGGCGCTCTTCACCTTCACTCATGGGCGCCCTCTTAGCACGTCGTCCCGGAAGGCGAGTGTCCGAATGAGGGCGAGGTTCAGTGCGCCGCGGAATCCGCCTCGGCCACGATCTTGCGGGCGGCCGCGTTGGCCGGGTTCAGGGTCAGCGAGCGGCGATAGCTCTCCACGCCCCTGGCCTTGTCGCCGGTGGAGATCTGCGCCTCGCCCAGGCTGTCCCAGACGTACCAGCTGTCCGGGTAGATCTCGGTGTTGATCCTGAACACCTCGAGCGCCGCGTCACGCTCGCCGGCCTCCAGCAGGCGGTAGCCGGTCGAGTTCATGGTGATCATGTCGGCCGGCTTCCACCAGGCCAGGGTCGAGAAGCGCGCCCTGCGCTCGTCGTAGGCCTTGCGCACGGCCGCCGCGCCGTCGGTCTCGGCGATCACCGGTAGAGCGCGCATTTCCTGGCCCGACAGGATGGCGTCGACCGCGGGGTCGCGGCCCAGGCGATAGTCCTCGGAGCTGAACTGGGCCGGCACGTCCACCGGCGTGTAGGGCTCCTCGTTGCGGGTGACGCCGCCGGAGCCGGCGTGCCAGACGGTCGAGAAGGTCAGCTGCAGGCCGGTCTTGGGGAAGGCCAGCGTCTCGGCGTTGCCGGCGTGCTTGAACGGCGCCCCGGCCGGCTCGCCCACCCAGCTGGCGTCGACGTGCTCCTTGAAGGCGTCCAGCGCGTTCACCCCGGCGCTGAAGGTGCGCCGGCCGCTGAGCACGTAGAGCTCCTTCCACGGCGGCGCGTCCTCGCGCTTGATGAACTCGTGGATGATGGCCCGCACCTTCGAGCCGTCGCCGCCGCGGTTGTAGCGCCAGTCGACGATCAGCCGCCTCGGCTTCAGGGCGTCGACCTCCTTCAGGGCGCGGCGGAAGAACTGCTCCATGGTCTCGTCCGGCGCGTCGGACATGTAGTTCGCCTGGATGTAGTAGGCGTCCTTGTCGGGTAGCGGCACGGCCACGAAGTGGCGGCGGTAGACCAGGTGCGGCGGGCGCGTGGGATCGGGCTTGCGGAAGGCGTCCGCGCCCAGGCCCTTGTAGGCGCTGATCCAGTCGGCGTACTCGCCGAAGCCGACCCCGAACACCTCGTTGCGGTTGCGCCACTCCATGGTCGAGGAGCCCTTCAGGGCCTCGAGCCTGACGTTGGCGACCTTGCCGTTGGCGCGCTTCACCTTCAGCCGCAGGGTCCCGTCGGCCTCGACATAGCCCAGGCCCTTCATCAGGCCGGCGTTGCTGACCGAGAACACGTCTTCCAGCGCGCCCAGGCTGTTGTCCGCCGGCTCCAGCGTGCGGGTGTCGGCCAGCACCTCGGCGACCGGGCGGCCGGCGATCTCCAGGATCTGGGCCCCGGCGAGGTCGGCGTGGGACTTGTGGGCGCTGACCACGAAGACGCCGTCGGTGAACTGGTAGAGGCGGACCGGATACCAGTCGTCGAACTGGTCGCCGGCGATCTCCAGGAAGGTGTGGCCGTCGTCCAGCGCCGCGACCAGCTGAAGGGCGCGCACCGCCCGCTGCTCCTCCGAGGCCTGCGGCAGGTCGTGGTAGAAGGCCTCCACCCGCCGGTCGAACTCGCGCTCGCCGATGCGGGTGAACGGGTCGGGATGGCGCAGCTTCAGGGTCTCGACGACCTTGTCGAACTCTTCCTTCCACTCGGCCGAGGTCGCGGCCTGGGCCGGCTGGGCCAGCGCGAGCACGGCCGCCAGCACCGCGGCCGGCGCGAGCATCCAACGGTTCACGCGCTTTCCCCCTCCCCTGCCCCGGCGCATGTGAGCGCGAGTCAGGGGCCGGCGCAGCTTACAAATCGCTCATGGGAGAGACGCGGGCGCCCTTCCCCCGCCGCGCGAGTTGGGGCAGACAGCGCGAACACTGAAATCAGGAGTGCCCGACGATGGCCGCCGATCCCGAAAACACCCTGCTCGTGAAGCTCGACACCGGCGACGTGACCATCCGTCTGCGCCCGGACCTGGCGCCGAACCACGTCGCGCGCATCAAGGAACTGGCGCGCGAAGGCTTCTACGACGGCGTGGTGTTCCACCGCGTGATCCCGGGCTTCATGGCCCAGGGCGGCGACCCGACCGGCACCGGCTACAACGGCTCCTCCAAGCCGAACCTGAAGGCCGAGTTCTCCGACGCCCCGCACACCCGCGGCGTCTGCTCGATGGCCCGCGCCGCCAGCCCGGACAGCGCCAACTCGCAGTTCTTCATCTGCTTCGACGACGCCCGCTTCCTGGACAACCAGTACACCGTCTGGGGCGAAGTGACCGAGGGCATGGAAGCCGTCGACGCCCTGCCGAAGGGCGAGCCGCCGCGCGCGCCCGGCAAGATCGTCAGCATGAAAGTCGCGGCCGACGCCGCCTGATGCGGCCGGGGGCGACCGCCCTCGCCGTTCTCGTCGCCCCGCTGATCGCCCTGCCTCTGGCGGTGGTGATCGGCGGGGCGGCCGACACCTTCGCGTCCGGTGACCGGCCCGACCTGATCGGCCTGTTGCTCCTGGGCGCCGACGCCGTGCTCCGGGGCTATCTGCCGGCCGTCCTGGTCACCGGGCTTCTGCTGGTTCCGCTGAGCCGCGCGCTCGCCGCCTCAGGTGTGGTCGGGGCCTTCAGCTACGGCGTGGGCGGCGCGCTGACCGCGGCCCCCCTCCTTCTCATCCTGCCTTTTGTCGAGCGGCTGCTCGACGAGGACCTGCTCGACGGCTACGCCGCGCCGGTGTTCTGGGCGACGGCGATCGGGGTGGTGTGCGTCGCCAGCTGGCTGAGCTTCTGGGTGGTGGCGCGGCCGGATCGCGGCGGCGATCCCGCCTGAACTATTGTTAACTCGGCCGCATTCAACTTTAGCGGTAGCGTCGTTTTCGTATCGCCAGCAGTTCGGCGGCAGGAATGACGCGCGCACCCCACTCCGCTCTGGTCTTGGCCTACGCCGAGCAGCATCGGCGCTATCACACCCTCGCCCACGTCCAGGACTGTCTGGCGGAGCTCGCCGCCGTCCCGGACCTGTCGCCGTCCGAACGCCTGACCCTGGAGCGGGCGATCTGGTGGCATGACGCGATCTACGACCCGACCCGCTCCGACAACGAGGAGCGTAGCGCCGAGCTGGCCGAGCGCGACCTGGCCGGCCAGGGCGTGAGCGCGGACGAACGGGCCGAGGTGGTGCGGCTGATCCTGCTGACCAAGGGCCATACGGTTGAGCCCGGCGACCGGCTGGGCGCGCTGCTGGTCTCGATCGACCTTTCGATCCTGGGCCGGCCGGCGGCCGTCTACGACGCCTACGCCCGCCAGATCCGGCAGGAATATTCCTACGTGCCCGAGGACCTGTATCGTATGGGCCGCGCCGCGGTGCTGAAGCACTTCCTGAACGGCGCGGCGATCTACGCCGACGCGACGTTTCGCGAGCGCTACGAGGCGCAGGCTCGCGCCAACCTGGCGCGCGAGATCGCTTCGCTGGCGGGGTGACGTCCCCCACCGATCATCCCCGCTTTCGCGGGATGAGCGGAAAGTTGAGAAGCGTCGCAGGCCATTGGCGTTCGCGGTCCGGACGCCTAGATCGAAGCGCAATGAGCGCCTCCGTCCCAACCAGCGTCCGCGTGCACGGCCGCATCGCCGAGATCGGCCGCGAGGCCTGGGACGCCTGCGCCGCGCCGTCCGGCAATCCGTTCGTCAGCTTCGACTTCCTCGACGCCTGCGAACAGGCCGGCTGCGCGGTCGAGGCGGCCGGCTGGGGCCCGCGGCACCTCGCGGTCGAGGATGACGCCGGCGCCGTGGCCGGCGTCATGCCGCTCTACCTGAAGGGCCACAGCCAGGGCGAATACGTGTTCGACCACGCCTGGGCCCAGGCCTATGAGGACGCTGGCGGGCGCTACTATCCCAAGCTGCTGTCGGCCGTGCCGTTCACGCCGGTGACCGGGCCGCGCCTGCTGGCCCGGCCGGGCGCCGACGCCGAGGCGGTGCGGGAGGCCCTGCTGGGCGGGGCGCTGCAGGTCTGCCGGCAGAGCCGCGCCTCCTCCCTGCACGTGACCTTCCCGACCGAAGCCGACTGGAAACGGCTGGGCGGCCACGGCCTGCTGCTGCGCCAGGACGTGCAGTACTGGTGGGACAATCCGGGCTACGGCTCGTTCGACGACTTCCTGGCCGCTTTGTCGTCGGGCCGGCGCAAGACCATCCGGCGCGAGCGGCGCGAGGCCCTGGCCGGTCTCGAGATCGAGACCCTGACCGGCGCGGAGTTGACCGAGGCGCATTGGGACGCCTTCTTCGACTTCTACGAGGACACCGGCGCGCGAAAGTGGGGCCAGCCCTACCTGAACCGGCGGTTCTTCTCGCTGATCGGCGAGCGTATGGCCGACCGGGTGGTGTTGTTCCTCGCCCGGCGCGGGGGCGAGCCGATCGCCGGCGCGCTGAACTTCGTCGGCGGCGACACGCTCTACGGCCGCTACTGGGGCGCGACCGAGCCCGTGCCCTTCTTGCACTTCGAGCTCAGCTACTACCAGGCCATCGAATATGCGATCGCGCGGGGCCTGAAGCGGGTCGAGGCCGGGGCCCAGGGCGAGCACAAGCTGGCGCGCGGCTATCTGCCCAGGCCCGTCTACTCCGCCCACTACATCGCCGATCCGGCGCTGCGCGCGCCGGTGGCCCGCTACCTGGACCGCGAGCGCCCGGCGGTGGCGGCGGAAATGGCGGCGTTGGAGGAGGAGTGTTCGCCTTTCCGGAAGGGGTGAGTTTCAGATCCGTCATCCCGGCCGTAGCGGAGCGAAGCGCAGCGGAGAGCCGGGACCCAGCAAGCGCGGCGCTTGTTGCAGCGTGGGTTTGCAGCGTTGAGGTCGAGGCTGCTGGGTCCCGGATAAGCGCTGCGCGCTTTCCGGGATGACGGGATCAGGAGGCCTCGTACGCCCGCTTGAGCAGGGCCGCGATCTCCGCATCTACATCCTGCGGCCCCTCCAGCCGCACCGTCGACTTCAGCCGGTCGGACCAGGATTCGCTCTTGCCGCGCGGGGCCAGGCGCTCGCCCTCAGGCGGCACGGCCAGGCCCAGCGACGCCGCCCCGCCCTTCAGCGGCTTCACGGCGGCGAACTTCACCTTGCGCGACCAGGCGGTGTAGCCCTTGCGCTGGCCCTCGGTGACGTCGTCGTGGGCGGACGCCGCCGCCGCGACCGCCTCGAAGATCGCGCGCGAGGCCGGATCGGCCCACAGGGCCGCGCGCAGGGCGTCGGGATCGTCCCAGCCCATCTCGTTCGGAAAGGCGGCGTCCAGCACGGTCGAGGCGCGGTTTTGGCCCAGGCCGTGGTGCGCCTTCAGCCACTCCAGGCGGGCCCGGTGGGCGGTCTCGGGACAGCCGCGGGCGATCTCGGCCCACTGCTCCAGGGTCTTGCCGGTTTCGCGCTCCAGGCCCTCGCGGACGGCGGCGAACCACTTCGCCTGGCGTTCGGTGATGTTGGCGTCCCGCTTGGCCAAGGCCCCCTCCCCGTTCTAGCGTTGGGCGAACACCATCCTGCGACTCCCGGGAACGTCAAGATGAGCCTGAACGGCGCCTACGACCGCGACAACGTCTTCGCCAAGATCCTGCGCGGCGACATGCCCGCGACCAAGGTCTACGAGGACGACCAGGTGCTGGCCATCATGGACGTCTTCCCCCAGTCGCGCGGCCACACCCTGGTCATCCCCAAGGTCGAGGCCCGCAACCTGCTCGACATCGATCCGGCCGCCCTGCAGGGCCTGATCACCCGGGTGCAGAAGGTCGCGCGCGCGGTCGAGAAGGCGCTGGATCCCGACGGCGTGACGGTCATGCAGTTCAACGGCGCGGCCGGCGGCCAGACCGTCTTCCACCTGCACTTCCACATCGTGCCCCGCTGGGAAGGCACGGCCATGGGCCGACACGCCGAGGGTATGGCCGATCAGGCTGAGCTGAAGGCGCTGGCGAAGCAGATCTCGGCGGCGATGGCCTGACCCCGGTCAGTCCGGATACCAGCGCAGGGTTACGTGCACCCGGGCGCCGTCCACTGGACTGCCGTCGGACGCCGTCGGACGCATTCGGTATTTCGGAACGGTTTTGAGAGTCGCGGCTCCGAAACCCCACCCGGTCGGCTCTTCGGCGACGACTTCGCACTCGGTCAGGTCGCCGGTAGCGGTGACCTGGCACCTGAACTGCACCTTGGCGCCGATCCCGGCTTTCAGCGCGGCGGGCGGATAGTTTCGCGCCATGTCGTCGGCGTCCGGCTTTCGGGTCCATTCCGGCCGCATGATCTTGGGCGGCGCCGCCACCGGAGTGGGCGGCGGGGAAACTGCGGGCGCGTCCTGCGCGACCGCCAGGGCGATCCAGGCGAGGGTTACGAGCATGGTCCCTACTTCTTCGAGCCCGTGGCGGGCAGGCCCGCCGGCCCTTTCGGCGCCCGGAGCTGGGTCGTCGCGTAGTCGGTGCCGCCGCGCGCGCTGGGGGTGAACGCGACCTGCACGGTGAGGTCCTGACCGCACGCGTTGATCGGCCAGATCTCGGTCCAGGACCCGTCGGGCCGGTACGGCTCGCTGCTGATCTCGCCCCAGACCACGTCGCCGGCGTCGCATCCTGGTGCGGCGGTCGCCACGCCTCGGCCGAGCGCCTGGAAGACGTCCACGGTCAACTGTAGGTCCGCCCGCGAGAGGCCCGGCAACAAGGCCGCGCTCTGCCAGCCGCCTTCGGGCCGGCGCCCCACGGCGATGTTCTGCACCGAGCTTCGGCCGCAGCCGCTCACCCGCGCCCGTTCGTAATGGTGGTCGCGCCCGTTCCCCGGCTGTGTGCGGATCGGCTCGATCACGGCGTCCACGCAGGCCGGCTGGTGGGAGAAGAAGGCCTCGCGGCGGATGAAGTCCTCGCGCAGCCAGGCCTGATAGGCCGCGGCCTCAGCGGGCGTGGGCAAGGTCGCCGGAGGCGCGGGCGGCCCTTCGGCCAGCGCGGCCGCAAACACAAGCGCGACAAGACTCATGGGACGCCCCCGAACACCCAGCAAAAAGGCCGCCCGGATCGCTCCGGACGGCCCATGCTTAGCTCAGGTTGCGAGCCGGCGTCACTCCACCGGTTCGGCCGCGTCGTCGGCCTTGGCCTGTCCGTCCTTGGCCGCCTCGACGTCGAAGGCCAGCTTGCCGTCGACAAGCTTGATCTTGACGTGGCCGCCGCGGACCAGCCGGCCGAACAGGATCTCGTCGGCCAGCGGCTTCTTGACGTGCTCCTGGATGACCCGGGCCAGCGGCCGGGCGCCGTAGAGCTCGTCGAAGCCGTTCTTGGCCAGCCAGTCGGCCGCGTCCTCGGCCAGTTCGACCGTGACGTTGCGGTCGGCCAGCTGGGCCTCCAGCTGCATGATGAACTTGTGGACGACCTGGCGGATGATCTCCGGGCTCAGCGGCTTGAACGCGACGACCGCGTCCAGGCGGTTGCGGAACTCCGGCGTGAACAGCCGCTGGATCGCCTTCTCGTCCTCGCCCTCGACCTTCGAGCGGCCGAAGCCGATCGAGTTGCGGGCGTTGTCGGCGGCGCCGGCGTTGGTGGTCATGATCAGGACGACGTTGCGGAAGTCGACCTTCTTGCCCACCGCGTCGGTCAGGGCGCCGTGGTCCATCACCTGCAGCAGGATGTTGTAGACGTCCTGGTGCGCCTTCTCGATCTCGTCGAGCAGCACCACGGCGTGCGGGTGCTGGTCGACCGCGTCGGTCAGCAGGCCGCCCTGGTCATGGCCGACATAGCCCGGAGGCGCGCCGATCAGGCGGCTGACGGTGTGGCGCTCCATGTACTCCGACATGTCGAAGCGCAGGAGCTCGATGCCGAGCGTCGAGGCCAGCTGCTTGGCCACCTCGGTCTTGCCCACCCCGGTCGGGCCGGAGAACAGGTAGGAGCCGATCGGCTTCTGCGGGTCGCGCAGGCCCGCGCGGGCCAGCTTCATGGCCGCCGACAGCTGGGTGATGGCGTCGTCCTGGCCGAACACGGTGCGGCGCAGGTCGCTCTCGAGCTGGCGCAGCGCCTCGGTGTCGGACTTGGAGACCGACTTGGGCGGGATGCGGGCGATCTTGGCGACGACGGCCTCGACCTCCTTCTGGCCGATCACCTTCTTGCGCTTGGACTCGGCCACCAGCATCTGGCTGGCCCCGGCCTCGTCGATCACGTCTATCGCCTTGTCGGGCAGCTTGCGGTCGGTGATGTACTTGGCCGACAGCTCCACCGCCGCCTTGATGGCGGAGTCGGTGTAGCGGAGCTTGTGGAAGGTCTCGTAGTAGGTCTTGAGGCCCTTCAGGATCTTGATGGTGTCCTCGACCGTCGGCTCGTTCACGTCGATCTTCTGGAACCGGCGCACCAGCGCGCGGTCCTTCTCGAAGTGCTGGCGGAACTCCTTGTAGGTCGTGGAGCCCATGCAGCGCAGCGTGCCCGAGGCCAGGGCCGGCTTCAGCAGGTTGGAGGCGTCCATCGCCCCGCCGCTGGTCGCGCCGGCGCCGATCACGGTGTGGATCTCGTCGATGAACAGCACCGCGTTCGGGTGGTTCTCGAGTTCCTTGACGACCTGCTTCACGCGCTCTTCGAAGTCGCCGCGATAGCGGGTGCCGGCCAGCAGCGCGCCCATGTCGAGCGAGTAGATGGTCGCCCCGGCCAGCACGTCCGGCACTTCGCCGTTGACGATCTTGCGGGCCAGGCCCTCGGCGATGGCGGTCTTGCCGACGCCCGGGTCGCCGACGAGCAGCGGGTTGTTCTTGGTGCGGCGGCACAGGATCTGGATCGCCCGCTCGACCTCGGCCGTGCGGCCGATCAGCGGGTCGACCTTGCCCTGGCGGGACTTCTCGTTGAGGTCGACGCAGTAGGCTTCGAGGGCCTCGCCGCCGGACTTGGCGACACGCTCCTCGGGCTCCTCGTTGGCGCCCTTGACCGCGCGCGGCTCCGACGCGCCCGGCTTCTTGGCGATGCCGTGGGCGATGAAGTTGACCGCGTCGTAGCGGGTCATTTCCTGCTCCTGCAGGAAGTACGCGGCGTGGCTTTCGCGCTCGGAGAACACCGCGACCAGCACGTTGGCGCCGGTCACTTCGTCGCGGCCCGAGGACTGCACGTGGATGACGGCGCGCTGGATGACGCGCTGGAAGCCGGCGGTCGGCTTGGCGTCGTCGCCGTCCTCGACGATCAGGCTGTTCAGCTCGCTGTCGATGTAGTCGGTCAGGCTTTTGCGCAGCAGCGTCAGATCGACGTTGCAGGCCCGCATCACCCCGGACGCTTCCGGGTCGTCCGCCAGCGCCAGGAGCAGGTGCTCCAGCGTGGCGTACTCATGCTTGCGCTCGTTGGCGTAGCCGACCGCGCGATGAAGGGTTTCTTCGAGGTGACGGGAGAAAGAAGGCACCGGTGCTCAGTCCTTTTCCATAGTGCACTGGAGCGGGTGTTGATGGCGACGCGCGGTCTCGACGACCTGCGCCACCTTCGTTTCGGCCACTTCGTAGGTATAAACGCCGCAGACGCCGACACCATGCTGATGCACATGCAGCATGATACGAGTCGCGTCCTCTCGCGATTTGTTGAAAAACCGCTCGAGGACGTAAACCACGAATTCCATCGGGGTGTAGTCGTCGTTCAGGATCAGCACGCGGTAAAGCGAAGGCTTTTGCGTCTTCGGCTTGACCTGCGTGACGACCGCCGCACCGGCGCCGTTGTTTTGATCACCTTGCTTCCGCTCGGTCATCAGGTTCCCCGACTGTGTGGGCCGAAGCCCGGACTCTAGAATTAGATATGGCAACGCGGGCGCTTTGGAAGGTCCCCCCGGCAACCTTAACGTCGCACGCGCCGCCTTCGATCCGGTAAACGCGAAAAGGCCCGGGACGTCGCCGTCCCGGGCCCCTTGCTGCGTTTGGGAAGCGGCGCTGTTTAGCGGACCGACTGGAACCGCTCGACGGTGGCGGTCATGCGCTCGTTCAGCGGCTTCAGGCTGTCGTTGACCGAGGCCGAGACGATCTCGGTCATCCGGGTCATTTCCGACAGGTAGGATTCGATGGCGGATTTCGCCCACTTGGTCTGCAGTTCGACCACTTCCTGGACGCTCTTGGCCGACGACAGGGCCTGGGCGGCGGACACGTTGTCCTCCCAGTTCTTCTTCGAATAGGCCAGCGCCTGGGCGCCCAGGGTCTCGGCCCCGCGGGTCGCGGCGGTGACGCTCTCGACCACGGCTTCCAGGTTGCGCTTGCCGGCCGAGTTGATCTCGTTCAGCGCGCCCAGCGACTTCTCGACGTTCTCGCGGAAGGCCTGCTGGCCGGCGGCGGTGGCGCGCTCGACGTTGGCCTTGATGGCTTCGGAACCGTTCTGCATCTCAGTATCTCCTGCGATGTCCACGGGGCGATGGGAGGCCCCGCGCGCGCACCGTAGGGTCCGCGCCACGTGACCGCTGATATATTGCACCTGCGAAATAAGTCAAGGCGACGTTGTGCGGTGCACAATCGGCAAGGCTTCCCCTGCGACAATCACGTTTGTGGCAAAGCTCGTTTACCGGCGAGAAACCGTAACGGGATCATGCTAAACAGATGTCTCGGCGGCGTGGAAAGCCGTCGCGTGCCTTCCAGAACGACGGACGATCGTATGCTCCTCACCGCCCGCCGTATCGCCGTGGCGCTCTGCCTGGTTTTCGGCGCCGTCACGGCCTCGCTGCCTCTCGCCCTCGCCGCCCCCGCCGTCGCCGCTCCGGCTGACGACGTTCGCTATGCGGCCATCGTCGTCGACGCCAATTCCGGCGAAGTTCTGTACGCGCGCCGCGCCGACGAACAGCGCTACCCGGCGTCGATCACCAAGATCATGACGCTCTATCTGGTCTTCGAGCAGCTGAGCCAAGGCAAGCTGAAGCTGACCGACACCATCACCATTTCGCCGCGCGCGGCCGCCCAGCCCCCGTCCAAGCTGGGCCTGTCCCCCGGTCAGACGCTGACCGTCGACGAAGCCATCCAGGCCCTGTGCATCAAGTCGGCCAACGACGTGGCCCTGGCGGTCGCCGAGAAGATCGGCGGCTCGGAAGCCCGCTTCGCCGCCCTGATGACCCTGCGCGCCCAGGAGCTGGGCATGACGCAGAGCCGCTTCGTCAACCCGCACGGCCTGCCCGACAGCCGCCAGCTGACCAGCGCCCGCGACATCGCCATCCTGTCGCGCGCCATGATGCGCGACTTCCCGCAGTACTATTCGTACTTCGGCCAGAAGAGCATGACCTTCCGCGGTCAGACCATGCGCAACCACAACGGCCTGCTGCACCGCATGCCGGGCGTGGACGGCATCAAGACCGGCTTCACCAACGCCTCGGGCTACAATCTGGCCGCCTCGGCCGTGCGTGACGGCCGTCGCCTGATCACCGTGGTGATGGGCGGCTCCTCGACCCGTTCGCGCGACGACAACGTCGCCGACCTGCTGAACACCGGCTTTGAAGTCATGCGCCGCCGCCAGGCCGGCGAGGTCATCAACGTCGCCCAGAACCTGTTCGAGCACCCGACGAGCCCGAACGGCCCGGTGGCCTACGCTTCGATGGGCCCGAGCGCGCAGCCGCGCGACATCGGCGACGTGCTGAGCGCCGCCCAAGCGTCGGACTCCGGCGTCGCCGTCGCGGCCACCTCCCGCATGCGCCCGATCGCCAACCCGGAAGAAAGCGATCCGATGGCCATGGTCTCGGGCATGGACGCCAAGGCGAAGGCCAAGGTCGTCCCCGCCAAGACCACCCCGGCCAAGACCGCGCCGGTCGCGAAGAAAAAGAAGAAGGACCCGGACGCGATCTGGTCGGTCCAGGTCGGCGCCTACAAGCAGAAGTCGCTGGCCAACAACCAGCTGAAGCAGCTGAGCAAGAAGTTCGCCCAGCACTTCGCCGACGCTGACGGCGGCGTGGACGCCGGCGGCGGCTGGTACCGGGCCCGCTTCGAGGGCCTGACCAAGAGCGGCGCGCAGCAGGCCTGCAAGGCGCTGAAGGCCAAGAAGATCCCCTGTCTGGTGATGGCCCCCTGACGGGAGCCGCGCCGAGCGGAACGACTGAGAACCCTCCGCCCCACGGCGGAGGGTTTTTCTTTGGGGCGGTGGCGCGGTCGCGGGCGCGTCCCTAAGCTGAGCCGATGACGCAGCGCCTTCGCGCGAGATTTCCGCGCGAGCTCTATTTCCCGGATCGTGACGTCGAAACGCTCGACGAGCTCGACGGCGACTTCGTGCATCGATCGGTGTCGGTGTTCGAGCACTGGCTGAGCCGCGATGAATTCGTCGCCGAGCCCTACCTGTCCTACTGGGAGGCGGTGGAGGTGGGGCAACTGAAGCATTTCCTTGAACGCGAGCGGAGATATCTGGCTGCGTTTTTGGAGATGTCTGCGGGCGGCGTGCTCTTTGATGGTGAAAAGGCGGTGCACTTTCGCGGCCGCCGCGATCCAGTGACGCGCGAGTTGTTCAGCAAGATCGTTCGCGAACGCTATCGCGAGAGCGTCTATTTCTTGGGCTCGGAACTGGTGTTGTGGCCAGGGTGGCACCTGACCCATCACCTTCTGGCGAAGTCGTCCGACGCGCTTGAGCGAGCCGTCCGCGTGTTTGAACGCCACGGCCTGCACGCACTCGACTGAGCCGGCTTCAGCGCCGGTCGAGCAGCCGATCTCGCGCTGCGTTGAGCTGGCTGGCCAGGCCGCTGGTGCCGCCGCGGTCGGGGTGCACGGCGCGCATCAGGCGCAGGTAGGCGGCCTGGATCTGCTCGGGGCCGGCCTCGGCGTCGACGCCCAGGACCGCCCTCGCCTCCGCCAGGCTCATGCGCCGCTGAGGCTCGGCGGG